>CAUFWM010000044.1 GCA_959596505.1 uncultured Collinsella sp.
CCGAGCCGCCATTGGGAATGTAGAAGGGGGAGGCCTCGCGGCCTCCCCCTTTTTTGCGTTAAAAAGCGGCCATCACTCAACTGTCGCTGTGTTTTTGACCCTCGTTTGTCGCATCTTCTGCGAACGGGCTACAATATCTTAGTCTGTGCAGCATGGAGGTGATTATGGCCGAAGCCGGAATCGGCGTTGATATCGTCGAGATTTCCCGAATGAATTCAATCCTTGAGAAGACGCCCGCGTTTGCTCGGCGCGTGTTTACCGATGAAGAGCGTTCGTATTGCGATGCCTCGTCTCGTCCTGCCGCGCATTATGCCAGCCGTTTTGCTTCTCGCGAGGCGGTACTTAAGGCGCTTGGTACGGGTTTTAGCCAGGGCGTTGGCCGTAAAGACGTTTCCGTAACGCGCGATAAGCTCGGCAAGCCAAAAGCGCTGCTTTCGGGCCGTGCTCTCGAAATCGCCCAGGAATTGGGCGTTGTCGAGGTCGCTCTTTCTATTACTCTGACGGGTGACTTGGCTGTTGCTAATGCCATTGCGATCACCGAGGATGCTCGACCTAAACCCAAGGAAGAAAAGGTGAGCACGAAGGAGCGCGTTGCTCAGACATTTAAAGAGGCTCGTTCTGTCTTAGACGAGCTCGAACAGCTGCAACAATCTGCTTTGTCGGAACATCTGGATGATGATCCGCAAGATGCGCTAGGAGCATAGATGAAACCGGTTTTGAGTACCGAGGAAGTCGTTCGCCTCGAAGATATTATCGAGCGTGAGGGTACCTCGAAGGCCGAACTCATGGAGTTGGCGGGCGAATTTGCTGCCAACGAGATTTTAAAGCTCAACCCCGATCGCGTTCTTGTATTGGTCGGTTTTGGCAACAATGGCGGAGATGGCTGGGTTGCCGCTGACATTCTGACGCATAAGGGCGTTGATGTAGATATCGTCTCTCCGGTTGAGCCGGATGAGATCCCTGCCGCTCTCGCTCGTCATGTCGCCCGTCGTACTGCTGGTCGCGACGTGCATGTGTGTGTCGGCCCCTCTCGTGATGAGCTGGAGGTGCTGATTGATAAGGCTGATGTTGTAGTCGATGCCATTTTTGGTACCGGTTTTCATGGTGATCTTCGTGCGCCGTTTTCAATCTGGATCCCCACGGTCAATGAAAATGCCGATCGCGTTGTCTCCATCGATGTTCCTTCGGGCCTGAATGCCGAGACGGGTGTGGTGGATGACGACTGCATTCGTGCCGAGCGTACGGTGACGATGATTGCTCCCAAGATCGGCTTATACAGCGCTGACGGTCCCGAATATGCAGGCGATCTGGTCTGCGGCGGTCTGTATGACCGCCTTGATGAGGTCATTGACGATGTCGACCATGCTGCCGAGATCGTGGAGCCCGGCGACCTTGTGGACTACTTTGCTCCGCTGCCCACGAATATCGATAAGTACTCGCGCGGCTCGGTGCTTATTGTTGCCGGATCGGCACAGTACCCTGGTGCCGCCATTATGGCTGCCAAGTCTGCAGCCCGCGCTGGTGCCGGCTATGTGGCGGTCGCGACGCCGGATGCGTGTGCCAACCTTATCCGCATGGCGCTCCCTTCGATTCCGGTCTTTGCTATTCCGTCTGATTCTCGTGGCTCCTTTGGCGCCGCCGCCCGCATGACGGTATGTGAGATTGCCAAGAAATATAGCTGCGTGCTGTGTGGTCCCGGCATGACGACATCTGCCGGTGCCATGCAGGTGGTTTCGGGTCTGCTTGAGCTCGACGTACCGCTTATCTTGGATGCCGATGCTCTCAACTGCCTTGCCAAGATTGCAATCGATGGCATCGACAGTAATCCCGAGATGTATCGTCGTGAGCAGCCGCTCGTTATGACGCCGCATTATCGTGAGCTTTCGCGTCTCGTCGCCGGTGATGAGGTCAATGACCTTGGAACCGCGATTGCCGCCGCGCAAAAGGTTGTCTGGGCCGCCGGTTCCGATAACCTCGTTGTTATCGCTAAGGGCCCGACGACGGCCATTTGCGGTGTTGAGCGCGTGCTGCTGCCGCTCTCTGGCCCGGCGTCGTTGGCGACCGCTGGCTCGGGTGACGTCCTTGCGGGTATTCTGGCCGGCACGCTAGCCACCATGCGCGATGAGATGGACCGCTGGGAGCTGCTGTACTCGTATGCCGTCGCACTTCATAGCTATGCCGGTTTTGCCGCGGCGACGGAGTTTGGCGAGAAGAGCGTTATCGCGACCGATCTTATCGACTTGATCGGTCCGGCCATGGAGTTGGCGGCAAAGGATGCGCTTGATGATCTGGGAATCACGGACGAAGGGTCGGATGACTAATTATGAATAAAGCCGATTTGACGCGTTGGTCCTGGGTCGAGATTGACCGCGGAGCGCTCCGCCGCAACACGAGGGCCTATAAGAATTTGCTGAATCCGCGTCAGCGCCTGTGCTGTGTGGTTAAAGCCGACGCTTATGGTCATGGAGCTGTTGAGTGCGCCAAGATCATGTATTCGGCCGGGGCCGACATGTTTGCCGTGGCGACGGTTAGCGAGGGTGTTGAGCTCCGACAGGGCGGGATTACGAAACCCATCCTCATCCTAAGCGAGCCGCCTATTGAGGCTATTCCGACGTTGCTCGAGTTCGATATCATGCCCTCGGTCTATACGTCCGACTTTGCTCTTGCGTATGGCGAGTGCGCCGTTGCGGCGGGCAAGGTGGGCAAATACCATCTGGCCATCGAGACGGGCATGAATCGTATCGGCGTTCACTATACGCAGGTGCTCGACTTTGTCCGCGGTATTGATTTCCATCGCGGTATTCAGTGCGACGGCGTATTTACGCACTTCGCCACGGCCGATGAACCTTCGGGCTGGGACTACAAGCTGCAGTGCCAGCGCTTTACCGAGGCCGTTCAGGCCATTAAGGATGCGGGTTTTGAGTGCGGTATCGTGCATTGCGCCAACACGCCGTCCTCGATGCTCGACCCCTCGATGCATTTTGATATGATTCGCGCCGGCGTTGGCTTGTATGGCATGCAGCCGTGCGAGCTGAGTAGCCGTGTGATGCAGCTCGATCCCGTTATGAGCGTTCATGCGCGCGTGACGCGCGTGGCGCACCCTGCGATGGGCGAGGGCGTGGGCTACGGTTTTACCTACCGCGTACCGCGTACGCGCGTTCAGATCTGCACGCTGCCGATCGGTTATGCCGACGGCCTATCGCGTACGCTTTCCAATCGTATGGATGTGCTGTATCGCGGCGAGCGCGTGCGTCAGGTTGGCAATATCTGCATGGATCAGTTTATGGTCGCCATTCAGTCCAACCCGGCACACGAGATTCCCGAGGCCGAGTATGGTGACGAGATGATTATTGTCGGCCGCGATGGCGATGCCGAGATCACTATGGACGAGATGGCCCGACTGCGCGGAACGATTAACTACGAGGTCGCCTGCGGCTTTGGCATGCGTCTCGACAAGGTCTACGTGTAGGAGCCGCTATGGGCGTCATGCACATTCCCGGCCATACCCATCAGGCGCCACGTGAGGTCGCACTCGAGGAGATTGAGGCTGTTTTAGGCGACTGCCATCTCTGCCAGCTCTATCAGTCGCGCCATAACATCGTGTTTGGCGTGGGAAACCCCCACGCTCGCGTCATGTTTATTGGTGAAGCACCGGGTCGCAACGAGGATTTGCAGGGCGAACCTTTTGTGGGGGCGGCGGGTGAAGACCTCAACGGCATTTTGTCCCTGGCAGGTCTTAAGCGCGAGGACGTCTATATCGCCAACGTGCTTAAGTGCCGCCCGCCGGGAAACCGCAATCCGCGTCCCGAGGAAGTGCTGGCTTGCTCACCGTTTTTGCGCGAGCAGATTCGAAGCATCTGGCCCGATATCATCGTGACGCTCGGTAACCCCGCAACGCACTTTGTGCTCAAGACCGAGATCGGCATTACCAAGCTGCGCGGCAGGTTCCATCAGATGGGCCACTTTGTGGTGATGCCGACGTTTCATCCTGCGGCGGCGCTGCGCAATCCGGCGTGGCAGGAGTTGCTGGAGGAAGACTTTAAGATGCTGGGCGACTATCTGGAGCGGCACCCCGCGCCGGAGACCGCCTCGGAATAATAATAAGGAGCGTATATGTCCCTGGAGCGCCTGGGGGTAGGTACCTATAGAACGGCCCGTACTGCCGATACGGAGCATTTTGGCGAGCTGGTCGCACCGTGTCTAGAAGATGGCGATGTGCTGATCTTGACCGGCGGCCTCGGGGTGGGCAAAACCCACTTTACCAAGGGCGTTTCGCGCGCTCTGGGCGATGAGCATATGGTCACAAGCCCTACGTTCGCACTCATGGCCGTTCATGACCAAGGGCGTATTCCGCTGTTCCATTTTGATCTGTACCGCCTGGAGCATGCCTACGAGCTTGAGGATACGGGCATTTTTGACGTGCTGGGCTATGAGGGTGTTTGCCTGCTGGAATGGGGCGAGCAGTTTCAGGATGAACTGACAGATGAGTATCTTTCGGTGACGCTTAAGCGCGATGAGGACGACAGCGACGTGCGAACGATAACGCTCGAGGCACACGGCGAGCGCGCGATTGAGCTTTCCCATTTGATAGATAAGGCTGTACAAGATGAGCTTGCATAACGACAACGCGCTGGTGGTGGCGCTCGACACATCGACCGACATGCTTGCCTGCGCGGCAAGCTGGATTGACGTGCAGACAGGCGAGGCAAAGCTGGTAAGTGGGGACCATCTGTGTCGCCGCCATGCCAACGTGGAGCTCGTGAATACTGTTGATGACCTACTGAAGCAGGCCGGCCTGGATCGCAGCGATGTCGGCTGTTATGTGGTCGGTCGCGGTCCCGGCTCGTTTACGGGCGTGCGTATCGGCATCTCCACCGCAAAGGGTCTGGCGCACGGTGCCAATGTGCCGTTGCTGGGCGTGTCGACGCTCGATGCTTGCGCCTGGACGGCATGGAAGGCCGGCGTGCGCGGCAAGCTTGGTGTTCTTGCCGATGCCATGCGCGGCGAGGTGTACCCGGCGCTCTATGTGCTGGGGGATGAGGGCCCCGAGCGTCTGTTTGAGCGCGAGCGCGTGGTCAAGGCCGCCGTGGCGCTTGATGAGTGGCGCCAGACCGCGGACTGGGATCAGGTTCAGCTGACTGGTGACGGTCTCGTGCGTTATGGCAAACTGCTGGGCGAGGATGAGACGGCGCGCTGCGTGGAGCGAGACCTGTGGTGGCCCTCGGGCGAGGGCCTGCTGATGGCGCACGCCGCAGGCGATGGCGATCCGGCTCGCGTCTTGCCGATCTATACGCGCCTTTCGGACGCCGAGGAAAACGAGCGCAAGCGTCTGGGCCTTGCCGAGAGCGCGCAGAGTGAGGTGACAGGTGTTGCCGACGAGCTTGCCGGACGTCATCTGCAATTCCGCCCCATGGGCGCGGCGGATGCCGAGGGCGCGAGCGCACTGGAGACCGCCTGCTTTGAAGGCGCCGGACACGAGGCGTGGACGCCGGGCATGTTCCTGTCCGAGCTGGGCGAGGACGTTGCCGCGCCACGTAGCTGGTGGGTGGCGCACGACG
The DNA here is from genome assembly GCA_959596505.1 of uncultured Collinsella sp. GTDB lineage: Bacteria > Actinomycetota > Coriobacteriia > Coriobacteriales > Coriobacteriaceae > Collinsella. Next base: position 5,559 of record CAUFWM010000044.1, read on the forward strand.
ACGGCCGTCTGCTGGGTCTTGCCGGCGGTATGGTCGTCGACGGGGACGTGCAGATTATGGACGTTGCCGTCGATCCGGCGCATCGCCGCGAGGGCATCGCCCGCAAGCTTCTGTCGCACGTGAGCTATGACGCGCAGATGCTCGGCTGCACCACGGCTTCGCTTGAGGTTGAGGACGGCAACGAGGCCGCAATTGCGCTCTATGCCGCTCTGGGCTTTACCGAGGCGGGTCGTCGCCGTGGCTATTACGGTGCCGGCAAGGATGCCATCGTCATGACGGCGCCGCTGCCCCTGGTGCTTCCTCTCGACAATGCCTCGCCCGAGCCGACGGCTGCCGAACAGCGTGTATGGCCGCTGCCCGCGCCCGAACGCACCGCTGAGGAGCGTGCCGAAATCGAGCGCCGCCGCCTGGTGCTTGCCATCGAGAGCTCCTGCGACGAGACAGCCGTGGCAATTATCGATGCGGATGGCAATATACTGGCCAACCAGGTGTCGACACAGATTGATTTTCATGCTCGCTTTGGCGGCGTGGTGCCCGAGATCGCCTCGCGCAAGCACGTTGAGGTGATTGTGAGTGTCGTAGATGCGGCGCTTGAAGATGCCGCGGCGTCGCTTGGGCTTGAGGGCGGGGCGATTGCGCCAAGTGAGCTTGCCGCCGTGGGCGTGACGCAGGGTCCGGGCCTGGTAGGTGCCCTGGTGGTGGGTGTTGCCTTTGCCAAGGGCTTTGCGTATGCTGCTGGCAAACCGCTGGTGTGCGTCAATCATCTGGAGGGTCACCTGTTTGCCAACCTGTTGGCGCAGCCCGACCTTAAGCCCCCGTTTATCTTTACGCTCGTTTCGGGCGGGCACACCATGCTCGTGCACGTAAAGGCATGGGGCGACTACGAGGTGCTTGGCGAGACGCTGGACGACGCCGTGGGCGAAGCCTTTGACAAGGTGGCAAAGGCACTGGGCCTTGGCTATCCCGGAGGCCCCATCATCTCCAAGCTTGCCGAGACGGGCAACCCTAAGGCGATTGATTTCCCCCGCGCGCTGAACAGCAGGGGCGACTACCGCTTCTCGCTTTCGGGCCTCAAGACGGCGGTGACGCTCTACATCGAGCAGGAGACCAAAGCCGGGCGCACGATTCACCTGCCCGATTTGGCGGCTTCGTTTGAGGCGGCGGTCTTTGACGTGCAGTACAAGAAGGCCAAAAACGCCCTGCATGCTACCGGGTGCAAGGAGTATTGCATCGGCGGCGGCGTCTCGGCCAACCCGCATCTGCGCGAGATGATGATCAAGAAACTCGGGCGTCAGGGAATCCGCGTAACGGTGCCGCCCTTGTCTGCCTGCACCGATAACGCCGCCATGATCGCGGAGGTCGCTCGCCGTAAATTCGACCGAGGTGAAATCTCGCCGTTCGATGTCGACGCCGATCCAAACATGACGCTGTAGTCGTAAAGGCGCGGTCCCCGACCGGAGGGGCCGGATATAAGGTTTCCTGCTCTACAGTCCTGCGCAAGACGAAGGCCACATTAAGTGGCCTTCTTTGCGTGCGGAACTCGCGATAAAGTTCATATATGGCGGCAGGCGCCCGCCCCGCCCCCGAGGAGCAACTCTCATGCAAAAACTTTTGTCGGGTAAAGTCCGAGGTCAGCGGCGTTTTATACCGAGAAATTCAAAAAAGTGGAAAATTCATTACATATTTGCGTTGACTTTAGGTAACTAAAGTTTCATACTCCTTTTCAACCACTGGGGGATGTGAACACGCACGGATCGTTCACATCATGATTGAAGAGGATTTCTTAGACATGTTCACGCATCAGCTAAACATTATCAGCGTAGTAATTATCTGATGCGGGTTAGCACATACAGCTAGCCCGTACGATAACGGGCGGCTGATGAAGATGAGGGCCGTCGAGCGCAACCGACGGCCCTCATTTTTTATGTCTGGGAAGTTCTTTTTAGAGGAGGAAATGTAATGAACGGAGTTTTGCTCATGGTTGTGGCCGCGGCGGTGCTCGCCTGCGGCTATCTGGGCTATGGCCGATGGCTGGCCAACAAGTGGGGCGTTGACAAAGAGGCCCTCACGCCGGCCAAGCGCATGAAAGACGGCAACAGCTTCTCGCCCGTCTCCGCCTTCACCGCGTTCTCGCACCAGTTCAGCTCGATCTGCGGTGCCGGCCCTGTTACGGGTACGATCGTCGCTATGGCCTTCGGCTGGCTTCCCGTCGTGCTCTGGGTCCTCGTCGGTGGCATCTTCTTTGGCGCCGTCCACGACTTTGGCGCCCTGTACGCCTCGATGAAGAACAACGGCAAGTCCCTGGCCCAGCTCATCGAGAAGTACATCGGCAAGACCGGCCGTCGCCTGTTCCTGCTGTTCTGCTGGCTGTTCTGCATCATCGTCATCGCCGCTTTCACCGACATGGTCTGCAAGACGTTCATGTTCACCCCGGCCGTTGACGCTTCTGGTGCTGCTACCGGTGCCATCGACTTCACCAAGTCCTATGCCGCTGGCTGCGCTGGCACCATCTCCATCCTGTTCACCTTCGTCGCCATGGCCTTTGGTTGGGCCCAGAAGAAGTTCAACCTCACCGGCGCTGCCGAGTTCGTCACCGGCGTGGTGCTCATGGTCCTTATGTTTGCCGTCGGCATGCAGTTCCCGGTCTACCTGGACAAGTTCCAGTGGTTCGCCGTCGTCATGGTCTACCTGGTCTTTGCTGGCGCCATGCCCATCCAGATGCTCAAGACCCCTCGCGACTACCTCACTTCCATCATGATGATCGTCATGATCGTCTGCGCTGTCCTCGGTATCGTCGTCCTGGGCGCTAACGGCCAGGCTACCATCACCGCTCCGGTCTTCACCGGCTTTAGCAATGCCTCGGGCATGATGTTCCCGGTCCTGTTTGTCTCCGTTGCCTGCGGTGCTCTCTCCGGTTTCCACAGCCTCGTTTCTTCTGGTACCTCCTCCAAGCAGGTCGAGAAGGAGCAGGACGCCGTCAAGGTCGGTTACGGCGCCATGATCGTCGAGTCCTTCGTCGGCATCCTTGCCATCATCGTCGCCGGCATCATGTTCTCCGACATGAACACCGCCGGTACCGGCGCCCTTAACGCCGGCGTCGCTTCCACCCCGTTCCAGATCTTCGCAGCTGGCATCTCCCGCGGTATGCAGGCCTTCGGCGTTGACGGCACGCTCGCAACCGTCTTCATGACCATGAACGTTTCCGCTCTGGCCCTGACCTCGCTCGATGCCGTCGCCCGCATCGCTCGCACCTCGTTCTCCGAGTTCTTTGCCCAGACCAACGACGCCCTGGCCATCGAGTCCAAGGCCGGCTACATGAAGGTCCTCGGCAACCCCTGGTTCGCCACGGTCGTTACCCTGCTTCCTGGCCTCGCCCTCGCCTTTGGTGGCTATGCCAACATCTGGCCGCTCTTCGGTGCTTCTAACCAGCTGCTCGGCGGTATGACCATGATCACCCTCGCCGTGTTCTGCAAGTGCACCGGCCGCAAGGGTTGGATGCTCTACGTGCCCGTCGCCTTCCTGCTCTGCTGCACCTTCACTTCGCTGGTCCAGAGCGCCATGGGCTGCATGACCGCCGTCCAGGCCTACGGTTTCTTCGGCACCATCCCGGCTACCGCCACCACGGCTGCCGTTTCCGTCGCCGCTACCAAGGGCCTGCAGCTCGTCTTCGCCGTCCTGCTGATGGTCCTGGGCCTCATCGTTGCCGTCAACTGCCTCAAGGAGTTCTTCGGCAAGCAGGCCGGTTCCATGCCCGACGAGGAGCCCGAGTGGTCCGAGATGGGCAAAGTCGAGTATGGTCGCGCCGCTGCCGCCGAGGCTCCCGCCGACGCCGAGGCTGCCAAGGCGTAATCGACCTGACGAGTTGAACGTCACATCTATACAATTCGATAAGACCGGGTCCGCGATTGCGCGGGCTCGGTCTTTTTTATGCAAAAGCGGGCGACGCCCGAGTGTTCTCGCAGATGTTTTGCGTGGATAAGGGCGCGCGTTGTACCATATAGACGTATATGTGTACATATGAAAGGGGCCCCGTGGCCAAGACGGTATATTCCGATAACCAAAATAATGTCGATGCCCTGGCTGAGCGTCTGAGCAGCCAGACGTCGCTTTCTGCCGAGCGCGCCAAGCTAGTTGCCTACGACCTGCTCTGCCGCAAGGCACTCAAGATCAAGTCGAGCGCGCTGGCGCAGATTTTCCGCTCCGTCGATAAGGAATGCGACACCAAGGCGATGCGCGACGAACTCATCGCGGCAAAGATCGTTACCAAGATCGAGGGCAGCGGCATTAACGGACGTCCGGCGTTCTATACCATTCATGCCGAGATAAGTGATGCTCAGGAGCAGCTTGCCGAGGCTGTCGAAGAGGCCGTCGAGGACGTTGTCGAGGCGCCCGCTTCGGTGGAAACGGCCCCGCGCGAGCATGTCGATACCGACGAGCTGCTCGATGAGAACGTCGTTCGCGCCTTTACGGCCAAGGCCGGCCGCGGCGGTTTTGGTGGGGGCGGCAAGCGCGATGCTCAGCGCCGTGCCCAGCAGGAGCGCTTCCGTCGCGCCGTTGCTCAAAGGGATGAGCTCGATACCGAGGCTGTCGAGACCAAGGTTGCTGCCGAGTCGCAGAAGCCCGCGCAGGAGCAAAAGCCCGTGGAGGCCCAAGAGCCCAAGCGTCGTCGCGGTGCTCACTTTAAGGCTGCGCAGCAGGATGTCGCGCATGAGGTTGAAGAGCCTCCCGAGGTTGCAGACGATGTTGAGGAGTCTGCCAAGAGGGCTCCGGGTTCGTGTCGTCCCGGCCGCGGTTTTGCGGGACGCGCGTATCCCGTAAAGCGTCAGGAGAAGGGCGAGCCGGCTTCGACCGCTCAGGCCGATAAGGCCGAACAAACCGAGAAAACCGTTGAGCCGGTGGCTTGCGAGCAGCAACCTTCCGAGTCGCAGCCTGCGGCCGACGCCGAGGTCAAAGCTCAGCAGTCCGCTGATAAGCAGGCAGGGGAGAGCGCTTCGAGCAAGCCTCGCCGTCGTCGTCACCGTGGCGGTCGTGGCTCGAATGCCGAGGCCGCGGCCGAGAAGGCGGCGACGCAAAGCAAGGATGCGAAGGTTGAGGCCCCGGTGGAGCAACCCAAGCGCCAGCCGGCGAAGGGGGACAAGCCCGAACGTTCGCAAAAGAGCTCGTCCGCGCCAAAGCAAGAGCGCAAAGCTCAGGCAGATTCCAAGCGCAAATCCCAGGCGCAGCCCAAACCGACTGCAAACGATGCGGCCGCCCAGCAGCCTGAGCCGCCCGCTCATGGCGAGGTTTCGGCGTTTGCTCTGGCCCGTGTCCTGGGCAGGCAGCTGCTCAAGGTCGTTCCCACGCCTACGGCGCTCTCCAAGATTAAGGAGCAGCAGACTCAAATCGTTAAGGTCGAGGGCAAGGATAACAAAAAAGCTCCGCAGCGCACTCAGCACAACGAGATGTCCAACCGCAAGATTGCCGAGGAGATTGCGATCATCCAGGCTTGGATAGAGCAGAATCGCGGCGCCGACACGCCGGTCGCTTCGCGTCGCCAGCGCGCCTACCAGATTTTTAACGATGAGAAGGCCTTTGACGGCAAACACGGCGAGCGCCTGATTCGGCGTATGACCGAAAAGGGCATCAGCATGCAGGCAATCAAGGTTGCTCCCAACCGTCCTGTGCACTTTACGGGCTTCTTTACGCTGGGCGCCGACAAGCCGTTCATTATGGTCGAGAACCTGGACACCTATGACGAGATCGTCAAGCTCC
>CAUFWM010000045.1 GCA_959596505.1 uncultured Collinsella sp.
ACCTGCTCGGTGTTCTTTAAGCTCGCCACGATGATGGATTCGCTCAAGCCGCGTCGTCGTCATGCCGCAACTGGTTTTGGCCGCGGTGTGCGCGTCCACCTGGGTCGCGGTGGCGGCAAGGTGAGCTCGACGGGTTCGACGGCCGAGCGTTTTGCCAAGCGCGTCGCCGCCGACATGGCGCAGCGCCGCGAAGATCGCACCGCTCGCGAGGCCGAGGCCCGCGCACTCGAGGGCGTGGCCCAGGCCCAGCCCAAGAAAAAGAAGGGTAGCGGAGCCAAGCGCTCTCGCGTAACCAAGTCCGCCCAAGGCATCAAAGTCTCGATGCCGAGCAAAAAGAAGAAGTAACTACGCGCCCTGGCGATGTTGAATTGGTGCCTTGCTCCTGTAGGGCCGTGGCGATGTTATGCTCTAACCTCGATTATTTGAATTGCTTCGAAAAGAGGATGCCGTGATCTGCCCGCATTGCCTTAAGACTATCGAGGACGGCGCCTCGTTCTGCCCCTACTGCAACGCCTATGTGGGTCCGGGCGATGGTCCCGAGCACACCGAATTCGTGTTCTGTGAGGGCTGCGGTGCCCGTCTTTCTCCGCATGATCGTACGTGCCCCAAATGCGGACGCCCCGCTCCGGGTATCCTCTCCGAGGATGCGGCAGCATCCGACCTGGCAGCGGGCCGCACGGCGGGCTTTCCGCGCCTAACGCAAGAGCAGATCGATACCGAGGTGCCGCATGCGCCGGCCTCTGCCGCTGCGGTGCTTTCGGACGCCGCCGACCCCAATGAGACCTGCGTGCTGCCAGCTTTCGATAAGGATTTCGGTATCCCCAAGGTCGAAATTCCCACGCCCGTTTCCCTGCATGACGATGCTCAAAAACCCAAGCGCAAGGTGCACCCCGACGAGGACGCCTATCACAAGCATAAGCGTCATATTCCCAAGCCGCTCATTATCATCGCGGTCCTTGCCGTCGTGTGCGGTGGTGCCTATTGGTTCGTGACGACCGATCCCATGGGTGTTATGCCTGGCTTCTACGACCAGTTTGGCCAAGCTGCACAAACCACCTTCCCCACGCGTCAAAAGGGCGAGGCGACTGAGGACGATACCAAGCAGGGCGATTCTGCCGAGGTGGTTCAGGAAGAAACCGTGCTCACCGATGATCAGCTCTATACCAGGCTCGATGGTCTGTATCAGACCATCGTGTCCTACGCTGACGAGGACCAGATCGGCGAGGTCATCGATTCCTTTAACAACGGTTATCTCCGAACGCCGCTGTCCACCCGTCAGGAGCTGTCGCAGAGTGCCTACGCCCTACGCGACCAGATCAAAAAGACGCAAGATGAGCTCAACAACCTGAAAGTACAGGACGATACGGTCTATGCGGATGACATCGCCCACTTAAAGCAGCTTGCCGAGTGGATGTATGAGCGCGTCGACGTGATCTGCCAGAGCTGGGATATCTCGCTGGCCATTCCCGATGGCGAGTCGATGAGTTCCCACCAAAGCGAGATCCTGGCGCCCATCGCGCAGGGCGGCAACAGCGCGCTGAACCAGTACGATGCCAATGTGGGTTCCTGGAAGCCGCAGCAGCGTTCCTAAAATTAGTTCGCCATAGTCGGCATAACCTACGTGCGCAATTGATGTAAACCCGTGCTTATTGCTACAATTCGTACAAATATGCTTTAAACGCACGAGGAAGGAACCACATGTTTGGTTTTAAGAAAGAGCTCTACACGCCCGAGTATCAGCTTGTCGGCGACGAGTGCGCCGTAATCGAGACGTCGAAGGGTACCATCAAGGTCAAGTTTGACGGCGAGGGCGCTCCCATTCATGTCGCGAACTTCTGCGAGCTTTCCACGATGGGCTTCTATGATGGCCTTAAGTTCCATCGCTATGTGCCCGGTTTTGTTATCCAGGGCGGCGACCCCAATACCCGCGACATGTCCGGCGCCGACGTCGCTGCCGGTCTTGAGGGCCCCGACGGTATGCCCGGTACCGGTGGCCCCGGCTACTGCATCAAGGGCGAGTTTGCCACCAATCCGCGCAACAGCCATGTCGATGGCGCCCTTGCCATGGCACGCTCCATGGACCCCGATTCCGCGGGTTCGCAGTTCTACTTCTGCCTGGGTGCCCAGCATAACCTCGATTCCGGTTACACCGTCTTTGGTACCACGGTCGAGGGTCTCGATGTGATTTCGCAGCTGCGTGCCGGCGACGAGATCGTCCATGTCGAGATCGTTCACGAGTAAAGGGGACTTCCTTGAATAGCCAGCTGATCCAACAGGGCCGCGCCGCTTACCGCGCGGGTGATTTTTCTGCTGCAGCCCAGATGCTTGGGGCGGCAAAGACTCCCGATGAGATTATGGGCGAGGCCGATCACCTTCGTGGCAACGCCTTGATGCACCTTGGCATGTATGCCGAGGCCGCCGAGGCCTATGCCGCCGCCCTCAACGACGGTACCTACGGCAAGCGCGGCGCGCTGCTCACCAACCGCGGCAAGGCGCTCGCCGCCGTGGGCGACTACACGACGGCCGCTCAGGCTTTCTCTGCCGCTACGCAGGATGCTTCCTATGCCACGCCGTTCAAGGCCTATCTGGGCCTGGGCAATGCGCTGTTCCAGTCGGGCGACTATGCCAACGCGGGAACCGCCTTCCGTCAGGCTGCCATCGACGGCGCCAATCCGGCTCCTGCCGCCGCACTCGGCGAGCTCGGTCGTTGCTTCATTAAGCTCGGCCGTCCGGCGGATGCCGTGGAGACCTACCGCACGGCTATCGACTTTGCCGGCCCCCGCGACGACACGCGTGCGCTCAACGCCGGCATGGGTCAGGCGCTTTCTGCCGCCGGCCGTCCCTCCGACGCACTCGACGCCTTTAACGCCGCTACTGCCGATGGCATCTACCAGCTCACCTCCGAGCAGGCCGATGAGCTTGCCCGCGTGCACGATTCGCTTGCCGCGCTGTCTGCCCAGACGGCTATGGCCACGGCTCCGGCGCCCGCGATGGACGCTCCTGCCGTCGATCCGCTCGATCCTACGGGCGCGACCGGTCAGTTTATGCCCGATCCCTCGGACACCGGCTTCTTTACGCTGTCCGAGTCCGAGATGGTCCAGCAGGACCGTCAGGATCGTAAGCAGGCCAAGGTCCGTCGTCGCCATCGCCACACGGGTCTTAAAGTCTTCATCGTGCTGCTTCTGCTCATTTTGATCGCCGCGGGCGGTCTGGGCTTTGCCTACACGCGCGGCTTTGGCTTCCCGTCTCAGGAGTCTGTCGTTACCGATCTGTTCCAGGCTGCCGGCGACGGTGACGCCGCAAAGGCCGAGTCTTGCCTGGCCTCGAGCCTGTCCGAGGACGCTAAGTCGATGATCATCTCCTCGATTCCGCAGGGTGCCACCGTGTCCGTCGAGGGCATGGATCAGTCCATGACCGAGACGACCGCCAAGGTGAAGGCATCGCTGTCCAAGGGCGGCGAGCAGGAGTACACCGTCAAATTCGTGCGCTCCGACAACCATATCGGCTGGGCCGTTTCTTCGCTCGATATGGATTTCTCGGCTGCTGACAACCAGTAGTGACCTTATGGGATTTAGCTTTGCCCGGCGCTTCACCGCAAGTGAGGCGCCGGGCTTGCGCTAGTATGATGAGCTAGTAGTTTTCCAGCAATCATCCAACACATCAGGAGTTGCGTTGTTTTCTTTGATGGATATGTTCTTCGGTAGCTATGCGGGCGATCTTGCCATCGACCTCGGCACCGCCAATACGCTTGTCTCCGTGCGCGGCAAGGGCATCGTCATTCGCGAGCCCTCTGTTGTCGCCATCGACAAGAACGACGAGCGCATCTTGGCGGTCGGTATCGAGGCAAAGCGCATGCTCGGCCGTACGCCCGGCAACATTGTGGCTGTGCGTCCCCTTAAGGACGGCGTTATCGCCGACTTCGATGTTACCGAGGCCATGCTTCGCTACTTTATCGACAAGGCGTCCGAGAAGCGCTATCCGTGGACTCCGCGTCCGCGTGTTGTCGTCTGCGTTCCCTCCGGTGTCACGTCGGTTGAGAAGCGCGCTGTCTTTGAGGCCACGATCCAGGCCGGTGCCCGCCAGGCCTATCTGATCGAAGAGCCCATGGCGGCTGCCATCGGCGCCGACCTGCCCGTCGAGGAACCCACCGGCTCCATGGTCATCGACATCGGTGGCGGTACCACCGAGGTTGCCGTTATCGCTATGGGCGGCATCGTCGTCTCGCAGTCTATCCGTATTGCCGGCGACGAGTTCGATCAGGCCATCCTCACGCACGTTCGCGATGCCTACAACCTGGCCATCGGCGAGCGTACGGCAGAGGACATCAAGATCAAGGTCGGCTCCGCCGTGCCGCTCAAGGATGAGCTCGACGTCGAGGTCAACGGCCGCGACGTGATCACCGGTCTGCCCAAGACCGTGCGCATCGAGAGCGAGGAGATTCGTCGCGCACTCAACAAGCCGCTCGACGAGATGGCCAAGGCCGTCAAGGACGCACTCGACGCTACGCCTCCCGATCTTGCCTCGGACCTTATGTACTATGGCATTTTGCTGACCGGTGGCGGCGCGCTGCTGCGCGGTCTCGATGTGCGCCTGCGCGATGAGACCGGCGTTTCGGTCAACGTCAGCCCCACGGCGCTCGATAACGTTGTTAACGGCTGTGCCCGCGTGCTCGAGGCCAATGCGTTTGATGGCGGCTTCGTCCAGACCAATGCTTAATTTCCAAAAGGTGGATTCCATTTGGCACGATCTTCGGGTTTCTCCACAAATCTGAATACCAAGCGACAATCAACGGGTATGCGCCCGTTGATTGTTTTCAGCCTGATTTCGGTGTTGCTGCTCACGTTTTATATTCGTGAGGGCGAGACGGGGCCGATTCATGCCGTTCGTTCGGGCGTGACGACGATTACCTCGCCGGTGCGTTTTCTGGGCTCGACTGTGGCGGCTCCCTTCAATGCGATCGGTAACGTGTTCTCTAACCTTACGGCGTCACAGGACACGCTTGACGAGCTTAAGAAGCAAAATGAGGAGCTGACCTCCAAGGTTGCCGAGCTCTCCGAGGCTCAAAAGACCGCCGAGCGACTGGAGGGTCTGGTCGGTCTGCAGTCGACCTACAACCTCAAGTCCACTGCAGCTCGTATCGTCGGCGCTTCGGGCGATGCCTGGACCTCGACCGTTACCATCGATAAAGGTTCTGCCGACGGGCTTACCATCAACATGCCTGTGACGAGTTCGGCTGGTGTTATCGGACAGATCATCGAAGTCTCGGCCAAGACGTCCACCGTGCGTCTGATCGGCGATGAGAACTCGGGCGTGTCCGCTATGGTGCAGGACACGCGCGCCCAGGGCATGCTGCAGGGTCAGGCTGACGGCACGCTGCGTCTTGAGTACGTGAGCGTCGACTCCGACGTTAAGGTTGGCGACATCATCGTGACCTCGGGCATTGGCGGTGTGTTCCCCAAGGGCCTTCCGCTCGGCACCGTCTCGTCGGTTGAGAAATCGGCAAACGACGTGTACTACACCATTGTGGTACGCGCCCAGACGACGGCCGAGAACAACGAGGAAGTGCTGGTCATCACCTCGCTGACCGACGAACAGTCGGCCTCGGATGAGGACGTGAGCACCGCTAATAGCACGCCGCAGGGAACGTCGCGCGATGCTGCGACCAAGACGAAGGACGAGAGCTCGGATGACGGTTCCGACACGTCCGAGACGACCGATTCCGGCTCGAGCGAATAGGGGGCATGTCCATGGATCTACACGAGCAGGGGATGAGCTCCCGCACGTTTGTAATCGCCGCCATCGTGTGCGTGCTGCTGCAGGCAGGCCTGGCACCGCAGATCTCCATTGCGGGCGGTCGCGTCAACTTCATGATTATCCTGGTGTGCCTAAGCGTGTTCTCGGGCGACCCGACCCGTGCCGTCGTGTGCGGTTTTTGCAGCGGCTTGTTTTATGACCTGTCCGCTGCCGTGCCGGTGGGAGTTATGTCGCTCCTGCTGACCGTGGGTTCTTTTGCCCTGGTGCACAGCGCTGCCGGTCAAACGAGCGGTACCCCGAGTGCGCGCGGCATCACTGTGGGCGCCTTTGCGCTCGTCATTAATGTGATCTACAGCATCATCTTGCTGTTTATGGGTATGGAGACGAGCTTTGTCGTGGCGATCTTCGGCCATGCGCTGCCGTCTTCGATCCTGACGGGTCTGGTTGCCATTCCGTTTTTGATGTCCGGCGTCGTGCCGCAGTCCGGTTATGGATTCTCCGCACGTGGCGGACGCCAGACGGGCATGCGCTTTAAGCCCAAGACCCGTAAGCTCAAATAGGGGAGGCTCGTAGATGTCTTCCCAGATGACGGTTATTATCGCCGGTATCGTGCTGGTTGTGGCCATCGTGGTCGCGCTGGTCATCATGCGTCGCGGCGATTCCCGTTTTACCTACGATACGCAGCATGGAACGGCCCCGCGCGCCACCGAGGGCGAGGGCAATACCGCGGCGACCGCCTTTAAGGGCCGCTTCTCCATCCTCACCACGGGTGTGGGCGCGATGTTCGCGGCGCTTGCCGTCAAGCTGTGGGGCATGCAGATGGTCTCGTCGGACTATTATGAAAAGCAGGCTAATAGTAATCAGACGCGCACCGTTACCACACCCGCTGTGCGCGGCCGCATCCTCGACCGTAATGGCGTGGCACTTGTCCAGAACCGTCCCTCACTTGCTGTCGTGGCCTACCGCGACCTTGCCGAGGATGAGGTTCTGGTTCGCCATCTTGCCAACGTGCTCGGTATGCCCTACGTGGCGGTTCTGCGCAATATTCAGGACAATTCCGAGGGCGCCCAGAGCCTGCATACCATCGCGACGGACGTCCGTCGCTCCACGGTTGCCTATATCAAGGAGCACGCCGGCGAGTTCCCGGGCGTCAAGATTGCCGAGCGTACCGAGCGCCAGTACCCGTACGGCGAGACGGCCTGTCACATTTTGGGCTATACCGGCACCATTACCTCCGAGCAGCTTGAGGCCCAGAATAAGAAAACCTCTGGCGACGATGATGCTTCTGCTGGCCGGATTACGTACCAGTCGGGCGATATCGTGGGCCAGGCGGGTGTTGAGAGCTACTACGAAAACCTGCTGCAGGGTATTCGTGGCGAGCAGACCGTCAAGGTCGATGCCTCGGGCAATGTGACCGGTCAGGCCGGCGCCGTGCCCGCCAAGGCCGGCTCCGACATTAAGCTCACGCTCGACCTCAAGATCCAACAGGCCTGTGAGACGGCGCTGGCGAGCGCCATCGAGCTTGCCAAGACCACTGGCTACAGCAATGCCGGCAACGGCGCTGTGGTGTGTCTCGATCCCAACAACGGCGAGATCCTGGGCATGGCGAGCGAGCCCAAGTTCGATCCGTCCGTCTTTATCGGCGGCGTCTCAAATGACGTGTGGACCGAGCTCAATGATGACAAGGGTTCGCACCCGCTGCTCAACCGCGCCATTAGCGGACAGTACATGTCGGCCTCGACCATCAAGCCGCTCTCGGCACTGGCCGGTCTTGAGTTTGGAACCTACACTTCAACGCAGACAACCAACTGCACGGGCTATTGGACGGGCTTGGGCAAGGCTTGGGGCAAGCGCTGCTGGCTGACGTCTGGACACGGCACCATGACGCTGCAGTCGGGTATTGCCAACTCGTGCGACCCCGTCTTCTACGATATGGGCAAGGCGTTCTTTTATGACGAGCAACATTCCGAGGGCCTGCAGGAGGTCTTTCGTCGCTGGGGCCTAGGCAAGACCTGCGGTATCGATTTGCCGAGTGAGGGCGCGGGCCGTATTCCCGATGCCGAGTGGAAAGAGTCGTACTTTACCGACGCCTCTGCCGAGGACCGCAAGTGGAATGCCGGCGATATGACCAACATTGCCATCGGCCAGGGCGACATTTTGGTGACGCCTCTGCAGATGGCATGCGCCTACATGGGCCTTGCCAACGGCGGTAAGCAGTACGTGCCTCACGTGTTTTTGTCTGCCGTGTCGCGCGATGGCGACGGCGATGCCTATAAGTACAACGGCAAAGGCAAGAAGAAGCGCTTGGAGGCCAAGATCAACAGCGATTCGGATTTGGCTCTTGTTCGCAACGGCATGCACGACGTGATTTACACGGCATCGACGTCCCTGGCGGCTCACTTTGGCACCCTGACGCCGCAGGTATACGGCAAGTCGGGCACGGGCGAGAAAAGCGGCGAGGACGAATACGCGTGGTTCTGCGCCTATGCGCCGGCCGATGATCCCAAGTATGTCATCGCTACTGTCCTGGAGCAGGGCGGCGGTGGCTCAGATACCGCGATGCATGTCGTGCGCGACGTGCTCGGCGCGATTTATGACGAGCCCGATACCTCTTCGGCCTCGGGCGATTCTTCGGTTCGATAGGAGGTTGCGATGGATTTTTCTCCGGCGGATCTGTTCCGTTCAACCAAGACCGGCTCTCGCAGCAGCCTGGACCGCGTCAACAAGCAACTTTCGGCCTCGCGCGGTACGTTTCGCCAAAAGGTGCATATCGGTGTGCTGCTGGCTACCGTCGCGCTCGTTGCCTATGGCGCCATCATTATTTGGTCGGCGTCACAGTTTAAGGCCGACGCCTCATTCTCGCGCCACCTGCTGGGCATTGGCATTGGCGCGGTGCTTGCGGTGCTCGTCTGGCGTACCGATCTGCGCGGCATCTCTAACTTCTCGACGGCGCTGCTCGTCATTGACCTTATTGTGATCTTCTCGCCCAAGATTCCGGGCCTGTCCTATACGGGCGGTCTGGGCATGACGGGCTGGATCAAGATTCCCGGTATCGGCTTGACATTCCAGCCGGTTGAGCTTGCCAAGCTCATCACCATCTTCTTTATCGCCACGCTTGGCTCGCAGTATAACGGCCGCATCGATACCGTTCGCGACTACGTCAAGCTCTGCGGCATGCTGTCCATTCCGTTTTTGGCCGTCGTCGCCATGGGCGACCTGGGCTCGGGCCTGGTCGTGCTGGTCTCGGGCGCCATCGTCATCTGCATGAGCGGTGCACGCCGCGAATGGGTGCTGTCGACCCTGGCCCTGCTCGTGGGCCTGGTGGCCCTCGTCCTGGCGCTCGATTCGGTCTTTGATTCGTTGCTCGGCCACGATGTGCTCATCAAGCAGTATCAGATGAACCGCCTGACGGTCTTTATCGACCCCGATAATGCCGATTCGGACGATGCCTACAACCTGCAGCAGTCGCTTATCGCCGTTGGCTCGGGCGGCTTCTTTGGTAAGGGTTTGGGCCATGCGACGCAGTCGGCCGGCGGCTTTCTGCCTGAGTTCCACACCGACTTCGTCTTCGCCTTCCTGTCCGAGACCTTTGGCTTTTGCGGTTCCTTTTTGCTCCTATGCCTCTACGTGCTGCTGATCTTTTCGACGATTCGCGTCGCCTTTAAGTGTGAGTCGCTGTTCTTGCGCCTATCGTGTGTGGGCATCGTTGGCATGTGGGCGTTCCAGACCTTCGAAAACATCGGCATGTGCATTGGCATGATGCCGATTACCGGTATTCCGCTACCGTTTATTAGCTTCGGTTCGTCTTCGATGATGATTCAGCTGCTGACGGTGGGTATCGTACAATCCATATGGCGGCATCGTTCGGGCGCCGCGTAACCGCTGGAGGGGTTTGCTATGAAAATTCCCGTAGATAAGCTGACCCGCGCTTTTAAGATGGGCGCGTCCGTTAAGAAGGATTCCGATACGCCGGTGCGCGTCTCGGTCTATCTGGATTCGTCCGCCTCGCGCTTTCTTGCTGAGACGGTGCGTGACGCCTTTGTGCCGCAGACGACCTCGGGCATTGTGCGCGTCGAGCGTCTGGGGGAGGAGCGAATTGCTCCAAAGACCGATACCGATGTGGTACTGGTGCTCTCGTGTGGTTCCGACCGCCTGGAGAGTGCCGTGCAGGAGCTCGTGATCGCCGGCGCGCCCGTGTGCGTGCTTGCCGAGTCTGCTGTGGAGGTGCCGTTTATCGAGGAGTCCACGCCCATGCTCGGCGTGGTGGCGGCAACCGATAAGACGTATCTGCTCGAGACGCTTGCCCGCTGGATTCTCGATCGCACCGACAAGGAAACGGCTTTTGCGGCGAACTTTGCCTTTATGCGCATCGCGGCAGCTAATCGTATCATCACCTCGTGCGCGCTCACCAATATGGCGACCGGTGCGCTGGTGTTTTTGCCGGGCGCCGATTATCCCGTTATGGCGCTGGCGCAGGTGGGCATGCTCTTTGAGCTCGCTGCCGTCTTTGGACGCGGCATTAAGCCTGAGCGCGGCTACGAGGTCGCGGGCGTGCTTGCCGGCGGTCTTGTGATCCGCGCGGTCACCCGCGCGCTCGTCAAGCAGACGCCGCATATTGGGTTTGCCGTTAAGGCGCTCACTGCTGCCGCGGGCACCTATGGCATGGGCCGTGCGCTTGTTTCGCTCTACGAGCGCGATGTCGACTACAGCCGTGCCAACGAGGTGGTCACTGCCACGTTCTCCCGCGTTCGCGATCTGGTGACCACGGTCGCGGGCGCTACCCGTCCTATGGCGTCCTACCAAGACGCATCCGATCTCGCTGCTTAGGGGTTTTCCGTTGCGCGTTCCGTATCAAGACTGCTTTCATTTAATTGAGCCGCTGCTCGCCAAGGTCGAAAAGCCGAGCCGCTATATCGATCACGAGTGGGGCACGCTTTCCAAGGCCGATGCCGACTACCGTTGCTGCCTGATCTACCCGGATGTGTACGAGGTTGGTTTGCCCAACCAGGGCATCGCCATCCTCTACAACATCCTTAACCAGGCCGAGGGCATCTCCTGCGAGCGTGGCTATGTGCCGTGGCCCGATATGGGTGACGCCATGCGCGAGGCGGG
>CAUFWM010000046.1 GCA_959596505.1 uncultured Collinsella sp.
CAACGCGGATGCTCATTGCAATATCCTTTCATATGAACATGCGCTCATATAACTTGCTTTCGATTATATGAGTGTATGTTCATATGTCAATACAATTTGCGTTAATTTCGATGACTGCTTGCCGCCTCTGCGATTTTCTGTGGGTTGGGAGACATCGACGCAATGCTCGCCAACATATTTCGAGATGTTCGGCTAGCATGCTAAGAAAGCCACCTTGAGAAGCATTAGAACTGTTCATATTTGTACTTTATCGTGTCAAATACCGCGAGAATCAGTTCTTCCTCTACGGGAGTTCCTGCAGAATCAGTTTTATCTAAAGTTATATTGAGCATTGCTGCAGCCAATCTGGCACATCGGTGGCCGAATAAGTCGAAAAATGTAGGTGGACATCCGCAGAGATCGCCTTTAGAAGAGCGAATTCTCAATTAGATCAATAATCGTGTCGTCTTCCGTGCGGTTTTCATCGATTTTTGCGAACATGTCGCATTCCCAAGCCCCATTGATTTCCTCAGCAAGGGCCCCGACGTGTTGCATGTCGTCGGGTTCGGGCACATCGTTGATGCTCGGGTCATCAGCTTGCGGATATTGGCTTGCAATTTCGCGCTTGGCGGCCTCTTCTTCTTTGAGTGTCTCCAGGACGCGGCGACCGTATTCGAAGTAGCGCCGCAAGACAAATTGACGAAGAGTTTCTTGCAGGATGGCGAAGTTATCCGGGAGTCGACCGGGCCATATCTTCTCGCGAATGCGAATCGCTTCCATGACCCGTTTAAAAGCGGACTGTTTGAAAAACGAATGACGATTAACTGTGATAACGGCATATCCCATGTTTCGCAGCGTGTTTCGGCGCTCCTCGTCAATTGATTGCTGCTCGGGTTCGTCGTGGTAAAAGCCGTTGTATTCGATATCGGTCATCGAATTTTCGAGCAGCGCGTCGAGGTAGAAAACCGTCCGTCGCGTTAGGGCGGCGTATCTTTTGGGGACTGGGATTGGATAATCCGTTTTGATAGCGCGTATGGCTAAGCCACCCATTGACTTGGGCATTGTCAGCATCATGACAAACGCCGTTTCGAGTGGGGAGCGACAGCCTTCGTGTACATAAGAAAGTGCCTTAAGTGCTTTATTAGATCCACGATACCCCGGTGCCTCTGAAAAGAAGGCTCTGAGCTCTTCAACGCTGGTTAGGGCTGGGCGCTCGCGATATTGAGTTTCGTCGGACGTTCCAAGCGCGTAGGAGCCGCAGATTTCAAAGTAATACTCAACGAGCTCCGAAAGGTTGAGGTCGGCTGTTGCTTCTAACGCGCACAGCTTGATATCGACGATGTAGACGTTCGGCTCGAGTTCTAGGTAGCTTTCTGCATCAAACGTATAGTGCGTGCAGTGGCAGATGCAGCCCTTGCGGTGCCTTTTGGCATTATTGGAAAACGTCAGCACATGGATACGTTCAGAATCGACATTCTTTCTGTTGAGCCATGCTCGTGCCGCTTCCAGGTCGGACGTGGTCGGCGCAGACACCCTGATCTTTTCCATAGGTATGGGACCGGTCGCGTAGCTTGCGAGCGAGTTGGCTGTTTGGTATACAGCGCGTGCCGTGGTATGTGACAGAATGATTCCCATACGCGCATGATGGCATAGCGGACGCCGCATACGCCCGAAACTTCGGGCAACGGTATTGGGGCGCGGCTTATCTTCTGCGAACGGTGGGTTTTTGAGCTGTCGTATTGAGGGAGCAGCTTTGGCTGGGGAGGTTTCTGCCGGCTGCCCCTTTTTGATGAACTTTAGTTGCGGATTCGTAGCTTCTAAGCGTTTTTGCCGACCGCTCAGATGCCTCACCAACATAATTTGAGTTATTCGGCCTTATCCTATACAAATAGGTGCGATCGCAACGTCCTATTCGAATTGATTCAGGTAGATTTATGGGGCTTGGTTGCGAAATTAAGGCGATTTTAGCTTCGATTGCGGTTCAAGGGGCCTTGACTAGTGGTTCAGCTGGCCGAACAACTCGAAAAATGTAGGTGGGCCAACCTGCCGACTATGTGAAGCACGCGTATTTGCTCGTTTTGATGAAAACTAGGGTGCAGCATAAGGCTGCGCCCTAGTTTACTGCGTGTCGGTGTGCCCAGACGGATTGCGCTGTGCCTGGCAGGCGCTCCCGCAGATGGATCGGTTATTTCGCGAATAGGTTCTTGAGGTTGAACTCGGCCTGAACCGTGCGGAGCATGAGGTCGGTGTCGTCGAGGCCCAGGTGCTGCTCGTTGGCGTCGGCGGCGAGGGTGCCACGGCGGCGCGCCCAGTTCTCGAGCGCGGCGGGCGCGGACTCGCGGGGGAGCGAGCGGACGTCGGCATCCAGGCTGCGGCAGATCTGGCGCGAGTCGATGACGATGATCTTGCCGGCGCGGCGTGCCTCGGCGTAACCGTCCAGGTGGATCTTGAACCAACTGTCTTCGAACGCGGCGTTATGCGCCATGTACGGGTACTTCTTCATAAGTTTGAGCAGCTGCTTCTGCAGTTCCTTGTTCTCGCGGAATGGTTTTTTGCCGTCGATGTCGTCCCAGGTAATGTGATGGATGTTCGATAGCGGCACATCCTCGCCGCGGTAGATGTCGGGCAGGCCGCAGTAGTGTGCCTCGGCGTCATGCGGGACGGCGTCGCTGGTGAGCTCCATGATCTCCCAGCCCACGTTGATGATATAGCCGCGCTCGGGTGCACGGCCGGTGGTCTCGATGTCGATACCGAGCACGGTGCCCTGGATGGGCTTGCGGGCGTAGGCCACGCCGAGCGCGTCGCGGTCGCCGCGGATTTCGCGCATAACGGACGCGGCGGTGCGCTTTTGCATCTTGCCGATGGCGGCGCAGGTGTCGGCATCGGACAGGCCGCGCGAAAGCGTCGCGGGCGTCACGTTGCGCAGGCGTGCCTCGCCAATCTGGTCGCACAGGTCGCGGTTGCGGTCAGCCAGGTCGCGCACGGTGGCAAAGTCGAAGCTGGGGTCGCCCTCGGCGGTAAAGTACTCGGTTTCGAGCACCTTAAGGGCCTCTTCGCCCTTCTGGCGCTCGGACTCCATGGCGCCGTGATCGCCATAGATAAACATGGGAATAAACGGCTGGCGCTCGTATTCGAGTGCTTGTGAAACGTTCATATAACTGCTCCTTGGACGGGCCGCACCGCGCGGCTCGGGTTCATTGAGATGTGGCGAGATGATAGTTTACCATGGGCAACTATTGGCATCGCGCCTAGGACAACTACAATACCCTAGTTGACCGCTAGGACTTTTACAATGCTGCCGAAAGACATGAAAGGTTCCATCCGTCATGGATTTGCTGATTGATATTCTGCTCGACGCCGGCAAGGACACGCTCTCGCTGGCGCCGTTTTTGTTGGTGACGTATCTTGCTCTCGAGACACTTGAGCACGTTGCGGGCGACCGCGTCAACGGCGCTATCAAGCGCGCCGGCGCTGCGGGTCCCGTGGCTGGCTCGCTGCTGGGCATTGTGCCGCAGTGCGGATTTTCGGCCATGGCAGCAACGCTGTACGCCGGCCGTGTCGTGACGCTGGGCACGCTGGTCGCCGTGTTCCTCTCGACCTCCGATGAGATGCTGCCGCTGTTGCTCGCCGAGCAGGTGCCCGTGCAGACCATGGCGATGCTTTTGGCTTCGAAGGCACTGATCGCGCTGGTCACGGGCTTTATCGTGGACGCGGCTATCCGCGGCCTTCGTCGTAATGCCCGCGCGCATGCGGCGATTCGCCGTACCGTGCTGGGGACCGCTGCCAATCCGGCTCATGTGAACTGCGCGCACGACGACCATACCGGGGGCGACATCATTGATGAAGTGGCCGAGGCGGGCGTGAGCGCCGACCACATCCACGAGTTGTGCGAGCGCGACCATTGCGGTTGCGATGATGATGAAGATGAACACGAGCGCGACCACGGACACAGCCATGACCACGGTCACGCAGGCGAGCATGAGCACCACCACGGCCATGGGCACGACCACGGTCACTCCCACGAAGGTGCGCCCGTCCTGTCGATTATCCGCAGCGCGATCTCGCACACCGTGCAGGTTTCGGTTTTTATTTTCCTGGTGACGCTGATTCTAGTTGCCGTGCTCGAGACCTTCGGAGAGTCCGCGATCGAGCAGTTCCTGCGTGGCAACGAGACGCTCGCCGTCTTGGGCTCGGCACTCGTCGGCCTGATCCCCAACTGCTCGGCCAGCGTGGTCATTACGCAGCTGTACCTGGAGGGCGCGCTACAGCTGGCGCCGATGCTCGCCGGCACGCTCATTTCCGCCGGCGTGGGCTATCTTGTCCTGTTCCGCACCAACCGCAGCGCTCGTGAAAACGCCGTGTTCCTGGTCATGATGTACGTCATCGGCGCCGGCTGGGGCCTTATCCTATCCGCCTTCGGCCTCTAAGTAGGCCTAAAAAATGGGCTTCAAATAGCCATGCTCGGCGCCTGCGCAATGCGGCGACGCATGGCATTTTGAAGCCCGTTTTTTTGTTGAGCCATGGATTCCGAGCGCTCACACCGCTCAAAACAAAAAGGTAGATTTCCGGGCATGTCCCGAAAATCTACCTTGGTTAGCGCAGCAGCTCGGTGAGGTTGCGTTTAAAGCGGGCCCGGTCTTCGCCGGTGAAGGCTGCCGGCCCGCGGGTGCGACCGCCAGCGCGGCGCACCTTCTTTTCTTCGTGGCGAATAAATAGCTGCATGTCGATGGTCGCCTTGTCGTACACGCGCCCGCGCACGCCGATGGCGGCGGCATCGCGGCCGAGCACCATGCTCGCCAGGCCAATGTCCTGCGTCACGACCACATCGCCCGCCTGCAGACGCTCGACAATGGCAAAGTCGGCGCTATCGGCGCCCACGCTCACGTCGAGCGTCGTGACCCAAAAGCCGTGTCGTGCGTGCTCGGCATCGCGCGGATCGTCGCGGCGAATGTGGCGTTCCAGGTTCTGCGTGCTGTTGCCGGCGATAACCACGGCGACGCCCGCCCGCCGCGCGCAGTCGATCGACTCACGCGTGACCGGGCAGGCGTCGCCATCAATAAACAGTGTTCGCGGCATCTAGCGCACCAGCTTGCCAAAGCGGATAGCACGAATAATCAGCGTCACGCCAAACACCAGGAGCGCGGCGCCGCTAAAGATGACGAGCATCTTTGCCGACCACAGCGGATAGATAAACACGAACACGCCGGCGATGATGGAGAGCGCGCCGCTCAGGATGGCAAGGGCGCGGTTAGACGAAAGCTCGGACTCCAGAATGGACATGACACCTTCGACAATCCAGCCAAAGCCGGCCACGACCACCACGAGCGTGGTGAGCGTCGCGGTCGAGAAGGCCTGGTTGCGCAGGATTATGACGCCGCCCAGAATGATGATCAGGTTGGAGATGATGCTCGTGACGCGCCAGCCGGCGGGCAGCAGCGGCTCAAAAATGGCGGTGAACAGCCTGACGCCAGCCGTGATCACAAAGTAGAAGCCCAGGACGGTCGTCAGGAAGACGAGGGACTTGGCGGGCGCAAACAGCAGCGCGATGCCGGCAAGCAGTGCGATGACGCCCGTGGCGGCGTAGATCCAGCGCACGGCCTTGATTGCCTTGCCTGCCATGCTTTTCTCGTCAAATCCAAACAGATTCGACTGCTGGTCGTCGTTCTTAAAGATGCCCATGAGGTCTCCTTTCCGCACGGCGTTTGCCGTCATTGTTGTTTTTGCGGCGTATGCCGCAGTTGCTACAACAAGTATCGCCTAAAGGCACCGGCGTATGGGTTGGGGAGGGCGAAGTGTAACCCAAAGGTCTCGATTTGTTCTCGTTGTTCCCCATGTCGCGTTTTTCTATTCAACAGGTGTAGAACATTGCGGCCCTGTTCGTTATTGCCTGCGTTTTAGGTTAGATTTTTCTAAGAACAATTGCCTTGTATTGGGGGTCTCTATGAACGAAGCTGTTCCCGCGGCGCCGTCGAGCGTGGAGTTGATGGCAAAGCAAGGTTGCGAAAAGCTCGGTCTGGAATCGTTTGACGCGCTGGTCCGTCGTGCCCGCACATGCCGTCGATTTGACGAGTCCATGCGCGTACCGCGCGAGTTTTTGCTTGAGCTGGCAGAGCTGGCGCACCTGGCTCCCTGCGGCGCTAATGCTCAGCGTCTGCGTTTTCATGTGGTGAGCGACGCCGAGGAGTGTTCGAGCTTATTTGAAAAGCTCACATGGGCTGGTGCGCTCAAGGATTGGTCGGGTCCTGTCGAGGGCGAGCGCCCGACCGGCTACATCGCAGTTCTTGCTGAGCGTACCGTTCCCGGCAAGCCCGCCGCGCCTATCACCGAGGTTGACACGGGCATCGCGGCTCAGACGATGATGCTCGCCGCGCGCAGCGCCACGCCCGAGGTGGCGGCCTGCATGTTCAAGGCCTTTACGCCCCGCGCTATCGACGCCATGGGGCTCGATAACGACAAGTATGAACTCAAGCTGATCATGGCGTTTGGCGTGCCGGCCGAGACCCAGGTGATCGACGCGAATGATTCCAACCCCGACGGCTCAATTAATTACTGGCGCGACGAGGAGCAGGTGCATCACGTGCCCAAGCGCCCGCTCGCCGACGTGCTGGTGTAGTTGCGCGCCATTTCGGCGTAATCCGGCGGCAAAACCACCACAAAGGTGCCCGTCCCCTTTGTGGTGGTACGAGGGGAGGGCATGTGGCCGATCTGTATTTGGCGCGGCATGGGCAGACCGAGCTCAATGTGCAGAACATTTTGCAGGGCTGGCACGATTCGCCGCTTACGGTGCGCGGGCGCGAGCAGGCACTGGCGACGCGCGCGGCGTTTGAGGCGCGCGGCATCTCCTTTGACCATGCGTATTCGTCTCCGTTGGGTCGGGCACGGTGTACGGCAGAGCTGATCGTTGGCGAGGGCCGTTCCATAGAGCTGGTCGATGACCTGCGCGAGTGGCATTTGGGATCGTTGGAGGGCACATCAAACCGCGAGATGCCGGCGCAACCCTGGGGCGATTATCCGGTCGCCTTTGGTGGCGAGTCGGAAAGTGAGCTTCGCGCACGTATGGTCGCGGCGCTGTCTCGTATTATGGCCCGGCCTCGGCACGACTGCGTGCTGGCCGTTTCCCATGGCTCTGCCTGCCAGGAGTTTCTTGAGTATGTGGTCGGCGGGGGAGAACAGCCCGACAACGGCGCCGTGCTTCATTTTGGCTATTGTGA
The DNA here is from genome assembly GCA_959596505.1 of uncultured Collinsella sp. Classification (GTDB taxonomy): domain Bacteria; phylum Actinomycetota; class Coriobacteriia; order Coriobacteriales; family Coriobacteriaceae; genus Collinsella. Next base: position 7,191 of record CAUFWM010000046.1, read on the forward strand.
TGGGGCGTTTTCGCTCCTTGATTGGTAACGAGCGAAAGGACCCCCCTATGAATAAAGATCTGTATCTGGTCCGTCATGGACAGACGATATTTAACCTCAAGCGCATTATTCAGGGCTGGAGTGATTCGCCGCTCACGCAGTTGGGCTGCGAGCAGGCGGCGCGCGCTGGCATGTTCTTGCGAGCGCGTGGCATCGAGCCCGACCACGCCTACACCTCGACGCTGCATCGCACCGAGCAGACTATCGCCAACCTGTGGCCGGGCCTTGCCTACGAGCGTCTGGACGGTCTGTGCGAGTGGTTCTTTGGCGATTTTGAGGCCGAGCGCGTGATGCTCATGCCCGAGCGTCCGTGGCGTGACTTCTACCGCCAATTTGGCGGCGAGGGGCAGATGCAGGTGCGCGAGCGCATGGTGGCGACGTTGACTGATCTTATGCGACGTCCGGACCATTCGTGCGTGCTTGCGGTGAGCCATGCCTCAGCCATCAAGGAATTTTTGGACCACGTGAGGGGAGCGGCGGCCGACGAGCGCGAGCGCGTGCCGGGCAACTGCTCAGTGCTGCATTTTGCATTTGACGATGCAGCCGATACGTTTGATCTGGTCGAAGTCTTTACACAGGAAGATTATGCGCGCGAGCTGGGGCTTGAGCCGCTCGTGGCTGCCGCGGGTCCGCAACGCGGGTAGCGCGGGCGCGGCGATGCGGATCGCCGACGTAATTGCTCGATGCGAAAGGGGCGGGGATGCATGCGCATGTATCCCCGCCCCTTGTTTGTTGAGCTGCCGAGTCTTTGTACTGGGCGTTTACGCCCTGTTAGAACCTTGCGATCTGGTGGGTGAGCAGACCCGTTGGAACCTGCGGTGCGCCGCCGGTGACCTGCGCGGCGGGGAATAGCGCGGCAACGGTAAAGTTGAACGGCTCTTTGCCCGTGTAGGTGCCGGCTGTGCGTGCCTCGTCTGCCAGGAGCTGCGCCGCCCCTGCCAGCGCGGCAGCATAGGTGGGATCGTCAGCCGGCGTCGGCTCCGGTGCCTGGTCGAGCATGGCTCGGATGGCGGCAACGGCATCCTCGCGCTTGACCTCCCACATACGGTGCGTAATGCCGGCGGGGTCGGTGACGGCATAGAGCGACGCGCCCTCTTTGGCGGCGCCGAGGATGATATCCATGACGGGCGAGGCCTCGTAGGCGAGCGTTACAGGGCGCGGCTGGACCTTAAGCTCGGCGATTGCGCGGGCGGCTGCGGTCGCACCTGCGGGGGTCGCGCCGTCGCCCGCCAGTACGCCGGCCGGGCAAATCGCCACGACACCCGTCACGCGACCCGGTTCGCCCGAGCACTCGTACACGTAATACGCCGCGCCCGGATCTTTGAGCATAAGCCCGTCGGCGATGGCGTCGCGCAGGGCGTCGTTGCTGCTCAGGATACCGCCCATCTGCGGCAGCGCTTCGAGCACGCGGTCCTGAGCTGGGCGGATGCAGGGAAACGGAAGTGCTTTCATGGGCGGTCCTAACGCGCGAGTCGGTTTGTTCGCGGCTTATTATGCCCCAACTTGGACGCTTGCGTCCCAGAGCGTGTTGTCAACAAGCGCGATGAGTACGTTCTGGCAGCGAACGATATCGGCATGGGCCCCGGCTCGTTGGACTTATGCGCGAGCACCAACGAGCCGGGGCCGTAGCTCATGCAATTGCGGTTACCCGGCTTGCCGGCAATGACGGCGGTATCGGTGCAGCCGGTAAAGAAGCTGGCGGGCACGTCCGCGTCTGTCACGTCATCGGCGGCGCGCTTGAGCGCAGCTAGGAGGGGAGAGTTCGGGTCGCGCTCGATGGCGGGGCGGTCGCCTGTCACGGTATAGCTTCCATGGCAGCCGGGGACCGCGGCCTCGGCGACGGCAATGGCATGCTTGGCCATATTGATCGCGGCGGCCGTATCGGTCGGCGGCGTCAGGCGCATGTCGACCCAGACCTTGGCGTGGTCGGGCACGACAAAGGGGCGATAGCCGCCCTCGTCATCATCAACCATATGAAACCTCACAATCAGTTTGCTTTGCAAACCGATTGTAAGTCACCTGCAGATTCGCGACGTGCACGTAGCAGCATTTACCGTTCGCAGGCCGAGCCATCGCGTTTGCCGTCCGGGCGGGTTTACAAACGACGCAGTGGGTACGTACTCTCCATGGACGACATGCTGTGCGACATATCTGCCTTTCGGTATCACCGGATACCCCCACAGGTCTTGGCGATAATGCCGGACCTGCCCGATTCTGCGGACGATCCGCGCAGGGAGCGCCTTTGTGAACATCCACTCGTCAAGCATTTCCTGCGCACTCCGTTACATGTGTTGGCGCAGGGCGGCTGCGGACGTAAGGGCGGTCGCATTGTCAGACATGTTTGGAACGGGGAGAGGCCGTTTGGCTCCGTGCAGCAGACGGAGTTTGGCCTTGATGTCGCGTCCCCGCTCTTTACCCTGCTGACCCTGGCTTCCTCGGTTTCAAACGAGCGTCTGATCATGTGCATGTTTGAGATGTGCGGCACCTTTGCCGTGTGTAAGATTGCACCTCAAGTAAAGTTGGCGCTTGAGCAGGCATATGGGAGCCGGTGGGGTGACGCACGGTCGGGCTGGGAAAACGTAAAGGATGCCTCGGGGAATCCAACGGACTTGTGGAAACGACCTCCCTTGATCGAGCTCTCTGACCTTACGGAGTTCGCCAATAAGATCCAGGGACTCCGCGGTGCTAAATCATTCACACGTGCCGCGAAATGCATTACGGGGGTTGTGGCATCGCCGCTTGAGGTCCAAGCTTCGATGCTGTTTGGCCTTTCGAGGCTGCGCGGCGGCGAAGGGCTGCGCCTTACCAATAATGTTGAGATTCGCATGACGCGCAGCGCCCGCCTGATTTCGGGGCTTGATAGGCGCTACGCCGATATCTTGCTGTCAAATAAGGATGGCAGCCGAGAGTGTCTGGTTGAATGCCAGGGTAAAGCCATTCACGGATCCATAGAATCCAAGATCTCGGACTCCGATCGAACGACGGCCCTGCAGACGATGGGATATCCCGTCGTTCTGATGACCTATGGTCAGCTGGTCGACTCCGATGCCTTCCGCGTGGTGACGGAACTCATCATGTCCTATCTCGATGTGCCACTGAAAGACAAGACGCCGCGGCAGCAAGAGCTCGAACGGCGACTTCGTGAGGAGATTTTTATCGATTGGGCGGGAATGTAGCCGCGCGGGTGGAAAACGGTCGCGGAAGCTAGGGTTTTAGTTGCGAATAGCCTTCAATTGCTCCTTGGAATTGGCTTGAAAAGTGCTACCTAGAGCAAGTTATTTCGGAAAATGGACAGTCAACTTTAGTTTGGCATATAGAGATCGATTTTTACCTACTAAAACCCCTGATAAAGCTGTTTGTAAAAGCGGTTGTGCTTAGCGACTAGGGCCTCACTGTCGATTATCCGAAAAAACTTATTATGGGTAGCATTTTCAAAACCAGCCGGAGCAACGAAAACGGCCCCCGTTTCGTGAAAACGGGGGCCGAATGGGCTTCATGGTCTGCCTGGCAGGCTTGGCGCCGGCGCTATTTGATCACGCGCACGCGATACATCGACGGAATTTGCTTGAGCGC
>CAUFWM010000047.1 GCA_959596505.1 uncultured Collinsella sp.
AACGGCAACCGACCAAAAAGGGACAGGTTTATTTTGGCAGGTCAAACGCTTTACCTACCAAAATAAACCTGTCCATTCCTGGCAGGTTTTGACGGTGTCCGCGCAAGCAGGTATTATCGAACAGGTATTCGATAAGAACATGTGTTTGATGGGAGGACGCGTGGGGCACGAGCAGCATACCTATATCTGCATCGACCTTAAGACGTTTTACGCCAGCGTCGAGTGTGTCGACCGCGGGCTCGACCCACTCACCACGTGCCTGGTCGTTGCCGATGAATCGCGCGGACGCGCGACCATCTGCCTCGCCATCACGCAGGCCATGAAAGACCTCGGGATACACAACCGCTGCCGTCTGTTCGAGATTCCTGACGGCATCGACTACATCAAGGCCATACCGCGCATGCAGCACTACATGGAGGTGTCGGCGAAAATCTACGGCATCTATCTGGAATATGTGAGCCCGCAAGACATTCACGTCTATTCAATCGACGAGTGCTTTATCGACGTGACGCCCTATCTAGACCTCTACCACACCGATGCCGAAGGGTTCGCCTGCATGTTGCGCGACGAGGTCCTCGCGCGCACCGGCATCACGGCCACCGTCGGTATCGGCCCCAACCTATTCCAGGCTAAAGTAGCGCTCGATATTACCGCAAAGCACGTACCCAGCCGCATCGGCATACTCGATAACGAAACCTTTCGCAAGGAGATCTGGCCGCATCGACCCATCACCGACATCTGGGGTATCGGCCCCGGTGTGGCAGCCCGGCTCGAAAAGTACGGCGTCTACGACCTGATGGGTGTCGCCGCGCTCGACGAAAACCTGCTATACGATGAGCTCGGCGTCAATGCCGAGTATCTGATCGACCACGCCTTTGGGCGTGAGCCAACAACTATCGCCGATATCCAAGCTTATCGCCCGCAAGCGACCTCGACCACCACGGGGCAAGTGCTCTCGAAGGGCTATGCCTACGAGCAGGCCTACACCGTCTTGCGCGAAATGGTCGATGCCGCCGTGCTGGATTTGATCGACAAGCACGTGGTGTGTGACAGCATCTCGCTCTTTGTGGGCTACGCGAGCGAGCGAGCCGACATACGCCGGCTCGATGCCAGCGGCACAGCACAATATGTAGACGGATGCGGGCACCTGCGCTCAAGCACGTCGAGCATCGAACCCGCCGCGACCGCCGGTCCCGAACTCGCCCCCCGTGCGCCCAAGCCCGTCCAGCACGATGACGAACGGCGGCGCCTGGTGCGCGAGGCGCAGGCAATCGATGGCATCTTTGTAGGAGAACATGGCGGCAAACCGCGTGGTGGCTATGCCGCGCTCTTCGCGCACTCTAACGCCTCGCGAAAGCTGCCCGAGCGCACCAATTCGTTTAAGAAGATCATGGGTTATTTCGATGAGCTCTGGGCACAGACGGTCGACCCCAAACGACCGATCAAGCGCATCAACCTGGGATTTGGCAACCTCATGCCCGAGGAATTTGCCACCGTCAATCTGTTCAGCGACGTCGAGGCCGACGAGCGCGAACGCGACCTGGCGCGCGCCGTCCTGGCCGTAAAAGGCAAGTACGGCAAGAACGCCCTAGTCAAAGGATTGAGCCTTACCGCTGGTGCCACCGCACGCGAGCGCAACGATCAGGTAGGAGGGCATCGTGCCTAAGCCCCAACAACAACCGATGCGGCCGCCGACACCATTTGAGCGCCTGGCGGACCCCGAGGGAAGACGCCGCTCCGCCGACCCCAAACTCACCGCCAACGGTGCCGTTCGCGCCGGCCGTGCCGCGCAGTTTATGCCCTTCGCCGCTCTCACGGGATACTACGAGCTCGTACGTAAGCAAGAAATCACTGTTGAGCCCAAATGCGAACTCACGGAAGAAAAAGCCCTCGAGCTTTCGAAAAAGCTCGAGGGCCTCAAACGCGGCGACTTGGTGCGCGTCACCTATTACGATACATACGGCTATCGCGCTCGCACGGGCATCCTTGACGAAGTGCTCCCCGCCTTCAAACTGCTCAAGCTCAAGGATATCGCCATCGACTTCGACGACATCCAAGACATCGAACTGCGCGGACGAGCCTAGCCAAGGAAGCGCATCCAGGGCGGCGCTTACAGCGTCATGACGTAGTAGCCCGCGTCTTTCACGGCCGTCTCGAGGACACCGCGATCAACCGGACGCTTAGAGCGCACGCGTGCCGTGTGGTCCGCATACGTCACCGTTGCCCACACGCCATCCAGCGCATTGAGGGCATTGGCTACGTTCTGAGCGCAGCCGTCACAGCTCATGCCGCCGATGAGCAGCTCATCGCTATAGGGATAGTGTGACGCATCGGTATCCGTCACAACAACCTTTTTGGCCTTCTTGCCGCTCGCACCATCGCTGCAACAACTCTTCCCGTGTGTCGAAGCGGCAATGCGACGCAGTCCAAAAAACATGCCGACGGCAATGACGGCCAGCACGATGAGATTCGCAGGGTTGAGCAAGTCACTCATGCGTTCCCCTTTCAAGTAGCCCTATCCAGATACCCCCATGGGGTGTCCCCATCTTAACCCAAAACCATGTCCGTTCGATCAATTAGTTTCCCTTTTCTTACTTTTTAGTTGACCAGGGCTTACTTTCGTGTATAAGTTTTCCTAGGCTAACAGTTTAGATCCGTAAGGAGCGCCGTGACTCGAACCATTGACATCCCAACATACCAAACGGCTGTCGTGCGCAACTGCTCCCCTACGCTCGCAGGTATCAAGCCGGCTTCGCTCTTTACCTATCCCGGCGTTTACGCCAACCAAAACGGAAAATCCGGCGCCGCCCATATCGAAGAGCGACGCTCTCGCCTGCTCGCCGTCATAGCCCAATGCAACCGCGAGCTCCAGCCACTCGGGATCCACATGAGCGTTTTGGTCTGGCGCCCCTGCGGAGCGCTCATCTATGTGTACCGCCCTGCGGACCTCATGCGATACCTCTCCGACCCCCGCGCTACGACGGCACTTGCCGCCGAAGGTTACGATGTCCACAACCTGTCCGCGTCTCTGGTGCATCTCGCCGCGCGCATCACGCTGGCAAGCAGCAATGCCGCAGAAAGCGCCTATGACGGCAACGTCTGCGCACTCGCGCGAAATAGGCACTGCGATACGGGGTGCATGTGCGAGTTCCCCCACGAAATTGGCTATTTTTTGGGCTATCCCTACGAAGATGTCCATCAGTTTATCGTCCAGCGCGGCGAAAACTATAAGGTCTTTGGCGCATGGAAGGTATACACAAACGTTGAGCAGGCGCTCACGACCTTCGATTCCTATCGCGCATGCACGCAATGCCTCACCTACATCTATCAACAGGGCTGCACCCTGGGACAACTTGTCCAGGCAACCCGATAGAACGTACAAACCGCGGCAAGCGCCGCACGACCGAAAGGACAAAACATGAGCAAGATCGCCGTCGTCTATTGGAGCGGTACGGGCAACACCGAGGCCATGGCCAACTTCGTCGCCGAGGGCGCGACGTCAGCCGGAGCCGAGACAGAGGTCATCTCCTGCGCCGACTTCTCCGCCGACAAGGCCGCCGGCTATGACGCCTTCGCCTTCGGCTGCCCCGCCATGGGCTCCGAAGAGCTTGAGTACGACGAGTTCCAGCCGATGTGGGACGAAGTCAAGGAAATTCTCGGCGAGAAGAAGGTCGTTCTTTTTGGTTCCTACTCGTGGGCCGAGGGCGAATGGATGGACAACTGGAAGGCAGACGCCGACGAGGCGGGTGTCAACGTCGTCGATTCCGCAATCTGCTTCGACGCCCCCGATGACGAGGGCGAGGCCGCCTGTCGCGCCCTTGGAGCCGAGCTGGCTTAACACGCCACGGGCCGACAAAGCCGAGTCACGACAATACGCATACGTGTCCTAACAAAAACGGGGGCTGGATCCACATCCAGCCCCCGTTTCCTGTAACGCAAATTGCGTTAACCGACTATGAGATATTGCCCAAAAACGCCTTGGTGCGCTCGCTCTTGGGATGGTCGAAGACCTCACTCGGCGTGCCCTCTTCCACGATAACGCCGCCGTCCATAAAGACGACGCGATCGGCAACGTCGCGTGCAAAGCCCATCTCGTGCGTCACGACGATCATGGTCATGCCGTCGCGGGCCAGATCGCGCATAACGCCCAATACATCGCGGACGAGCTCGGGGTCGAGCGCCGATGTGGCCTCGTCAAAGAGCATGACATGCGGATTCATCGACAGGGCGCGGGCAATGGCCACACGCTGCTGCTGGCCGCCCGAGAGCTGGCTCGGCATAAAGTCGATGCGCTCGGCAAGACCGACCTTGGTCAGCTCCTCGATAGCGATTTTCTCGGCCTCTTCCTTGCTGCGCTTGAGTACCTTTTGCTGCGCAAGCATGACGTTCTTTTTGACCGACAGGTGCGGGAACAGGTTGAACTGCTGAAACACCATACCCAGATGCGTACGCACCTTATTGAGGTCGACGCCCTTGGCGCACACGTCCACACCCTCAACGACAATCGAGCCGCTCGTGGGATGCTCCAGACGATTGATGCAGCGAAGCATCGTCGACTTGCCCGAGCCAGAAGGACCCAGAACTACAACGACCTCGCCCTTGTGCACATCCAGATCGATATCGCGCAGGACCACGTTATCGCCAAAGGCCTTCTGGAGGTTCTTGATGCTGACGACGACCTCGTTGGAATTCGTTTCACTCATACTGGGACCTCCTTACAGACCGGCGATGTGATCGGCGGGCGTCGCGACAACCTGTCCGGCGCTCTTGGCGGGACGCTTCTTTTTGGTTTCGGCCGTACCCAGCAGCCTCGCCTCAAGACCGCTCACCAAGCGAGCAAGCGGCAGAGTAATGACCAGATAGAACAGGGCGGCGACCACATACGGCGTAATGGAGCCCGTCGTGGCCACGATGGTACGGGCGTTCATGACGATCTCGACCACGCCCACGGCGGCGAGCAGCGACGTATCCTTGTAGAGCAGGATAAACTCGCTGGTCAGCGTAGGCAGAACATTGCGGAACGTTTGCGGAATCATAACGTAGAGTAGTGTCTGGAAGGCATTCATGCCCAGCGAGCGAGCAGCCTCGTTTTGGCCCTTAGGAATCGACTGAATACCGGCACGGAAAATCTCGCACAGATACGCAGACGAGTTCATGGACATGACGATGACGCCCAGGACATAATCATCCACCTTGACGCCGGCCAGCGGCAGGCCAAAGAACGCGATGTAAATCTGCAGGAACGCCGGCGTGCCGCGGATGATATTCACGTAGATGCCGGCAAGGCAGCGCAGGATGCGCGACTTGGAGATACGCATGAGCGACAGGGCGAAGCCAAAGGGAATTGCCAACGGAAACGCCACGAGCACGATCGAGAGCGACATAAGGAAGCCCTTAAAGACGATCGGCAGGCTCTGGACCAAAATGACCGGGTTCAGGAACAGACGCAGGAACATATTGGAGTTCCACGTCTCGACCCACGGCTGCTCTTTAAGGTCGGCCAGGAAATTATCAAAGGCCGTAACGCCCTTGATCTCCACCGAGGGCATCTTGGAAATCTTCTTGGTCGAGCCGTCGGCCAGGGTATAGGTTCCGCTAAAAGCCTCATCGCCGCCCTCAACGGGGAAGGTCACGCCGTAAACCTCGACACGGAAAAACCCACCGGCAGGTGCCGTCTCGCCAAAGTCAATCTTGAGCGTCTGGCCGTCAGCCTTGCACGTGGGCTTCATGGGCGTACGGTCCATGAGGTCCTCGCCCGAGAGCATCGTCAGGCGCGTGTCGTCGGCACCAAACGTCGTGCCGTCGACAAACGTCAGCGAAAGACCGCTCAGCTCCTCGTCGGCATCGGCCTGGACTTCCCAGGTAATGCGCGTCTCGGTACCGCCAACCACATCGCTGCCCGAGCCGGTGTTGGGTCGGGCAGTGATCTTTGCGGTCTCAAGCGCCTGGGCGGTCGAGGGTGCATATGTCCCCGCACACACGAGCGCGAGCGCCACGGCCATGGCGCAGGCTAGCTTTTGGAGTAAGGCGGGCAGTGGAGAACACTGCTCCGTGGCCCCTTTGTTCAATCGAGACAAGGTGGCTCCTATCGTAGAAGTTGCCGGCAAAACAAGACGGAAACGCGGCCGTCGAGAGAAGCGCAAAGGCCCTCCCCGCAAAACGGAAAGGGCCCGCACGCAATCAAGCATTAATTTACTTGATGCTGTACTTAGCCATGAGGGCGTCGACGGTACCGTCATCGGTCAGGTCCTTGATGGCCTGGTTGATGTCGTCCTTGAGCTTGGTGTTGCCCTGGTTGATGGCGATGGCGTACTCTTCGCCGGTGCTGACCTGCTTGATGGTCTGGCAAGTGTTGAACTGCTCGGCGGTCAGCTGGCTGGCGACGGAGCGGTTGGTGACTACGGCGTCGCCCTTATCGGACTGCAGGGCGCTGAAGCACTCAGTAGCGTCCTTGTAGGGAACGATCTTAGCCTTGGGGAAGTTCTCCTGGGCAAAGGCCTCAGCGGTTGAGCCAGACTGGACGATGATGGTAGCGTCGGCGTTGTTGAGCTTCTCGCTGTAGTTGTCGGCCGTGATGTCGGTGTTATCAACCTTGGTCACGATAGCCTGATCGTCCATGTAGTAGGAGTCGGAGAAAGCGACTTCCTTCTCGCGCTCGGGCGTGTTGGTGATAGCCGCGATGGAGACGTCATACTTGGCGCCCGAGGCAACGCCCGGAACCAGCGTGTCGAAGTCATTGTTGACATACTCGACATCCAGGCCCAGCTTGTCGGCGATAGCCTTGATGAGCTCAAGGTCAAAGCCCTGATAGTCGCCGTTGCCGTCCTTATACTCAAACGGAGCGTATTCGGCAGAGGTGCCGACGGTCAGCGTACCGTCCTTGACGAGCGCGTACTCCTTGGAGCCGTCGACCTTCTCGACCTTCACGTCGTCAGAGCCGTTGGAACCGGCATCGGAACCAGAGGTGGCGTTGGACGAGCCGCAGCCCGTCAGAGCGAGGGCGAGCGCCATAGCACCCGTGGCGGCAAATGCGCCAAGCTTCTTCAGCTTCATAATCAGTCTCCTTCCGGTGACCTCGTTTGATTCAGAGGTCTGCAAAAACTGTTGGTTATTATGCACCCGCTTGGAAGAATCTGCAATTAGAAAACTGATTGAAACAAACCCATAACGTGAATGAAGCACTCCACTTTATGGCAACCATTACTGCTGCAACGACCTTAACAGTTTGATTTCAGCCGCATAACCTGCAAGTTCGTTCGGTGTCTCCAAAATGAATGGCAATGCGCGCAAGCGGCCATTCGATACAATATTCTGCATAACTCGCATACCGCCGCCAAATTCTTCACTACCCAGGTAGCCCTTACCGATGCACTCGTGGCGATCCTTGTGGGCGCCGCAGGGGTTCTTGGAATCATTGATATGCACAGCGCGCAGGCGCTCGATACCCACCACCCGATCAAACTCGTCGAGCATGCCGTCAAGATCGTGGACGATGTCATAGCCAGCATCATTCACATGGCAGGTGTCCAGGCAAACGCCCAGCTTGCCCGAAAGCTCAGGACGCTTGTCGCAAACGCCCTCGATGATGAGCGCCAGCTCCTCAAAGCTGCGGCCCACCTCGGTGCCCTTGCCGGCCATGGTCTCGAGCAGCACCGTCGTCTGCTGGCCCTCAAACATCACCTTGCACAGAGTTTCGACGATCATCTGAATGCCAGCGTCGGAGCCCTGCCCCACATGCGCACCGGGATGGAAGTTGTAGTAGTTGCCGGGCAGTGCCTCCATGCGCCGCAGGTCCTCTGCCATGGCCTCCAGGGCAAACTCGCGCGCCCGCTCTTTGGCCGAGCAGGGGTTATAGGTATACGGAGCATGAGCCACGAGCGGACCAAAATCGTTTTGCTCCATAAGCTCGCGCAGGGCTGCCACGTCATCCATGTCAAGGTCTTTCGCCTTGCCGCCGCGCGGGTTGCGCGTAAAGAATGCAAAGGTATTGGCGCCAATGGACAGCGCCGTCTCCCCCATCGCCCGATAGCCCTTCGTCGTGGATAGGTGACACCCGATCGTCAGCATCCCCAGCTCCCCCTCATCTGTTGCGGTGAAATAGTTCCTGTCGATGCCCTATTCTGCCGCAAACAGGAACTATTCCACCGCAAGTTATAAAAGGGTCATGAGGAGCGCGTTTTGCCGAAGGCCTTAAGCGCCGCCGTCACGGGGCCGGGCTGAAAACGGCGGCGTACGGCGTCCAAGCGCCCGGGGATATCGATGTGCTGCGGACAATGCCGCGCGCATTTGCCGCATTTGACGCAATTGCTCACCAACTTGGGCTCGCTTGTGCGCACCGCGCTCGCCGTAAAGTACTGCGATAGACCCGTAAACCAGCTGTGCGCATAGCTTGCGTTGTAGGCGGCAAAACACCCAGGGATATTGATGCCTTTAGGGCACGGCATGCAATAGCCACATCCCGTGCAGGGCACGCGATTCGATTTTTCAAACTCCGTCAGCACGTGCGCGATGGCATCGAGCTGAGTAGCTGTCATCGAATCCGGCAGGGCTCGGTCAGCCAGCGCCGCGTTCTCATCCACTTGCGCGGTATCGGTCATACCCGAAAGCAGCATCGTCACCTGAGGATGATTCCACACCCACGAAAGCCCCCAGGCGGCAGGAGTGCGCAAATGCGGGTCACGGGCGCCATCGAGCACGGCGCGGGCCCGCGGCGGTAACTTGCCCGCTAGACGACCGCCCAGCAGCGGCTCCATCACAAACACCGCGAGCCCGCGCTCCGCAGCCGCCATGAGCCCTGCCGTTCCCGCTTGGTAGCGCTCGCCGGCATAGTTGTACTGGATCTGGCAAAAATCCCAATCGTACGCGTCAAGCATCGTCAGAAAATCCGCCGCGCTGCCGTGATACGAAAAACCAATCTGGCGAATGCGCCCCGCCGCCTTTTGACGCGCAATCCAGTCCTCGATGCCCAGCGCCACCACACGTTCCCACTGAGCGGGCGAGGTGATGTTGTGCATAAGGTAATAGTCGATATGGTCGGTCCGCAGCCGACGCAGCTGCTCATCAAAGAAACGGTCGAAATCCCCCGTGCATACACACGAGGCGTGCGGCAACTTAGTCGCCAGCAACACCCGGTCGCGCAGCCCCAAGCGCTCAAGTGAGGCGCCCACGCACACCTCATTACCGGGATAGAGGTACGCGGTATCCAGATAATTAATCCCCTGCTCCACCGCACGGGAGATGATGGCATCGGCTGTCTTCGCATCCGGATGGCCCGGCGCACCGGGAAACCTCATACAGCCCAGGCCCAGAGCAGATATTCGGTTACCACTTTTGGAGTCAACGCGGTATTGCACGGACCCTCCCTTCGCCATCAGCGCTCGGCAAGGCGAAACACAATGGTCACGCGGCCGAAACATCGTGGAATCGCAATCGAGAACGTATCGTAACGCAGCAGAAATCGAGCTGTCACGGCACCGCATTAACATCAGCAAAAAGCCCGATGAAAGGAGCCACCCATGCCCGCGCTCGACCTTTGGAACCTCGCATCCCAGCTCAAAAGTACCGATTATCGCTGGGTTGACCTCACCCACACGCTCTCGTGCGACACCCCGCACTGGTTTGGCTTTGAGCCGTGAGTTCCCATGCGTTTGTTTTTCTAAATACGGCTATCCGGCACACGCAACATGCTCCGGCAACACCAGAGTTGAGGCTAACTTTAAGACCCCACGATCTCGTCCTCATCATCGCGACAAAGGACGACGCCGGCGCTTCCCAGCGCAGCGACAGCAATCAGAGCCCCCACAACGACAGGAGCAGCTCCGCACGAGCCCTGCATGCCCGCGACAAGCGCGGCCGTAGGACCAAGACAACCCAGTGCAAGTGCGACGGCGGCAATAGCGATATCTCGAGCGTTCATGGGACCACTTCCTCCACGGGAAAGACCTTGCTTCTCATGACTTAGTGTGCCCCGCGCCCATATGCCCAACGTAGTGCCACGGTAAGGGCTCTGTTAACCCAAGCGCATATATAAAACAGGCGCCTTTACGTTGCCCGAAAGCTCGGTAAAGACGCCCGTCAGTCGCATCAAATCGGTGCCGAAAGATTACCAACCGGTGTAGTAATCGGTAGTTCCGGCTGCGCAGCCCGAATCGTAGACCTTGCACTCGCCCTTAGAGCCCGTAAAAGTCGAGCCCTGGGCCTTATCGCCCGCAGCCACGACGTAGTAGCCGTCAGAATCACGCCAAAAGCCCTCGGAATCCTGCGTCCACTCGCCCGTGCGGTGATGGTACAACACATTGCTGCTGTAGTAGGTCTCACGGCGGCCATTGTAGTTGTTAACGCCACCGGAGCGCGTCAGGCCCGAGCCGTTCGCATAGAAAGCAGCGGCAACGTAAGACGAACCGTAACCGGCGTTGTAATACGAAGCCTGAGCGGCCGCGGCCGCGGCCTCGGCGGCCTCAAGCTCAAGCGCCTCGCGCTTAGCATCCTCGAGCGTGGCGCGCAACTTATCGAGCCCGGTCGACTTGGCGTCGACCTCCTCCATCGTCAAAAGGCTGCCCGTGCCGTCAATGCACTCATTAAGCACGGCACGCTCGTCATCGGTGGCGTAGTCGCCATACATGTTCATGATAATTTGGGCGCGAACTTCCAAAGAGTCGCGCTTGGCCTCCAT
>CAUFWM010000048.1 GCA_959596505.1 uncultured Collinsella sp.
CCTCCGGCAACGGGGGCTTTTCTTTTATGGCAACACCGCATGGATTCGAACCTCGGTCGAGGCGCGAGCGTGAAGCGGATGCGGAGCGTCCGTAGCGAGCGGGCGAGCGCGCCGGCAGGCGGGCGAAGCCGGCGCGGATCCGCGCAGCGGATGCGCGGAATCCTATACGCCGCACCAATTGAACTTGAAGCCTCCGGCAACGGGGGCTTTTCTTTTATGAAAACACCGCATGGATTCGAACCTCGGTCGAGGTGTGAACAGCCTAATCACCACTCCGTAAAATTTTTTCAAATTGTCGCTTGACCCATCGGGGGCTCGCGTGCATAATAATCCGTGCGTTGCGGCGTTACCTCAGCTGGATAGAGGGTCTGACTACGAATCAGAACGTCATAGGTTCGAATCCTATACGCCGCACCAATTGATTTTGAAGCTCCCGGCAACGGGGGCTTTTCTTATATGGGAGCATTGCGGAGATTCGAACCTCGGTCGAAGCCGGAGTGGATGCGCGGAATCCTATACGTCGCACCAATAGACTTTAAAGCTCCCAACAACGACTGCTCTTCTATATCGCGAGGCATCGAAGATCGCACCAAGCCCTCCAAATGAGTAAAAACTAAATTCAATAACTTTTTTTGAAAAAATGCTTGACCATTATTCAGTCCATGTGCATAATAATCAACAAGTCGCGGCGTTACCTCAGCTGGATAGAGGGTCTGACTACGAATCAGAACGTCATAGGTTCGAATCCTATACGCCGCACCATTTGAACTTAAAGCCTCCGGCAACGGGGGCTTTTCTTTTACGCCGGCATCCCATGGATTCGAACCTCGGTCGAGGCGCGAGCGTGAAGCGGACGCGGAGCGTCCGTAGCGAGCGGGCGAGCGCGCCGGCAGGCGGGCGAAGCCGGTGCGGATCCGCGAAGCGGATGCGCGGAATCCTATACGCCGCACCAATTGAAATCGAAAGCCTCCGGTAACGGGGGCTTTTCTTTTATGGCGGCATTCGACACCAGAAGCTCGACTGGAATCGTGCGCCGCCGTCCGCGGGAGACTATTTCTTATCGACTCGTGTAAGATTCCGAGTAGGTGTCGCGGCCCATCCGCGACCACTCCTTCTTTCAACGACTGATCAGGGTGATATTTCGTGGCAGAGCGTCCGACATACAAGCTCAGGTTTCTCGACCCCAAAAAGCGTTTTCCATCGATGCCAGAGCAGCCTGCGGGGCGCTCATATGGTGTTGTCTGGAAAGTCTTTGGCGAGGACCCCAAAGAGTCGTGCTATGTCGTCGAATTCGTCGGCAAAACTCACATATCGCTCTTGGGCTACGTGAGCGTGTCGGGCAAGGTTTATAAGGTTGATCGTCCTGTTCGGGAAGTACCGTTGCCCGAGGACCCTGACATGGAGCTGGTCCTTCACGAGTCCGATTCCAGTATTGGCGAGATTATGGTGAGGGAAGCTAACGGTGCAATGCGCGCGTGTGCGCGAACTGCCGGCTCTCCCGAAGGCCCCATGCGCGAGCAGTCCGACCACGAGACATGGAATTCGACCCGCGCCCTTCCTTTCGGCGAGTTCATGGCCTCGATGTTCTTGCGCTACTTGATATTTGCCAACTCCGAAAGCGCTCTTGCGAACACGGCGGGCGTCGACGGTCTCGATGCAGACATGCAAAACGTTGTCGACAAGATCAAACTCGTAAAGTTGCCCGAGCCGGTCGAGGTGTTTTTGGGCTTTGACACGGCACCGCTCCCCGATGCTATCGAGACGCTGCTTTACCGTGTTGACCATGCCGAGAATCCGAGCGGTATCGAGCGCTATGCCGCCGCCCTTATGAGCGAGATCGACTTACCCCGCCTGCGCACCATTGCTGCCAAGTCCGAAATGAGCCTAGCGCGCATCGACCGCTCAAAGCTGTTCTATCTCAATTTTGATCGCAGCCTGCTGGACCAGGACGAGATTGACATGCTGCTTGCCATCGAGTGCCGTCTCAACCGCCTCTCCGGCATCCTTGAGCGCATCGGGGCCGGATTGGTCCCCGCGGCATCCTCGCCGAGCCTTGAGGGCTGCGCGCTCTTTGACGCGTGGCATATCGCCAAGACGACCAACGATGTTCCCCGACTGCTCGATACGGCCTCGAGCGACAACCCGTGGGGCAAACCGGGAACGGTGGCTTGCCAGCCGGGCGGTGAGTGGGATGTGCGCAGCCGCTTCGCGCGTATTGTCGAGGCACTTAACGTGGTCACACGGCTCGACTATACCTATCGGGCAAACGTTGCCGAGGGGATTATGCTCGTTCGGTTTGGGCACTCTGTCGTGGATGCCATGCCACAACGTGAATACGACGCCCGGGAGGATGTCTGGCGCGAGTTGGACGAGAACGCGCGTGTGATTTGGGCCGCGGAGCACGACGCGCGCGTGGCGCTTACGCTGGCAGCGGCTTGCTTTGCCGCAGGTGCCTGCATTGCGCGCTGCTATGTTCAGATTGCGGCTCCCGATGCCGAGCAGGGCGAGCGCGTCATTGCAACATATTCCTTTGGGCGCGCGGCCTATCTGGCCGATTGCGTGCCTGTCGCCAAGGATCTTGAGAGCATGGACATGGACGATATGCCGTGCAAGCGTGTGCTTGAGGCATATGAGTCAACCGCTCCGGAGACGATTGAACCTGCGGAGGTTCATGCTCGTCCGCGTGATGACCATCGCATGCTGCCGCCGGCGCTGCGCGATCTGCTGCTTGCCGATACGGCTGACGAGCTGGAGGTCATGGAAGAGGACGACGACCCATACGTGGCCCGTGTTGTTGAATTGCGCGAGCAGGCAAAAGTCGACCGTACAGGTGCTTTTGAAGGCTTTTCCCGTCTTGTTGAGGAGTTGGAGGCTAAGTGCGCCGTCGCCGAGCTTTTGGCGACAGGTCCGGTTCAAACGCAGTTTTGCGATAACCAGCTGGTGCGCATGGTGCTACCGGTGTTGGAAGAAGACCGCTCTGTGCGAATCCTTCGTGCGCCCGATGCGCTGTACTTTGCCCAGCACGAGATCTGCAGCTTTTACGCCGAGCAAGAGGACTTTGAACGAGCACTGCCCGAGGTGCGCCATCTTTACGATCTGGCGCGCTCGTCCATGCAGTCGCACTTTGCGCTCATCAACGTGCTTGCGCGTCTGGAGCGCTTTGACGAGATTATCGAGGTGGCGCGCCACGGCCTACGTATTGCCAGCGATCGTTCTGCAATCGGCTACCTGTTCTATCGCTTGGCGTTTGCCTATTGGAATTGCGATCAGCTCGATCTGGCGCTGGCTTGTTACCGTCTGGTGCCGCGCGGCGAGGAGTCGGGCAGCAGCGCACTGGAAGAAATGCAGGGCCTTATGAACGAGATGGGCGTCAGCGAGCCTCCGACGTTCGAGGAAGCGGTCGAGACCATCCACAAGGCTGGACTCGAATTGCCGCCCGTGCCCGCGGTGACCAATCAGCTTGCGGATGCCGCCGTGCAGCTGGTCGATAACGGCTTCTTTTTCCTGGCGCGCGTCTGCATCTTCCAAATGTGGCGCACCATGGGCAACGATGAGCTCGGCTCCCTCAGTCGCTCGCTGGGGTAGGGGCGATATAGAGGGGCCGCACTGCGCTATTTGTATCGGCGCGGGCGGGAGGACCCGGCAGGATCGGTAAGGCATAAAGCCGCCGAGCCTGCTAAAACTGTTAAACTCTGCTAAAGTTGCTAAACTTTGTTAAAGTTGTTAAAACTAGCAGAGGAGGGCAGAATGACGAAAGCTGTTAACCCCTTTAAGCCAACGGCGGGCATGAATCCGCCTGAGCTTATCGGACGGGACACTGTTTTGGATGACTTTGCCGAGGCTCTTGAGAATGGTCCTGGTGCCCCCGATCGACTCATGCGCATCTCGGGCGTCCGAGGCACAGGTAAAACGGTGCTCCTTAATGCATTGGGTGACCTTGCACGCAAAAAAGGATTCGAGGTCGTTGACGTTGCCTCCAATGCTGGTTTTTGCAATAGAATCCTCGAGGCTCTGCAGCGAAACGTTCGTCTTGAATCAATCTCGATTTCCCCATCGATTTTAGGGGTCAGCCTTGGCTCCATGGAGATGTCGAAGTCGGCCTCTCATCTGGGCGAGGCGATGTACGATGCTGCGAAGCGCGGTGGTCTGCTCATTACGCTCGACGAGATCCAGGATGCCTCAACTGAGGAAATGCGCGAGCTAGGCAATGAGATGCAGCTCTTGATTCGCCAAGGAGCGAATGTCGCTTTCGCTTTCGCCGGGCTGCCGACATCGGTAGATGGCGTGGTGGTGGATGATACGTTGACGTTCCTTCAGCGAGCCAAACATGTTGAACTTACTCGGCTTTCCGATTTTGAAGTTGGCGGATCGTTTGAGGATACGATGAGACGAGCGGGCAAGGAGCTCGACAAAGGTGCCGCTGAGCTATTAACAAAAGCTTCGGCAGGCTATCCCTTTATGGTCCAGCTGGTCGGATATTACGCTTGGCAGGTTGCTGCGCGCAGTGGGGCGGAGAGCGTGAGCGAAGAGGCGGCTCGTAAGGGTATCCAGGCGGCTCTTGATAGCTTTAATGCTATGGTGATTGCCCCAGCGCTGCGCAGGGTGTCGGAACGGCAGTTTCAGTATCTCGCGGCGATGGCTCAATGCGAGGGCGTCGATATCGCCAACGGCGATATCGCCAAGAAGATGGGTTTGTCGGCGAACAAAGTTGGGTCATATCGCAAGCGTCTGATCGATGCGGGGTTGATTGAGCCCGCGGGCTATGGCTGTGTTTCGTTTGCAATTCCGTACATGCGCGATTATCTGTTGGAGACCGTTCGAGAGGACTAATAAAGAATGGGCTGTCCGCGCTGTCGCTGGGGCCGTCCTTGTATCTTTGTCTCAATCTGTAACATCTGGAGGGGATTACGGCCTGCAGATGTTACAGATTGAGATGATTGACTGAGACGTTTACTGGTAAAAGAGAGGTAAAAGAGGAAACGCCTCAAAATTCCCCTTGCCCAACTTCGGCTGTTTGGTTACTATAGAACGGCTGTTACGGAGAGCTGACCGAGAGGCCGAAGGTGCTCGCCTGCTAAGCGAGTATGCCCCAAAAGGGCATCTGGGGTTCGAATCCCCAGCTCTCCGCCAGTATGACTTTGAAGAAGGGTCCCATTTGGGGCCCTTTTTTATTATCAAGAATGGCGGCTGGGGATTAGAGTCCGAAAGGGCGTGAACATTAGGCAAACACGGGGCGCTTGAAAACGGGGAGACCCAGGCGTGCTCGTGCACCCCGGTGTGGGGTTCCGAGGGGATGGAGTAGAAATATGGTAAAGGTCGGGCTGCGTAAGCCGAATCTAAAGACATCACTCAAGGCAAGAACGACCGGCAGAGCGAAGCGCGCGGTAAGGCGGGCGATAATCCCCGGCTATGGTAAGAAGGGCATGGGGTGGATCAAAAATCCGAAGAAGGCTGCTTACAATGCCGTATACAGCAGAACGACCGTCGGAGTTGGGGATGTCGCTCGCGCCGTTGCTAAATCAGGCGCTCGGAGCTCGGCGTCAAGGACGTCCTCAATTACTGTTTCATCGCATGAAATTACACCTTTGGCGAAGCCTGAACAGAAATCTCTCACTCGAGAGATTACGTCGGTTGACAGGGCAAACAAGGCGCTTTTGCTATGCTTCCTTCTTGGGTGGTCGGGCGCTCATAGGGCGTATGCACGGATGTGGGGTAGCTTCTTTCTATATCTCTTTACCTTTGGCCTTTTTGGATTTGGTTGGCTGTTTGATATTGTGACACTACTGATGAGACGCTCCGAGCTAAGGCGTCTCGGCGACAGTGATCCGACTCAACAGCAAGTGCCATGTTCCGTTGATTCTACATTCGATCGAAATGTCGCCGACTCCGGAAATTGGGAACAGCGTGGAGATGGGGAGGCTGCGGCTCGGCTAGAGCTTCAACGTAAAAACCGTGCCTATATGGAAGAAAACGGCATCGACGTGGAGATGTTTACCGAGGAAAAGGTCGCGGCGGACGCCTTGCGAACCATTGAGTCGGTATGCCCGTGCATGCTTAGGTTTGACCGAGGCATGAGCGAAGAGGAGCCAAGCATCAGCTTTTGCTCTCCAACAAAGACGGGGAAAATGCCCAAGAATGTCGTCGAGGCCCGCATTTACCATCAGGATGTGAAGCTATTGATGGATTCCCACGGCTTCGAATTGCCGGAGTATGGTGACAGCATCAATGTCATGATTAGTTATCTAGCTGATGGGCGCATAAATAAAGTCGATATCCATGGGTTCCATAATGGCCGCTCCGTTAGTGTCTCCATTCGCAGGCGGAGCGACGATCTTGTTATGACGAGTGCGGGCACCATCGGAGAAACGGGTGCCTGGCAATCGCTGTGTCCTGGGGCAGACCCCTCATCTGGGGATCTTTTCAGGGCCTTGACCAAGGAGGTCGAAAGGATCTACTGGCATGCCCGGTGGACCCGTTTTCAAGGTCCGAAAAGACACAGCGAAGGTAAACGGCTAGCAATGTCGCTTTGGTGATTCTGACGCATCCCGTTTAAGAGGTATTCAAAAAGAGGCGCCCCGTTGGACGCCTCTCCAATCTCAAATGTAATGTTCCCCCAGCCCTACACCTCGGGCGCCTTGGCGATGGTCTCGCTTTCTGCCGTAAGCGGGCGATTGTCGATGCGGCGGCCCAGGCGGTCGAGCTTCACAAGGAGCCACTCAATGGGATTCGGCCCCGAGCCTTCCTCGTCGGCAACCAAATCCATGACGGCGATCTTGATGCCGTCTTGCTTGAGCATCACGCTACCCACCTTGTCGCCTACATGTACCGTGCCCGAAAGGTCATCATAGGTAACCTTCTCGGTCACCTCTCCGGCAAGCGCAAAGACGGTCGCCTGAGCTGCGGGATCGGCGAGCGTGGCATCGATCGTCTTGTCCGTCCAATCGGTCTGGCCAATGCGCGCGATGAGCGGATTGCCGTTGGCAGTCTTTTCCTGCGTGTTGGCGATCGCAACCGTCACCTTGTGGCCGTAGTACCAGTTGGCAAGGGCGGCCGTGTCGGCAAAGCGCTGATCGGTGGTGCTGGAGTTCAAGACGACGGTGTAGGTCTCGTCGCCATCGCGGTTGTAGGCTGCCGTAAAGCAATAGCCGGCATCGTCGGTGGTGCCGGTCTTACCGCCGATATTGCCGTCCTGCCCCAGCAGCTCATTGTGCGTATCCATGGAATGCGAATGGTCGGAACCGTCGGCGCCCGTAACCTCAATCCAGGAATCATCGCTCGCCACGATTTCGCGGAACGTATCGCTCTTCATTGCCTCCTGCATCATCAGGGCTACATCGTGCGCGGTAGAGTGCATGTCGCCGGCCCACTCATCAAAGTCCAGACCGTGCGGATTCTCAAAAAGCGTTCCCGTGCAGCCGAGCTTTTTAGCGCGCTCGTTCATGGCCTTTACAAAGGTGGCCACGGCGTCCTTGGTCTTGGGGTCGATCTTTTTGCCCACGTGCTCGGCAAGCGCGATGGCGGCATCGTTGCCCGAGGGGATCATCAGACCGCGCAGAGCTTGCTCCACGGTGAGCTCGTCGCCTTCGAGCAGGCCGGCGGTCGAGTTGCCTACGGTGGCGGCAGCATTGCTCACCGTGATCTTCTCGTCCATTTTGCAGTTCTCGACGGTCAGAATCGCAGTCATGACCTTGGTAATTGAGGCGATCTTGACCT
Organism: uncultured Collinsella sp.; assembly: GCA_959596505.1. Classification (GTDB taxonomy): domain Bacteria; phylum Actinomycetota; class Coriobacteriia; order Coriobacteriales; family Coriobacteriaceae; genus Collinsella. Next base: position 7,714 of record CAUFWM010000048.1, read on the forward strand.
GCTCGTCGGCACTTCGGGCGTAATAGACGGAACCGTCCTTGCTCATGACGATGGCGTTGGTCGCATCGATATCGGGCAGATTCTCGGCCGTGATGCCGCGGGCGTCGGCGGTCTTGCCGCAAACGATATCAGTCGTAAGCACCTGGGCGTTGGCGATAGACGGCACGCCGGCAGCAAGGGCGAGAGCGCAGACAATGCCGGCGGTCAGTTGCGCGGAGCGCTTTACAAGAGAACTAAGGGTCTTCACAGATTTCGCTTTCGACGGGATGGTCTCTTTAGAGTTCAAAGTATATCGTTTACCGGCGTGGACAATCAGTGCGCGGGCGTGCGCGGCCCATGTCTGCGCCCGAACGGACGCATAGGTGCTTAAGGTCGACTTAAACGACCGCGCTTGTTGTGTGGCGCGCGCTGCCTCGGGCATAATGGAGCGCGAGAGGAGCACGCATGAATGAGTGCATTTTGGTAGTTGATGACGAGAAGGCCATCGCCGACCTGGTCGGTATCTACCTTACAAAAGAGGGCTTTGATGTTCAGATAGCCTATAGCGGAGCAGATGCTGCCAAGGCGATTTTGGAGCAGGAGTTCGATCTGGCGCTGCTGGACGTCATGCTGCCCGATATCGACGGCTTTGAGTTGCTGCGCACCATCCGCGCTGGCCATACCTATCCCGTGATCATGCTGACGGCGCGTGATGCCCAGCAAGACAAGATCGAGGGCCTTTCGCTTGGCGCGGACGATTACGTGGTTAAGCCGTTCCGTCCGCTGGAGCTCATCGCGCGCGTGCACGCTCAGCTTCGCCGCTACACCAGCTACGGTAGCCGCTCGCAGGCGGCCGGGTCGCCGACCATCCAGCTCGACGGCCTGGAGATCAACCGCGATGCTCGTTGTGTGACGGTGGACGGTGCACCGGTGCGCCTCACGCCCATCGAGTATTCCATCTTGCTGTATCTGGTCGAGCATCGTGGCAGCGTGGTGGCCGTGGGGGACCTGTTCCGCGCGGTGTGGAACGAGGATTTTATGCCCGGCTCCAACAATACGGTGATGGTGCACATCCGCCATCTGCGCGAAAAGATCGGCGATGATGCCCAAAAGCCGCGCTTTATCAAAAACGTCTGGGGCGTCGGCTACATAATCGAATAACGCCTTTGGTGGTGGGGAAGTGGATATGACAAAAGACGATAGACGGGTATTCGAGGTGCCCGATCGACTCTTTGAATACATAAGGGCGGTCGTCGACAACCGCGCGCTTGCGACGGTGCTGCTCTTTTTGCTGAGTCTGCTACTCATCGGCATTGACAATATTGTTGGCATCCTGGCAGTTCTGCTCATTGGCTTCTTGCTGATCGATCGATTCGAAATCGTTCGCCGCTGCGTGGTAATCGGCGGCGCCGCGTGGACGATTACGCTGGCGATCGGGGCCATGGCGCTTGGCGGTATTGGCGAGCCCGTGTTCTTTGATGCCGCCTTTGTGTTCAACATGCTCGGCTTTGTGCTGGCACTCGCCGTCTGTGTCCTGTTCTTTTGCGGGCGCGCCCTGTATTACCAGGGTTATGAGCAAGGCGAGCAGCATGCCGACCGCGTGATCGCCGCCCGTATTCAGGACCGTCTGATCGATAGCCCTGACACGTGGGATACCATCGACGGCGACTTTCTCGAGGTCGAGGGTGCGCTCAATCGGGCGCGCGATTGTGAGCGCAAGGTTCAACAGGCCCTGCGCGACGAATCGCATCGCAAAGATGATCTGGTTACGTACCTGGCGCACGACCTGCGTACACCGCTCGCCAGTGTGGTGGGCTATCTTTCGCTCCTGCAGGAGGCTCCCGATTTGCCGCTTGAGCAGCGTGCGCGCTTTACAGGCGTGGCACTCGACAAGGCCCACCGGCTCGACGCGCTCATCGAGGAGTTCTTCGACATCACGCGTTTCGATTTCCACGATATCGTGCTTACCCGCGCCTACGTCGATTTGGGGCTATTGCTGGCGCAGGTGGCCGACGAGTTCTATCCCATTCTCAACGAACAGCACAAGGAAGCCCAGGTTGATATCTGCGAGGACCTGACGGTGCTCGTGGACGGCGACAAGATGGCTCGCGTATTCAACAACATCATGAAAAACGCCGTTGCCTATAGCTATGAAGGCTCGATGATCACGATCGAGGCCAGGCGTTTGGGCGACGGTGGCGTACGCGTACGATTTGTGAACCAGGGCGATCCAATCCCTGAGCCAAAGCTCAAGGTGATCTTTGAGAAGTTCTATCGCCTGGATGCAGCGCGTGCGACCAATCGCGGCGGTGCTGGGCTGGGGCTTGCCATCGCCAAGGAGATTGTATGCGCGCATGGCGGTACCATCGCGTGCGAATCGACGCCCGAGCATACCGTCTTTACCATCGAGCTGCCCGCTGCGTAGCGTAGGCGCCCTTACAAACACCTGACAATGCGCTCACGTGCATATGAGCCGCGATTTCTACTATCGATACTGCTGAATTGATATCGATGTGGAGGTATGCGGTATGACGGCTGCTGCGGCCATGGAGCCCACGGAGCTCGAGGAGCTAATGGAGGCGCAAGCCGAGGCTGCGCACGAGCGCGAAGTCGGGGATGCGACTCGCCCCACGGCAGAGGATCTTGCCGCCTCGCCGACGCGCATCGACGTCGAGGGCCTCGACTTGTTCTATGGCGACCACCATGCGCTCAAGGACGTGAATATCAAGATCCGCGACAAGCAGATCACCTCGTTCA
>CAUFWM010000049.1 GCA_959596505.1 uncultured Collinsella sp.
AGGACGCCGAGAGCATGAGCCATGCGGCGCTGGGCATCGAGGTCCTCTTTGGCGAAAACCCTGCAGACGCGCCCGCGACAACAAGTATCCGCGACTTTATCGACGATCCGGTAGAAGACGAGTTGATTCGCGCAAGCATTGCCTATCACAGCGATTTCCGTCTACCCGCGCAGCTCGACGAGCGCACGCGGCGCTTCTGCGATATTGTGCGCGATGGCGACAAGGTCGACATTATGCGCACCATCGCCGACAGCACCGTCGACACCATCCTCAAAGTGGATGAGGACGTGTTTCTTGCCAGCCACTTCTCGGCACCGACGCTGGCTGCCTTTGACGAGCACCGCTGCGTCACGCGCGATGAGCGCGATGAGCCCGCGGACTACTTGGTGGGGCTTATCTGCTTTATGTTTGAGCTCGTCTATCCGGCAAGCCGCGCGCTGACGCGCAAGCAGGGCGATATCTACCGCCTGCTCGACGCACCTTTTGGTATCGTGCGGCCCTTTACCGACCCCGCCACGCAAGCGACCTGGGAACGCCTAAAGAAAGAGATGCGAGCCTGGCTGGCCAGCGCCTAGCGCTCGAGCTGGGCCAGAAGCTCCTCGACAACTTCGACGGCGTCACCGACAACTTTGTACTGCGCAGCGCCGAAGATGGGGGCATCCGGGTCCTCGTTGACAGCGATGATGCACTCCGCGCCGCCGATGCCGGCAAGATGCTGGATAGCGCCCGAAACGCCGATACTCACAAGGAGCTTGGGCGAAACCGACACGCCGGTCTGGCCAATCTGGTGGCGATACTCCAACCAGCCTGCCTCCACAACGGGACGCGTGCAACCAAGCTCGGCACCCAAGGCATCGGCGAGTTTTCGCATCAGGGGCAGATTCTTCTTGGAGCCGATGCCGCGGCCCACCACGACCAGGCGCTCGGCATCGGCAATTGATGCCTGCTGCCCCCACTCCTCGGCGGGAATCGAGATCTCGACACGGGCCTTAACATCATTCGCAAGCGATACCTGGGTAATCGTGCCAGAGCGGCTGTAGTCAAACTTGGGTGCCCCAAAGATGCCGGGGCGCACCGTTGCCATCTGCGGCCGATGATTGGGGCAGATAATGGTGGCCATCAAGTTGCCGCCAAACGCCGGGCGGGTCTGCTGCAGTAGACCCGTCTCCGTATCCATCGAAAGCACCGTACAGTCGGCCGTAAGGCCCGTCTGCAAGCGTACGGCCACACCGGGCGCCAGCTCACGACCAAAGGCGGTCGCGCCGTACAGAATGGCCTCGGGTCTGCGCTCGGCCACCAAATCGCAGATGAGACGAGCATAGATCTCCGCATCATTTTGGCGCAGTCGCTCGTCGCGGCAGACCACGACCTCGTCGGCACCGGCGCAGACCAGATGTTCCAGGTCCTCAAGCGAGCCCTCGGGGCCCATGCCGGCCAATGCCACCAGACGGCAACCGCGAGCATCGGCAAGCTCGCGCCCCTTACCCATGAGCTCGTAGGCCACCGGAGCCACGACATCGTGATCGTCGGTCTGAACGAATACCCATATGTCTCGATACGCATCGAGGTCAACCGCGCCGGCGGCCTCGTCGCGCTCGATCGAAATGGCATTGACGGGGCAGGCGTCGACGCACCCGCCGCACAAGATACAGCCGTCGGTCACATGGGCGCAGCGGTTGGGGCGCTCGCCCTCCATCACAATGCCACCCGAGGCACAGGCGCGAACGCAGCGGCCACAGCCAACGCACGCCTCGCTATCGATTATCAGTCCGCTCATCTATGCCATCCCCTCGATAATCTTGGCAATCTTTGCCGCCTGCTCGACCGGCGTGCCCTCGATGGCCTCGCACGTTTGGTCGCGGTCGGGCACAAATGAGCGCACGACCTGCGTCGGCGATCCGGTAAGGCCGCAACGCGAAGGGTCAGCATGTACATCGGCAGCACAGACCACCCGCACATCCGCATCTTCGGCCGCGCGAATGCCGGCGATGCTCGGCATGCGCAGCTGGCCGATCTCCTTGGCGGTCGTCATCGCGCACGGCATCTCCAGATAGACCGTCTCCTCGCCGGCATCGCAACCGTGAACGAGCGAAAGCGCACCGCACGTCGTAAAACCTGCGCTCTGCACGCAGCTCACATCGGTCACGCAGGGAATCTCGAAGGCGCCGGCCAGCTCGGGGCCAATCTGGGCGGTATCGCCATCTACCGCCATCTTGCCGCAGATGAGCAGGTCGAAGTCCTCGTCGAGCGCCTCGATACCGCATTTGAGGGCATAGGTGGTCGCCAACGTGTCCGCGCCCGCAAAGGCGCGATCGGTCAGCAGCAGCGCATCATCGGCGCCGCGGGCAATGCAGTCGCGCAGCAGCGATTCGGTTGCAGGGATACCCATCGACACCACCGTCACGCGCACATCCATGCCAAAGCCGATAAAGTCGTCCTTGAGCGCCAGCGCGCATTCGAGGGCACTTGCATCGAAGGGATTAATGACCGCCTGCTTGCCATCACGCACGATGGTATTGGTTTTGGGGTCCATCTTGACCTCGGTGCTTCCCGGTACCGCCTTGACGCACACCACCATATGGAAATCGCTCATCTTCACGCGCCCCCTTTCTGGACGAGTTCATCCAAGAGCTTCTCCGAAAATAGGTTGCCACGACCCAGCTGCCCGGCAGGATCGAGCTGCAGCTTGAGTCGAGCCGATTCGACCATGGCCTCGTGGCCGTACATCGTCTCCAAAAAGCCCGCTTTGATCTTGCCGACGCCGTGCTCGGCAGAGACGGCGCCGCCCATAGCCGTTACCTCCGCAGCCCACCGGGCAAACAGCTCACCACCGCGACGGTAGTCCTGCGCATCGCGCGGCAGGATATTCACATGCAGATGGTTGTTGCCGATATGTCCCCAGGCGGCAGACTCAAGCCCGCTTTCGGCCAGCGTGCGGCGATAGAAGGCAACGACATCGGCCAGGCGCGCGTTGGGTACCGACATATCCGACCCCAGTTTGGTAATGGTGGGGTCGGTGCGGCGACGCTCATCGATGAGCATGTTGACACTCTCGGGGACGGCGTGGCGGAAGAACCGCTGGCATTCGCGATCGACCTCGGTGCGCGCAACCCAGGTCGCGTCATCGCGGCCGCCCGCAAGCTCCAAAACCCATCCCAGGTGGTACAGCTCCTCAGTCGCTTGAGCCTCGTCGTCGCAGTCGAGTTCCACGTAAATACAGACCTTTGCCTCATCGTCGAGTGCCGGCAGCGAGGCAAACGCGGTCGACTGCTCGCGCTGGCGGCGAAGGATATCCAAGGCGCCGGCATCGAAATACTCAATAGCGGCGGCATGGGACAGCACGGGGCGCACGGAATCGGTAAAGGACACTGCCTTGTCCTCGCTGTCGAAAAAGCAGCTCACGCCCCATACGACCGAAGGTGCCGCCTGCAGGGCGATCTCGAGCTCGGTAATGACCCCGAGTGTGCCGCATGCACCGATAAAAAGATCGATGGCGTCCATGTCGTCCGAAACGAAATAACCCGACGCGTTTTTGGTCTTGGGCATGGTATAGCCGGGAAGATCCAGCTCAAGCGCGCGGCCCCCTGCCGTCACGAGCGACAAGTGGCGTGCGTCAGCGTGTGCCCGACCTCGATGAAGCTCGAGCAGGTCGCCGTCCGGCAGTGCCACGTGAAGCCCCGTAACGTGCGGGCGCATGGGGCCATAGGCATAGCTGCGGGCACCGGAGGCATTGCACGCCGCCATGCCACCCAGGCAGGCAGATGCCTCGGTGGGATCGGTGGGAAAGAACTGCTCGGGAGCTGTCTGGAACTCCTCATAGGCCTCAAGCGATGCCTGATCCCAGCCAGCGGTCGGCAATGCCTTCTTGCCCAGCTGCTTGCGTAACTCAGAAAGCACGACGCCCGGCTCCACGCGCAGCAGAAAACGGCCTTGCTCGTCGCGGCGAAGACCCAGGTAGCGATTCATACGAGAAGTGTTGAGGATGTGGCCGCCGTGGGGCACGGCACCGGCAGCCAGACCGGTCCGAGCACCCTGGACCGTTATCGGAACATGCTCGGCATGGAGCTTTCGCAGAATGGCGCGGACTTCGTCCTCCGTTGTCGGAAACGAGATACTCGACGCCTCGCCCGATGTGCGAGATTCATCGCGACCATATTCTTCGAACTCGTCGCTGAAGGGTTTGATGGCTGCAGACACGCAAACTCCCCCTTTAGTTAACTACAGTATTTGCAGGGAGATGTTACCGCATCGTTTCGTCGACGTGACTGAGACCGTCTCCATAATTGGCGAATTTTACGTTTGTGCAATTCGGCAAGCGGCGGCGTTTTCTCGGCAGGCGCTCTATTTAACGCGCTCCTTCCCATCACTGCCATGCATGCAATTGGCGCTCGAAAAAACTTGAGATATTTTTTAGCATCTCTCACCTGCGGCGATGTAAACCCGTCAAGCATTTGGTCAGAAATTGGTCAAGTTGCGGCTGATACGGTCGGCATCGACAGCCAGAGCCAATAGAAGGTTTGGCCCAAAAGCAGGGAGGTTCCCATGGCATATTACTGGCCCCAGTATGGCGTCGCCATCGAAGTTGACGATGACCCATATCTTCTGCCCTTCGACGAGGAGGCGTTTCCCGATGCGGTCGTCTATCACGTCACCACCGACGTGATCTGCGATCCCGAATCGTTTTCGGCACTCGCCCACCATATCGCCCACATCCACGACATCAAACTCGACCCAAACTTCGACGAGCTCATCTACTCGCGACGTCTCATGCTCCACATGCTCTTTGGCGCCGATCCGTCCACGTTCGCGCGCGTCTATACCACTAAGGATGCCGCATGAACGCACGGAAGCGGTCGAGCCCCCTGGGGTCAAAACATCGAAAAAGGCTCGGCATCGTCTGCTTGGCCATCGCCTGCGCCCTTATCGCCGTCGGCCTTTACGCCTGGCAGTCAAAGCCTGTCGCCGAGACGGGCGCCTCGGTCACAGCGGCAGAGGGTAAGTCGCGCCAAGAAATCCAGGACGAGCTCGATGCCATCGTCCGCGACAACATGATGACAATCTCGGTCGCACCGGTCGCCCAGCTACAAAAAGGCGGTAAGCTGCGCGTCAACGTACAAAACGTCCAGGATAACAAGTTTCCCCAGCGTTTCCGCGTGATCCAAAACGACGAGACCGTCTATGAATCGGGCGTGGTCGAGACCGGCAAGACCGTTGAGACCTGCCCTGCAGGCGACATCAAAGAAGGTGAGGCGTATATCGAGATTCAAGCGCTCGACGCCAAGACCTACGACGCCCATGGCAATCCCACGCGCATCAAGGTGCGGGTTGCGCAGGCCGAAGACTAGATCTGCCGCCTGTTATGAAAATGCGCACCCGTGCCGTTTTCGTCTAACCCTCACGGAAACGTTCCGTGACGAATAGAAAGGAACGATTATGGACATCACCAGGAACTTGAGCGGGACCAGGGCGCTCGTCGTGGGCGCAGGGCTGGCGCTCGCACTCGCAATGAGCGCCGCGCCGACCACCGCTCTGGCGGAGGGACGCGTTGGAACCACCGACGTGACCATCAGGACCGAAATCGACAACATCGCGTTTAAGACTCCGACCGTCATTCCGTTTGTCGCCAAGGCCGATGGCACGCTTCAGGGCCCTTCCGAGAACACAACCACTATCGACAATCTTTCGGCCTATGGCATCCACGTTACCAACATGAAAATCGGCGCCAAGAACTCCTGGAGCATCGTCGCTGACGCCAAGACGGGAACCGCCCAGAACTCCATCGATTTTAAGGTCGGCCCCGACAAGGCACTCCAAGACGCTCATGCCGCGACGCAGGAAGCAGGCCTCGACCTTTCCAAAAATGCATCCTTCGACATGGGCTACCAGGGCATCGCCAATGGTACGGACAGGATTAAGCTCAAGACGAGTGGCAATGTCGCCCGCGTCACGCGAGACATCTTCCATGTGACCGGCACGGGCGACCAGGTCGCGAGCATTACGTGGACGGTCGAGCCCGGTGCGCACACGGCCTAAGGCGATTGTCCTTGCCGCTATCGTCGGCGTTGTAACGTTTGCCCCGATCGCCGCCTTTGCCCAACAAGAGCAGGCGCAAGCTGCCACACAAGTGACTGTCGATCTATCGGAGCTCGAACGCAGCGGCCAACATGAACCCCTAGCGCAAACGGGCGACACGCGACAGCTCCTGGCGGCAGGAATCGCCGCGGCAGGTACAAGCGCCATCGGCCTTGGCCTGCACATCAAACGCAGCCAGTAGCCACACAAATCGAGACCGTCCAGAACAGGTAAGGAGAGCCCATGGCATCAAAGAACCTTTTGCCCGTTGCCGCGCTCTGCAGCGCGCTTGTCACCGGCATGCCCGTCGCCGCTCTAGCGACACCCGCCGTAGACGTCCCCTTACCTGCCGTCAACTGTCTCGTCACAAACCAGATGAGCACCATCGCGCGCCAACGCCTCTCGCTTGCGCAGGCAAGCATTTCGACCTCGGGGTGCCTCCGTCGCTGCACGAACAGCTCGATAGTCGTGGATACCGAGCGCTCGCGCAAAGCAGACGGCCCCCTAACGGGATGCGTTATCTGCACATGGCGCGCAGCTGCAACTGATGCCGATGGCGATTCCTGCGACGTGGAGCTGTGCCTCGACATCACCCTGTCCGATGACTCGGCGGACGGGGCAACAGTCGCCTTCGACAGCACGTTTTTCGAAAACGGAGGGGGTGTATGCCTGGGCTGCGTCCCCTCGAGCGCCGATGGCCCGCAGCCCGCTATCTCATTCACCGCATCGCTGAAAATGACCAAGGCGGGCACCGACGCCACGGCAAATGGCGAGATCGCTCTAATGTTCTACGCGAGCGGCACAGAAAGCCAGGAGATTCGGGGCAAACAGCGGACCGGATCGCTCAGCCTGACGCGAGGGGCAGATCCCGGTCCTGTCGATATCAGTACCGAAACGCAAGATGTGCATCACGTCCTTGTCGATCCGGCGCTCCTCGAGATGGAATGGAGCGGAGTAGGAGCGGTCGGACTCGCCCCCTCGACAGGTGACATCGCAAGCGACTCCAGCGAGAGCAGCGGTGAAATAGCGCCTGGGGACAATGGCGCACCAGGCGGCATAACACCGCCATCGAGCGGTCCTTCAGCCACTTTCAGCGAGCCAAGCGAAACAGCCACCGCAGTGGGCGGCACGCAAGCTGGCGAAAACTTGGGGTGTCCCATGCCGGCAGACATCGACGAGGGCAATTGTTGCATGATGGTCGCGCTCGACCGCACGGAAACCGTCGACGCCGCGAGCATTGAGGTCACCGCTGCCGATAAGCCCGTCCGCAAAGCAGCCATTATCGCATTCCCTAAAACCGTCGAAGTTGTTTTTCTGCCATCGGGCGAGGTCGTAGCCCCCACCTTGCTCACCTTGCTTGGGGCAAAGGGCACGGCCAACCAAATCGACAACCTCACGGTAGCCGACCCTGCGACCACCGCAAAACTGCACCTGTATGCCGTAACCTCGGACGGAGGCAAAACCGAGGAATTCGACGGTGAGAATCTCCTGAATAACCGGATACTCCATAAAATGGAAGACGTCTCGTATCAAATTGAGCTCGTGGGATTTGACCGAGCTCGAGATGCCGATATCATCGCCGCGGCCATTGAGTCCCCGCAGCGACTCATGACGCTGTGCTTCGATTACAGCCCCTATGTCGTGATGGGAGGCTGAGGCTCGGGCATCAAATGCCGTCATTAATACCACTTATATAACGTATAGGATGAGGCATGACGCACCCTGCAGCCCGTTCTGCTACGATTGCCAGGTTGGCATCAATATGGGAGGGTTCATGCCGGGTTTGGGAACGGTCATCAACGTCGCACTTTTGATTGCGGGCGGACTGCTGGGCCTTATAGGCGGACGCTTTATCACACCCCGCATCCAAGACACGCTCATGAAGGCGTCGGGGCTGTGCGTTTTGTTTATCGGACTGGGCGGCACCATGCAAAAGATGCTCGTCATTGACGGGAAAGCGCTGGAGACCACCGGCACCACCATGCTCATCGTCTCGTTTGCCCTCGGCTCGCTCATCGGCGAGGCCGTTAACCTGGAAGCCGGCATCGAAAACCTGGGCGAATGGCTCAAGCGCAAAACCGGCAGCGAGGGAGACAACGAGTTCACCAATGCCTTTGTCTCGACATCGCTGACCGTCTGCATCGGTGCCATGGCTATCGTGGGATCAATCCAAGACGGCTTGCTCGGCGACTGGTCCACGCTTGCCCTCAAGGGCGCGTTGGACTGCATCATCGTCTGCACCATGACGGCTTCGCTCGGCCGCGGCTGCATCTTCTCCGCCCTGCCCGTTGCCGTATTCCAGGGAACGATTACGCTGTTTGCCGGCGCGCTCTCCCCCATCATGACCGCCGCCGCCCTCGACAGTCTATCGCTCGTGGGCTCTATACTCATCTTCTGCGTCGGCGTCAACCTCATCCGTCCTCAGACCTTCCGCACGGCCAATATGCTCCCCTCCGTTGTCATAGCCGTCATCTACGCCCTCCTGTTCTAAATCTATCTACGTAGCGGTATCTCGAACACCTGTTTGATGCTGTGCTATGATATGAGGTCACCGAAGCTGCGTTAGGAGAGGAGAAACGGTGGCCGACCAGGACATCAAGATGCTCATCGAGCGCATTATGGCCGAGGCCCGGACCCATCAGTCTGCTCGCTTCTCAAACGAAGTCTATGCTGACGAGCCGATTCTCAAAACCGGTCGTCAGATGCAGAACTTCCTTCCCGACCAGTACCGCAAAATGCGTGAGATATCGCGTTGGCAAGAAGACCCCAAGGGTGGCGCGGGACGTTGGCTTTCGGAAGCCGAGCTTTTCTACCGCCAAGGCCTGCTGATGGCCGACTTTGAGGACGACTGTCCCTACAACGGCACATTCAAGTCGTACTTTCCCACCTATAACGCCATGAGCGATCGGCAGCTGCGCGGCTATTTTACCTGGCGCACCCAAGTGCGCCGCGGAACCGTCGAGGAAACGTCTACGTCCTTTGCCTTTCTGTATCTCTATGAGCTGATCTGCGGCATTGGCGTAGATGACCCACTCGATGGTTTTAACAAGATCAAGGCTTTTTGGGATGTCTATCGCGCCTTCGAGCCCGGCATCGACCGGTTTGCGCGCGTGTGGCTGCAAGATTACGCCGTGTTCCACGGACTCGACCCCAAGCTGCTTCGCGACTCTAAAACCGTCATGTTCGATAACGCCCTTATCGAGCTGCGGCGTGCGGCGCGAGACCTTGCGCCCGCGCCAACGCCGTCAGACCTGGCGCCTGCGCGTCGCAAGACCTCCGAGCCTACGCTCCCCCTTCCGCCCGACGAGGCGCGCGAGGAGCGACTCATGGCCGCCATCAACGCCCTCTCCACGTATAACCTCAATAACTCACGGCTCGATCGCAGTCACCATCGCGACCTACGCCACGTGGCATGCGCCGTGTATGTCCGTATGGCGCGCTACTATGACACGCACCGAAAGAGCGGTATCGTGGCGAGCTTGTTTGGGGAGGAGACGGCCATGCCCTATACCATGTTTGCCTCGGCTGTGTTCTTTGCGCCTAATCGCCACGAGGATTGCGAATACCGTCTGGACCCCATCCATATTTACCGTTGTCAAAACGGCTTTTGGGAATGCATGCGAATTCACGGCAGCAGGCAAAAAAGCAGCAAGCTTGGTGAGATGATGCGCGCCTGCGACCAACGGCTGCGCCTGGCCCTAGACCCCACCCACCCCCTAAAGGAGGAGAAGGTCCCCAAATATCTGGCCAAGATCATCGATGACGAGATCGTGGCATGGCTTTCGTGGGACGCCGCGCACCAGCCCGTCAAGATCGATATCGATTTGAGTCAGCTGGGGCACATTCGGAGCGTCGCAGCGCAAACGCGTGAAGCGCTTTTGATTGATGAGGAGCGCGAGGACGATGTGCTCGCAGAGGTCGATACGGCGGGCTCCGAGCAGCCGAAAACCGAGCCCGCAGCAGACGCGTTTGTCGAACCGGCCACGACGGCCGCAGGGCAGGACGAGGCCGACGAGCCAACCATTTCCATCGAACAGTTTGGTGTCGTGGCGCCGCTTCTTGCGCCGACGCCCCCGCCCGCAGCGGCTGCGTCCACTGACGCCGCGAACAAACTCGCGCCCGCCGCAGATGCCTTCCTTCGCGCGCTCCTCGAGCGGAACACGGCGCAGGCCACATTGGCGGTGGCACAGTCGGGCCAGAGCGAGGATATGCTCGTCGACAGCATCAACGAGGCGCTCTTTGACCTGGTGGGTGACACCGTTATCGAGTTTGGAGCGGCAGGACCGCAGATTATCGAGGACTACGAAGCAGACGTGAGAGGATACCTAGACC
>CAUFWM010000050.1 GCA_959596505.1 uncultured Collinsella sp.
TTATCGGGTGGCTCCACACGCTCGAGGCCATCTCGCAGCTGTGCATGGCGAGCGCTCGCTACCGTGCTGCCGCCAACTATTCTCGCCGCGTTCTTAAGGCGGAAGGCTATCCCGCCCGAGCTGCAGGCACCGTGCTACTCGCCCTCGCTCGCCTGGAAGACGAGGACGGCTTTTTTGCCCTGGCTCACCAGCTCGAGGAGCAGATGGGGGCCGATGCCCTCGAGAGCTCCCCCTGGTACCTACTCGCCCGCACGATCCTGTTGTTCAAAACGAACAAGATGCGCCCGGCGACACGCGCGCTGCGCGAGTTTGCCAACCGCTGCGAGGGCGGCGCGTTCTTTTTGCTGAACCCCATGTATCAGACACCGTACCTTCCCTGCCGACCCGAACCGCACGACCCCTGGGACCTTTCGCATCAGGCAGTTTGGGAGGCCGACGGCATCATCTCGGATACTCCCGACTTTGCCCCCTGGGCCAACGCTTGCGAAGACGTATCGCAGCTTGCCCAGGAATTTGCGCGCCGTTACGGCTTTTAACGGCGCAAACGCCACGACCATGTCATTCACGTTAGGAACGGCTTCATGAACTTCCGCTCATCTCTCGCCTGCACCTCGAGCGATATCGCCCGCTGGGGGCTGCGCTCCGTCCTTAAGCGCCAGGGCGGCGTACTCCCCGGCCGCATCGCCATGAAGATCGACCCCGAGCTGCTAAGCGACCTCGCGGGCCTTGTCGACCGCAGCGTGGTGATCACCGGCACCAACGGCAAGACCACCACCTCCAACCTCATCGCCGATGCCGTTGCCGCCAGCGGCGCCACCGTGGTATGCAACCGCGCCGGCAACAACATGGAGCCGGGCGTGGTGGGCGCGTTGCTCGAGGCGCGCGGCAACCTTAAGCGAACCGCCAGCAGCAAGCGCGTAGGCGTCTTTGAGTGCGACGAGCTCTACACGGTGCGCGTCCTGCCCAAGCTCAAGCCGACGTACTTTGTGCTGCTCAACCTGTTCCGCGACCAGCTGGACCGCTACGGCGAGATCGACCACACCCAGGACGTCATCGCCCACGCGCTGGAGCTTTCGCCGGCAACGACGCTCATCTATAACGCCGACGATCCGCTGTGCGCCTCGATCGCCGCACGCGTCCCCAATATGAGCATCGCCTTTGGCATCGACGGTGCCACGGGCACCGAGTCCGATCGCATTAGCGACTCGCGTTTTTGCTCGCAGTGCAACGCTCCGCTGGAGTACGACTATGTGCAGTACGGCCAGCTCGGAGCCTATCATTGTCCTTCGTGCGGTTGGGGTCGTCCCGCGCTGGTCCGTCGCGTAACGGACGTTGAGCTCACCTGCGACGGCTACGGCTTTGACCTGAACTTTAGCCCCGATACCGACACGCCCGCCACGCACATCACCACGCGCTACAACGGCCTGTACATGGTCTATAACGTTGCCGCCGCCTTCTTTGCGGCGCGCGAGCTGGGCGTGGACGAAGCTCACCTACAGCCCACGCTCGATGCCTACGTCCCCGCCGGCGGACGCATGGGTCGCTGGGAGATCGCCGGCCGTACCGTCGAGGCAAACCTGGCCAAGAATCCCGTGGGCTTCGATCGACAGATCCAGTCCATTAAGACGGCGGGCGGCAGACTCTGTGCCTTCTTCCTGAACGACAACGACGCCGACGGCCACGATGTCTCGTGGATCTACGACGTCGACTTCGAGCGCATCGCCGATACCCCAGGGCTTGTCGCCTTTGCCGGCGGCACGCGTGCACACGATATGCAGGTACGTCTGAAGTACGCCGGCATCGACGCCGCCATCATCTCGAATATCGAGCAGGCGATCGGCGCCGTGGCAGACGAGATCGCCGATGACACCTTCTACGCCGTCGCCAACTACACGGCCTTCCCGCCGCTGGTCAAGGAGCTCGACGAGCTTAAGAGCACCGATGCGAGCTCGGTCGCCTCCCACGCCGTAACGCGCGCCGATGGGAGCGCTGTCCCCACCGACATTGTGCCGGTCGAGCTTTCGCGCCCCCTGCGCATCGTCTACCTGTATCCCGATGCCCTCAACCTCTATGGCGACGGCGGCAACGTCATTGCCCTCGAGCGCCGCTGCGCCTGGCGCGGCATTCCCGTGCGCGTGGACGAGGTCCGCATGGGCGAGTCGCTCGATCTCACCGACGCCGACATCGTCATGATGGGCGGCGGCTCCGATCGCGACCAGCTGGCCGTGGCGCACGAGCTGCTCGCTCAAAAAGACAAGGTCGCGGCCTATGTTGAGGACGGCGGCACACTGCTTGCCATCTGTGGCAGCTATCAGCTGCTCGGCCGTTCGTACTATATGGGTGAGAATCGCCTCGAGGGCCTGGGCGTCATTGCCGCCGAAACCGTGCGCGGCTCCGACCGCCTGATCGGCAACGTCGCCGTCAAGACCGACCTGGCACCCGAGCCCTTTGTGGGATTCGAGAACCACGGTGGCCGCACGCTTTTGGACGCCGAGGCCACGCCGCTCGGAACGTCCGTCGTCACGGGCACCGGTAACAACGGCGACGACGGCTTTGAGGGTCTGATCTACAAGGGCGTCATCGGCACGTACCTACACGGACCGGCACTGCCCAAGAACCCCGAACTCGCCGACTGGCTCATCACCCACGCTCTCGAGCGCCGTGGCGATGCACAGGCCACCGCTCTGCTGCCGCTCAAACCCCTCGACGACGCTTACGAGCACGCCGCCCACGACGCCGCGATGAAGCTCCTCCTCTAACGCCCCGCCACCACAAAGGGGACAGGCACCTTTGTGGTGGTTTTGACCTGCCACGGCAGTTTGTCTCAATCTGTAACATCTAGACCGTTAAAAGTCGTCTTACTGTTACAGATTGAGATATTCGTCCCGACGCCCGCCGTTTGTCTCGATCTGTAACAGATAGAGCCGATTTGCCCGCCCAGATGTTACAGATTGAGATATTTGAAAATCAGGATAGGGAGCCAGCTCCTGTGTGGTGGTTTTCCAGTTTGCCAACGATATACGCGCCGGCAAAAAAGTCTGCTATACTCTTTCCCGCTGTCCCCATCGTCTAGCGGCCAAGGACGCCACCCTTTCAAGGTGGATATCGCGGGTTCGAATCCCGCTGGGGGCACCACAGAATCTGAGAAGCCCGTTGCCAATTCGGTAGCGGGCTTTTTGCTACCCATGCGCCGGGATTCGAACCCGACAGGGTGCGGAGCTGAGGAAACGCGCAAGCGTTTTCCAGCGCAGCACGCAAGGAGTGAAGCGACGCAGCGAATGCGGGCGGCGCCAGCCGCACGCGGACATCCCGCTGGGGGCACCAACTCAAAAATGTACGAACCCGTGCGAGTTACCATCGCACGGGTTCGTTCTTTCTTGACATTAGATGAAGAAGACTCAAAGCCCCTGCGCTAGATAAACAGCTCGCACTCCTTCCGTTCGGCACAGGCTTTGCTCAACATCTTGGTAGCCGCAGAGAGCATGATGGGGTTTACCGCGCGGGCGGCATGCGGACATACGGCGACACAGCGCATGCAAGAGATGCAGGCCTTTTTGTCCACCCGCTTGGGATCGTCTTTATCGATAGCGCCAACAGGGCACGCTGCGGCACAAGCCCCGCAAGCGGTGCACTCTTTTGTGGCCTTGGGCACCATACCGGCGCCCCCGGCCTTCTTATAGGGACGATTGCCCGGAATAGCCGGCTCAGAAGCATCTCCTGCAGATATCTTTTGCTGAATCTGATTCGCAAACCCAGCGAGCTGCGCCGCGTCCTGTGGGTCTGGCCGACCGGCTGCAAACTGGCGAACAATAGAATGCTCGGCGATGGCAGAAACCGCCGCGATCACCCGAAAGCCCGCGCCCTTTGCCGCATCCTCAAGCTCGACCAGCGTGTCCTCATACGCGCGGTTTCCGTAAACACAAACCAGAACCGCCTGCGCACCGTTTCCCCGCATCATACCCAAGCGCTCCGCAGCCACAGCCGGGACTCGCCCGCCATACGAGGGCACCGCGATCACGGCTACATCCTCTTTTGTCATCGCAACCGTGCGAAAACCAAGCCCGCTATCGGTCAGATCTACAGCAACGGTTTCCCCTTCCAACGCATTGGCAATGTAGCCAGACGCCCTTTCCGTTCCGCCGGTCGGGCTAAACACGATATCGAATACCCTCATCGGATCATCCTCCCCTTTATGAACAAACGCCCGAAACGTCCGCATGCCAAAACAGGTTACAACTTTTAAAATGCCCCGCGCGAAACGCTCGCTCGGCTGCAAGTTCAAAGCAGGTCAAAGCGGCAAAAAAGAAGGGGCCTCACACAGGCGAGACCCCTTCACACGCAAAATCAAACGTGTCTGTTACACATAGAACAGAATGTCGTCGTAGGTCGGGACCGGCCAGTAGTCAGCGGCCACAATCTCCTCCATGGCATCCACGGCGGCGCGCAGCGTATCCATAGCGGGAACGACCTCATGTGCATACACGTTGGCCTGCTCCTGGCCATCGAGAGCCTCGGCCTTCTGATGCACGGCGTCGAGCGCCTTGATGGAGTCGTTGATGGTGGTGATGCCGTTGCAGAGCTTGTTGAGCGTGTTCTGCTCGCACTGCATGGCGGCCTCGGCACCGGCGGCACGAATAGTCTCAAGGCCCTTAGCGACCTTGGTGGCATAGGCGGTAATGACCGGGCGATAGGTACGACGCGCCTCGCGAACCATCGTGGTGGCCTCGATGTTCATGAGCTTGTTGTACTTCTCGAGCTTGCAATCGTAGCGGCACTGGGCCTCGGCCTTGGTCAGGACACCCGTCTCCTCAAAGAGCGCAATGGCCTTATCGGAAACAAAGGCGGGCAGGGCGTCGGCCGTGGTCTTGTTGTTGGCAAGGCCGCGCTTCTCGGCCTCGACGGGCCACTCGTCGGAGTAGCCATCGCCGGAGAAGAGGATACGCTGGTGGTCGGTCAGGACCTTCTTGCAGTACTCGAGCGCGGCGTCCTGGAACTCATCCTCGGGCGTACCCTCAAGCGCGTCGGCGAAGGACTTGAGCGACTTGGCCACGGCGGCATCGAGCACCAGGTTGGAGTCGGAGACGTTCTGCTCGGAGCCGCAGGCACGGAACTCAAACTTATTGCCGGTAAAGGCAAACGGGGAGGTGCGGTTGCGGTCGGTGTTGTCCTGCATCAGCTTGGGCAGGGTATCGGCGCCCAGGTCGAGCACGCCGCGCGTGGCATGGACGGAAGCCTTGCCATCGATGATCTTCTCGACGACCTCGGTAAGCTGGTCGCCCAGGAAGATGGACATAATCGCCGGAGGAGCCTCGTTGGCGCCCAGACGATGGTCGTTGCCGGCCGAGGCAACGGAGGCACGCAGGAGCTCCTGATAGTTATCGACGGCCTCGATCACCGCGGTGAGGAAGACGATGAACTGCAGGTTGTCGAGCGGGGTGTCGCCCGGATCGAGCAGATTCTCGGACTCGGTGCCAAGCGACCAGTTGTTGTGCTTGCCCGAACCGTTGATGCCCTCAAAGGGCTTCTCGTGCAGCAGGCAGACCAAGTCGTGGCGGGAGGCGATGAGCTTCATCTTCTCCATCATGACCAGATTCTGGTCGATGGCCTCGTTGACCTCGCCATAGACCGGTGCGAGCTCATGCTGGCAGGGAGCAACCTCGTTGTGCTTGGTCTTGGCGGGAATGCCAAGCGCCCACAGTTCATCGTCCAGGTCCTTCATATAGGCCGAGACGGTGGGGCGGATAGCGCCAAAGTAGTGCTCCTCGAGCTCCTGGCCCTTGCAGGGAGCGGCACCAAAGAGGGTGCGGCCGGTGATGACCAGGTCCTTGCGCTTGCGATAGGCGTCCTTCTTGATCAGGAAGTACTCCTGCTCGTCGCCCACGGAAGGAACGACCTTCTTGGGGGTCTTGCCAAACAGCGCCAAAACGCGCTTAGACTCACGCGAGAGCGCGGTCATGGAACGCAGCAGCGGGGTCTTCTTGTCC
Source organism: uncultured Collinsella sp. (assembly GCA_959596505.1). Taxonomy (GTDB): domain Bacteria; phylum Actinomycetota; class Coriobacteriia; order Coriobacteriales; family Coriobacteriaceae; genus Collinsella. Next base: position 5,985 of record CAUFWM010000050.1, read on the forward strand.
AGGGCCTCGCCCGTGTAGGAGCAGAAAGCCGTGGGGATGCACAGGACATCGTCCTTGATAAAGGCGGGGCTAGTGGGATCCCAAGCGGTGTAGCCACGGGCCTCGAAGGTAGCGCGCAGGCCGCCGTTGGGGAAGCTGGAGGCGTCCGGCTCGCCCTGGATGAGGTTCTTGCCCGTAAACTTGGTAATGGCGGTGCCGTCGTGGTTGGGCTCCAGGAAGCTATCGTGCTTCTCGGAAGTAATGCCCGAAAGCGGCTGGAACCAGTGCGCGTAGTGCGTCGCACCCTTGGAGATGGCCCAGACCTTCATGGCATGAGCAACGGCGTTGGCCACGTCCAGGTCGAGCGGCTCACCGCCCTCGAGGGTTGCAGCAAGGCGCTTCCAAATGTCCTTGGGGAGGTAATCCTTCATGACTTCCTCAGAGAACACCATGGTCCCGAAGCGGTCAGTAAGTTCGGCCATACGGAACTCCCTTCGTATCGGCACCGCGTGAGAAGCGGTGTTGATTACTAACGAACGAGTCATAGCTTAGACTCGCCGTGTTTCCGCGACATTACCGTTATGTTGCTGTCGCGAAACCAATCAATGAGGTTACCCTATCGAGGCGGCGTTGCCACCCTCAACAGCCAATCAACTGCATAAATTGCAGACCTCTCCCCATGGTTTAAGGGTAGTCAATTTGGGACGGGGCTTTATTAACTGGTATTTCGTATCAGATACCATTCGATATAGCCCCATCCTACATTGACCGCACTGTTATAGGAAATGCCGATAGCGAAGCATTTTCGATTGGTATCCCCAAATAGCGAGTGAAACTCCATCGTGGCACAGTGGTGCTGTAGAATCCTTACAACACATCGCACTATTACGTATCTAAAGGAGCACGATATGCGCGTCGACGAGCTTTTTAAGCAGGCAGCATCCCAGGGCACCGTACCCGTTTCGTTTGAGATGTTCCCACCCAAGGGCGAGCTGACCCTCGACACGGCTCGCGAGGTTGCTGGCAATCTGTGCAAGCTTTCGCCGAGCTTTGTCTCGGTCACCTGCTCGGCCGGTGGCTCGGGCAACGGTGCCACCACCGCCCCCATCGCGCATATGATTTCGAGCGAATTCGATACGCCCTCGGTAGCGCACCTCACCTGCGTGGGCCGCACCCACGCCGACATCGCCGCCAAGATCGACGAGTATCGCACCGCCGGCGTTGAAAACATCCTGGCTCTGCGCGGTGATCTTCCCGCTGGTGCGACCGAGGACGACAAACCCGCCTCGGACTACGCCTACGCCCGCGACCTCATCCCCGAACTCGTCGATGCTGGCTTTTGTGTGGGCGCCGCAGCCTACCCCGAGGGCCACATTGCCTGTGAGGACCTCAACGTCTCGGTCGAACACCTCAAGCAAAAGCAAGATGCCGGCGCGAGCTTCTTTGTGACGCAGCTCTTTTTTGATAACGAGTACTTCTACCGTTTTCGCGAGCTTGCCGACAAGGCCGGTATCACCGTGCCCATTACCGCAGGCATCATGCCGTTTATGGGCAAGTCGCAGATCAGCCGCATGGTCTTTATGTGCGGCGCATCGCTGCCCTCCCCCGTCATCAAGATTCTCGCCAAGTACGAGAACGACCCCGAGAGCCTGCAGGCAGCCGGTGTAGATTATGCTGCCCGTCAGCTTTGCGACCTTAAGGAGCACGGCGCCGCCGGTCTGCACCTGTACACTATGAATCGTCCTGCAATCGCCGCAACCATTATGGAGCGCCTGGGGTAATGGAAAAACCGCACATCGATACAGCTTTTGTCGAAGTGCCGGCCGACCTTGCGTCGCCGGCGCTTTATCGTATCGATGCCGCCCATCGCCCCCGCGTCGATCGTGCCGAGATGTTGCGCTATCTGGGCTACGGTGGTCAGCAGATTGAACCCGAGCTAGCGCAGCGTATTGAGCTTGTCGTTGAGCGTCTGGAACTGGACATTGAGCCCCGTGGCGTGCGCCGCGTGTTTGCCGTCGATGCCACGGGCGTCGATGAGCAGGGAGAGCCCAGCATCCGTCTGGTCGGCACCAACGTTGAGCTGCGCGGTCGCGATATCTATCGACATCTCAAAGATGCCCGCTTTGCCGCGCTCATGGCCTGCACCCTCGGCATGGACGCCGAGCGTCGCCTGCGTACCACGGGAGCCCAGCAGCCCCTGGAGGGAGCCGTACTCGACGCCGCATGCTCTGCCTATGTAGAAGCCGCCGTCGAGCAGATGGACCAGCAGGTCAAGACTGCGGCCACCGCACACGGACTCGCCGGTAACTGGCGCTTTAGCCCCGGCTACGGCGACTGCCCGCTTACGGCACAGCGCTCGATCGTGGCCGCACTCAACACCACGCGGCTCATCGGGCTTACCGTCACCCCCACCAGCCTGCTCATGCCCACCAAGAGCGTGACCGCGGTGATCGGCCTGTTTGATGGCGAGGTCCACGACGCCCAGAGCCGCCCTACCTGCAATATCTGCCGCATGCGCGAGCACTGCCGCTTCCGCGCCGCCTACACCACCTGCTATTCCAGCCATTAGGAGCCATCGATGTTTACCCCGCTTATCACTCATGATCTGGACGGTGCCGCGCTGGCGGCGCCTGTTGATGCCGCACGCCGTAATGGCGCTGCATACAAGACGCGCACGTTTGAAGACCTTCGCATTAAGGACGATCGTCTGCGCGCCGCCATCGAGGGCACGGGGCACCTGCTGTTCGACGGCGGCATGGGCACCATGCTGCAGGCGGCCGGCATGAAAGCCGGCGCCCTGCCCGAGCTGCTCAACTTTGAGGAGCCTCAGGTCATTACCGACATTCAGCGCCAATACGTCGAGGCTGGCTGCGACGTGATCACCGCCAACACCTTTGGTGCCAACGCCCACAAGCTCGACGGCGCCGCCACCGTGGCAGATGTCTTTGCCGCCGCTGTCGCCTGCGCCCGCGCGGCCGGTGCCCACTACGTCGCCGGCGATATCGGCCCCATCGGCGCGCTACTTCGCCCCTTGGGCACCCTGAGCTTCGACGAGGCCTATGACCTCTTTGCCGAGGAAGTGCGCGCCGGCATCGATGCGGGCGTGGACCTCTTTATTATCGAGACCATGACTGACCTTGCCGAGATCAAGGCGGCGGTCCTCGCCTGCCGCGAGAACTCCGACCTGCCCGTCTTTGCCACCATGACCTTTGAGGAAGACGGCCGCACCTTCCTGGGAACGAGCCCCGAGGTCGCCGCCATCACCCTCGACGCCATCGGCGCCGACGTCCTGGGCATCAACTGCAGCCAGGGCCCGGCCGAGCTCCGAGGACTCGCCGCGCGTATGCTCACCGTCACCGACAAGCCCGTTATGGTGCAGGCCAATGCGGGACTGCCCCGCGTGGACGATGACGGCAATACCGTCTTTGACATCCAGGCACCCGAATACGCCGAGGCCGTCGCCGGCATGATTGAGGACGGCGTGAGCGTCGTGGGTGGCTGCTGTGGCACCACGCCCACGCACATGGCGGCACTTCGCACCCTCATCGACAATCACACGCCCAGCCCGCGTCACCGCAAGCCCAGTATGTCGGTCACGAGCGCCCAGACGGTCGTGGACCTCCCCTGCGACGGCCACAAGATCGCCGTCATCGGCGAGCGCATCAATCCCACCGGCAAAAAGCGCCTGCAACAGGCCCTGCGCGACGGCGACCTAGACTACGTCGTGAGCCAGGGCATCAGCCAGCAGGAACAGGGCGCCGACATCCTGGACGTCAACGTAGGCCTGCCCGAGATCGACGAGGTCAAGATCATCCAGCAGGCGACCGAGCAGCTCCAGGGCTCCACGCTGCTGCCGCTGCAGATCGACTCCACCGACCCCGCAGCCGTCGAGGCAGCCGTGCGCCGCTACGCCGGCAAGCCCATCATCAACTCGGTCAATGGCAAACGGCAAATCATGGACGAGATCTTTCCCCTAGTCGCCCACTACGGCACCAACGTTGTCGGCCTCACGCTCGACGAAGACGGCATCCCCGATACCGCCGAGGCTCGCTTCGCCATCGCCGAGCGCATCGTGGCAGAGGCTGCCCGTTACGGCATCGGACCGAACCGCATCCTCATCGACTGCCTGGTCATGACCG
>CAUFWM010000051.1 GCA_959596505.1 uncultured Collinsella sp.
AGCTGCGAGATATACGGATCGGGCTTGGTCGCAAAGGCGTTCTCATGCAGGGCCAGCGGAGCGGGGGCCAGATTACCGGCAAAGCTAAGCGCGCCCTCCGGTGTGTCAAACGAAGCCATAATACGAGCGCACAGCCAACGCGGCAGACCCAACAGGCGCGACAGACGAACCAATCGGCGCTCGGACTCATCGGCATCCGCCGCAGTGGCAAAGTCCTCGACGTTGTCCGCGACCTTATGCAGCACGGCATTGGCCAAACCGGCGGCAGACTTAGCTCCGCTGCGCACCAGCTCAACGCCCTGACTCACCGCAACGCGGCCAGGCGTATGCAGGTAGAGCATCTCAAAGGACGAGATGCGAAGCGCCATGCGAACACGCGGCGCGACCTTTTTGGGTTTATCGAGAAACTGGTCGAGCAGCTCGTCCAAAATGCCCTGGGTGGCTGCAACACCAAGTGCCAAACGAGCGGCAAAGGCAGAATCGCGCTGGTCAATGGCCTTGGCAGAAGCACGAGAAGACAACACGTCGCGCGCATACATGCCGCGACGGTCGGCCTCCATCAGCACATCGAGCGCGAGCTTACGCGCGGGGGAAAGCTTGCTCATGACAAAACACCCCACGTCAGATCGGCACCCTGCAGGCCGGCAGCCCAGGCAGAAGCAGCCATAGCACGCTTGCCGTCAGGCTTAACCTCGAGCAGTTCAACCGAGCCATCCGACAGGCCCAGGTAAACACGCTTGCTCTTAACGGCAACAGCGCCCTCGCCAAGCGACGCATCGCTTGGCGCAGCATCGAGCACGCGAACCGACTTGCCAGCAATCACGCAGCGAGCGGGTGCAGTGTCGGACGAAGCCAGCACGTGACGCACACAATCGAGCGCCGCCATCTGCGGATCCAGACGCATCTCCTGCTTGGAAATCTTGGCAGCATGCGTGACGAGCGACTCATCCTGCTCGGTCCACACCGCTGTGTCATCGGCAAGCGAGGGCAGCGTATCGGCCAGCAGCTTACCGCCCAGCTCGCCAAGCTCCATCGTCAGTGCCTCGGCATGCTTGCCGGCGACAGATGTCGAGGCCTGCGCACAATAAGCGCCGGTATCCACGCCATGCCCAATACGCATAATGGAAACGCCGGCAACCTCATCACCAGCAAGAATCGCACGCTGAATGGGAGCGGCGCCACGCCAACGCGGCAGCAGCGAAGCATGAACATTCACAATACCAAGCGGCGCCATATGCAGCACCTCATCGGGCAAAATGCAGCCATTGGCAGCCACGCAGAATATATCAGCCTGCGCAGCCTGAAGCGACTCGACAACCTCGGGCGTCATACGATTGGCCTCAACAACCGGCAACCCCAGCTCAAGCGCCTTGGCCTTAACAGGAGAAGGCTCAAGCTTCTTACCACGCCCACGAACAGCATCGGGACGAGTAATGACAAGCGCAATCTCATTCCCAGCCTCAACAAGCGAAGTCAGCGAAGGCACAGCAAAATCAGGCGTACCCATAAACACAATACGCATAAAGGACGTCTCCCCTCAACCAAAGCCGAGACGGCTACAAATAACAGCGGAAAGCCAAGTACCCAGCCCATCCGCAATAACAATTCAACAAGAACAAATATACCCAAAAACAAAGAAAGAGCCGCATAAAAGCAGCCCTCCCAACAAAGCAATTATCAGAGATGACGTCCCTCCCTGACCCGACGGCACCCGGGCGAGACAAGCAGCGTCAACGTAGTCCCCGGGGCGCCCGCCTATATCGTCCCGCGCGCAGTTTCGCAGCGCAGCGAGAATGTTTGAGCACGGGATGATATAGGCGGGCGCCCCGGGGACGGACAAACCTACTCCGTCTCGCCCGGTCGAGCGCCGCGGGCCAGGGCGTCCTGGTACTCCTTGACTGCCTTGAGCCTCTGCATGGGCTTGAGTCGCTCGAACATGGTGTTGCCGTGCAGGTGATCGATCTCGTGCTGCAGGCACACGCAGAACAGATCGCCCGAGGCCTCGTAGCGAATCAGGTTGGCATCCAGGTCATAAGCCTCGACGACGACATGGTCGGGACGCTCGATCTCGCAGCTAATGCCGGGAATGGACAGGCAGCCCTCGCTAAACGGCACCAGATGGTCGCTCTGCTCAACAATGACGGGATTGATGAGCACGTACGGGTCATAGTCGTTCTTGTCGCTGTAATCGCAGTCGATGGTGACGAGTTGGATGAGCTCGCCGATCTGCGGAGCAGCCAGGCCGCAGCCGCCGTTCTCGAACATCATCTTCTTCATCTTCTCGGCAAGCGCCTCGATCGCTGGGGTGATTTCCTCGATGACAGCGCACTCCTGGCGCAGACGAGGGTCGGGCGACAGTACGATTCCGTTGGCTTCCATGGCCATCCTTTCGGGTTGTTACATCAAATCATAGGCGTCGACGTCAACACTCACGCTCACGCCACGCACGGAACCCACCTCTTTGAGGCAGGCATCGATATCATCAGAGACATGGTACCCCACGGGCGACTTCACAAGCAGGTGGAAGCGATAACGGTCCTTTGCTCTCTCGATTACACACGAAGCCGGACCCAGCACCTGCGGCACCGCGCTGCCCGACCGCAAAAAGTCGGGAGCGGCGGCATGCCATCGGCGCTTGAGCAGCTTTGCGATGCGCCCGATATAATCCTGCGCATCGTCGCGGCTAGCCGACCACACCAAAATGTTGACCAGACGAACGAACGGCGGATACAGTGCGTCGCGGCGCTGGTCCAGGTCGTAGTCGGTAAAGATCGAACGGTCGTGCTCGGCGACGGCGCGGATGACTGGGTCCTCGGGCAGATAGGTCTGGATGACGACCTCGCCAGGGCGATCGCCGCGTCCGGCACGGCCCGCGACCTGCTCCAGCAAATCGTAGGCGCGCTCCCCCGCTCTAAAATCGGGCAGCTTTAACGCAAAGTCGGCATTGACTACACCCACAAGCGTGACCTCGGGAAAGTCGAGGCCCTTGGCAATCATCTGGGTGCCCAGCAGCACCGCGCAATCGGCGGCATCGAACTGCTCGAGCAACTTTTTATGCGCGTCCTTGCCACGCGTGGAATCAGCGTCCATGCGAATGATGGCGACGTCCTCGGGCAGCATTTGGTGCAGCGCGTCCTCAATCTGCTGCGTGCCCAGGCCCATTTTTGCCAGGTAGCGGCTGCCGCATTTGGGGCAACGACTCGTGGGTGCGGGATACGGCTGCACGCGCCAGGACGAACCACAGGTGTGACACTGCAGCGTGTGCGTGCGCTCGTGGTACGTAAGCGCCGTGGAGCAGTGGTTGCAAGTGGGGACGCAACCGCACTCGCGACACATCAAAAACGGCGCAAAACCGCGACGGTTGTGCAGCAGCACGGCTTTCTCGCGGCGCTCGACCACGCGTTCCAAACCTTCCATCAGCGGTTTTGAGAACATGGAGCGGCTGCCGTGCGAAAACTCGCGGCGCAGGTCGGCAATGCGGACTGTGGGCAGCACGGCGTGTCCCGGGCGCTCGGGCATCTCGACACGCGTCCAGGTGGCACCGTTGTACGTGCCTTGGCGGCAGCGGTCGAGGGCTTCGGCAGAAGGCGTAGCCGAGCCCAGCACAAGCGGGCAGCGATAGCGGCGCGCCATCTCGGCCGCCACCTCACGGGCATGGTAGCGCGGACTTGAGCCCTGCTTATAGCTGGTCTCGTGTTCCTCGTCGATAATGATGAGACCCAGGTCGCTGAGCGGGCAAAAGAGCGCCGAACGCGCGCCGACGACAACGCGGGCGGCACCGCTGGCAACCATGTCCCACTGGTCCAGACGCTCGCCGGCCGAAAGACGCGAGTGGAAGACCGCGACCGTCTCACCAAAGCGCGAGCGAAAACGACCGACGGTTTGGGCCGTCAGCGAAATCTCGGGCACAAGCACGCAGGCCGAGCGGCCAGCCGCGAGCACGCGCTCGATGGCGGAGAGATAGACCTCGGTTTTACCGGATCCGGTGACGCCGTCGACAAGGACCACATCGCCGTGGGCGTCCAGGCGAGCACGCTCAATCTGCGCGAGCGCCTGCTGCTGACCGTTCGTGAGTGCGACCGGCGCCTTACCGCTTGCCGAGGACAGCGTGGTATGATCGCTGCAGCCACGCCAGGCGCGGCGCTCTTCCACCACCACGACGCCTCGTTTTTCGAGCGCCTTGATGGTCGCCGACATGCTGTTGTAGAGCAGGTTGAGGTCGCGCGTCGTGACCGGTCCGCACTGGAGCGCCTCGATGAGCTGACGCTGGCGAACGGCGGTCTTGGGCGGCGTATAGTCGAAGCCCTCGGGCGTAAGCATCACCCAACGGTTTTGGATAGGCTTGACGGCCGGGCGCTCAACCGTCCACGCCCCGTCATCGCCCTTCACGACACGTGGGCTTCCGCCCGGGGGCAAGAACAGGCGTAAGCATTCGGAAAGCGTCGCGACATACTCGCGGCTCATCCAACGCGCAATGCGGGCAGCCTCGGCGGTAAAGAGCGGCTTGCTGAGGATAGCCTCGATAGGCTTGATGCGCGAAGGGTCGAGGGCGTTGTTGCCCTGCAGGTCGCCCAGCTCGGGCGCAATGTCGACGATGTAGCCTGCGGCGGCACGGTTGCCAAAATGAACTAGGACAGTGGAGCCGATCTGGGCATCGTTGGCAAGGGACTGCGGTATGCCGTAGGCGAATGGCTCGGAGAGCGCACGGGTGGGAATGTCGAGGACCACGCTCGCATAGGCGGCCGTGGGTTCGGGCGCAGGCGCGGACTTGGCCTGCTCGGCCGTGCGGACAGGCTTTACGGGAGCCTGCTTAGGCTCAGGCGAACCAAACAGTGACAGTTGCTCGGCCATGGTCTCTGTGCCTCCCATCCCATACGTCTTTAGAAACAAGAGCCCCACTCGTGGGGAGCGGGGCTCGGATACATGCGTTTGCGCGTCTGCTACAGCGCCATCGTGCGGGCGCGGTCGATGCGCGCCAGGCAATCGTCGCGGCCGACGAGTGCCATGGTCTCGCCCAGCGGAGGGCTCACCATGTTGCCGCAGACGGCGACGCGCACGGCCTGGAACACAACGCGCTTCTTGAGGTCCATCTGCTCGGGCAGCGGCTCAAGCGCAGCGTCGATGGCCTCGGCGGACCACTCGGTAACACCCTCGAGCGCGGCCTTGGCAGCGTCCAGAATGGCACCCATGCCTTCCTTGGCCAGGCCCTTGTTGACGGACTTCTCGTCATACTCGAGCGTCTCGGCCGTGGCAAAGATGGGGGCGGCGACGGTTACTGCGTCGGCAGGCATCTTGGTACGCGGCTTGACGATGGCCGCAAGCGCGTCGATCCAGTCCTCGCCGTACTCGACGTTGCCCTCGATCATGCCGGCCTCGTGCAGCTCGGGGACCATGATCTCGTCGGCAAACTGAGCATCGGACATGCCGTTGATGTACTCGGCATTGACCCAGTCGAGCTTCTTGGGGTCAAAGGTCGCCGGGTTCTTGGAAATGCGGTCGAGCGAGAACTTGCTGGCCAGGACATCGCGCGGGATGATCGTGGTCTCACCGTCGAGCGACCAGCCGAGCAGCGCCAGGTAGTTGACGAACGCGTCGGGCAGGTAACCCGCGTCGCGGTACTCCTCCACCGAGGTGGCGCCGTGGCGCTTGGAGAGCTTCTTGCCGTCGGCGCCCAGGATCATGGAGATGTGGGCGAACGTGGGCACGGGCGCGCCGAGGGCCTCGTAGACCATAACCTGGCGCGGGGTGTTGGACAGGTGGTCGTCGCCGCGGATGACGTGGGTGATCTTCATCATGGCATCGTCGACGACGGTAGCGAAGTTGTACGTGGGCGTGCCGTCGGAGCGGAAGATGACAAAGTCGTCGAGCTCCTTGGCGTCGAAGGTCACCTCGCCGTGGACGGCGTCGTGGATGACGACGTCACCGCGGTCCTCGGGCACCTTGATGCGTAGGACGTAGGGCTCGCCGGCCTCGATGCGGCGGCGTGCCTCCTCGGGATCGAGATCGCGGCAGCGGCGCTGATAGCCCTGGAAGGGGTTCTTGCGCTCCTGGGCGGCCTTACGATCGGCCTCGAGTTGCTCCTTGGTGCAGAAGCAGGGATAGGCCTTGCCCTCATCCCAGAGCTGCTGGGCGGCCTGCTTGTACAGGTCAAGGCGCTCGGTCTGAGCATAGGGTCCAAAGTCGCCGCCCACCTCGGGACCCTCGTCCCAGTCCAGGCCCAGCCAGCGCATGGCGCGCAGGATGATCTGCGTGTTCTCGTCGGTAGAACGGGTGGGGTCGGTGTCGTCGATGCGCAGGATGAACGTGCCGCCGTTTGCGCGGGCGAAAGCCCAGTTATAGATAGCGGTGCGGGCGCCGCCGATGTGCAGCTTACCCGTCGGTGAGGGTGCAAAGCGGACGCGAACGTCTGATGCCATGGAAATCTCCTCGATTGCAGGATGGATGTCTAACCGCATCAGTATAAAGCAACAATGCAACCTCCGCACAAAGGGCATCGACCCACTCATTGGGGACAGGCTTAAATGACCAGTCTTTGGGCAACCTGTCGGCACTTAGGGACGTTACTAGGCTGGTCGTTTAAGACTGCTCGTTTAAGTCTGTCCCCAATGAGTTGGCTGGTCATTTAAGTCTGTCCCCAATGAGTAGGTGCGGAAAGGGTGTGAATGTTGGATTTACGCGCTATGATGTGCCCTTGCATACAGAGCCCGGCGGAATGGTAACGGTCGCCGGGACACGTTTTTGAAAGGACAATCATGTCAGAAGAACTTCGTTCCATCCCACCCCAACACGGGTCCTTTGTGTTTACGTCGGAGTCGGTGACCGAAGGTCATCCCGATAAGATCGCTGACCAGATCAGCGACGCCGTCCTCGACGCAATCCTCGCTAAAGAAATAGAGTTGCAGGAGCAGGGCTACATTGCGCCCAACGGCGTGCCCGCCAACGTGGAAAACGTCCGCTGCGCCTGCGAGACCCTCGTGACCACCGGCACCGTCATCGTCGCCGGCGAGATTCGCACCCAGGCCTACGTCGACGTGCAGGAAATCGCTCGCGGCGTTATCTGCCGCATTGGCTACAACCGTGCCAAGTTCGGTTTTGACTGCGACACCTGCGGCGTCATGAGCCTCATCCACGAGCAGTCCCCCGATATCGCCCAGGGCGTCGACGAGTCCTTCGAGACCCAGACCGGCGCCACCACCGACCCGATCGACCTGATCGGCGCCGGCGACCAGGGCATGATGTTCGGCTACGCCTCCAACGAGACCAAGACCCTCATGCCCATGCCGCACTACCTGGCGAGCCGCCTGGCCGAGCGCCTGGCCGCCGTGCGCCACGACGGTACCCTGCCCTATCTGCGCCCCGACGGCAAGACCCAGGTCACCGTGCGCTACGAGGACGGCAAGCCCGTCGAGGTCACGACCGTCGTCATCTCCACGCAGCACGCAGCCGAGATCGAAGACATGGGCAAGATCAAGGACGACCTCATCGAGCATGTCATCACCCCCGTCATGGCTGCCGAGAACATGCCGTGGGACAACGCCGACATCTATGTGAACCCCACCGGTCGCTTTGTCGTGGGCGGCCCCATGGGCGACACGGGCCTAACCGGCCGTAAGATCATCGTCGACACCTATGGCGGCTACGGCCGTCACGGCGGCGGCGCCTTTAGTGGCAAGGACTGCACCAAGGTCGACCGCTCCGCCGCATACGCCGCTCGCTGGGTCGCCAAGAACGTCGTCGCCGCCGGCCTTGCCGACCGCTGCGAAGTCGAGCTGGCCTACGCCATCGGCGTGTCCAAGCCGTTGTCGATCATGGTCGACACCTTTGGCACCGCACATGTTGCCGAAGACAAGATCGTCGAGGCCGTGGAGAAGACCTTCGACCTGCGCCCGGGGGCCATCATCCGCGACCTGGACCTGCGCCGCCCCATCTACGAGAAGACGGCAGCCTACGGTCACTTTGGCCGCGAAGACCCCGACTTCACCTGGGAAAAGACCGATCGAGTCGAAGAACTCAAAGCAGCCTGCGGCCTGTAAGCTAACGAGAAAAGCTACAGCCAAATTAAAACGCACCAAAAAGAGGTACCGAAACAACCGGTACCTCTTTTTTATAAAACCGGAGGTGAAGATGAGCCGACCTGGGACATGGAATAGGTCACCAGCCGATGAATTTTACAGCAGAGCGACTCCAACCATGTATCCTAAGTTCCGAGGGCTTTAGTATTTGGTCGATCGCGAGTTCCGCACGAGCCGGAGAGCACTTAATGTGCTCTCCGTGCGAGCCAGGACTGTCCGAGCAGGCGACCAAATACTAAAGCCCTCGGAACGACGGGACAAAGTATGCCCCGTCCCTCGGGACGACGAGCCACGTAAAGGAGCAGCCATGGCAGGCAAGCCGCAAACACTAGCTACGACCTCGGCATTCGAGATCTTGGGCCCCATCATGGTCGGCCCCAGCTCGTCGCACACCGCCGGTGCCCTGCGCTGCGCCCAGGTTGCCGCCAGCCTGCTGGAAGGCCGCATCACCAAGGTCACCTTTGGCCTGTGGAACTCCTTTGCCCATACCTACCGCGGCCACGGCACCGACCGCGCGCTCGTCGCGGGTATCTTGGGCCTCGATACCGACGACGAGAACATCAAGCAGGCCTTTGACCTCGCACGCGAGCAGGGTCTCGACTATCACTTTGACATCAAGGGCGACGACGCCTCCATCCACCCCAACACCGTCGACATCGAGATGGTCGACGACACGGGCGCCACGGCACAGGTCCGCGGCGAGAGCCTCGGCGGCGGCAAGATGCGCATCAGCCGCATCAACGGCGTCGGCGTCGACATCTCGGGCATGTATTCCACGCTCTTCGTGGCGCACCAGGACGTTCCCGGCGTGCTCGCAGCACTCACGAACCTGCTCGCCTACGCACACGTCAACATCGCCTTCTGCCGCACCTACCGCACCGAGGTGGGCGGCCAGGCCTATTCCGTCTTTGAGACCGACGGCGCTCCCGACGACACCGTCGTCCCCATGCTGCGCAAGCTCGACAATGTCGATTACGCCACGTTTATCGAGCTCCCGGGCTCGGCCTCGTCGCTCTCCCCCGGTGTCTCGGCCAAGGAGATCTTCGACGACGGCGAGCAGTTGCTCGATGCGTGCGCCGAGCTCGGCCTGAATATCGGCGCCGTCATGGCCGTGCGCGAGGCGCGTCTGACCGGCGAGGCCCATGCTATCGCAGCCATGCGCCGCGTGCTCGACGTCATGCGCGAGGAGACCACGGCCCCCATCGCCAATCCGCAGCGATCGCTCGGCGGGCTTATCGGCGGCGAGGCCAAGCTCGTCGATGCCACCCACCGCAACGATTTAAGCGCAAGCCTGATGGGCCCCGTTCAGACCGATGCCGTGGCCCGCGCGATGGCCGTGCTCGAGCGCTCCGCCACCATGGGCGTGATCGTTGCCGCCCCCACGGCCGGCTCCGCGGGCGTCGTCCCCGGCTGCGTGCTGGCGCTCGCCGATCACCTCCAGCTCGACGATGAACAGGTCATGGATGCCCTCTACTGCGCCGCCGCCATCGGCCTCAACCTCACCACGAGCGCCTGCGTCGCCGGCGCCGAGGGCGGATGTCAGGCCGAGGTTGGAAGCGCTGCCGCCATGGCCGCCGCCGCGCTGGTCCAGATGATGGGCGGCACGCCCGAGCAAGCGCTCGACGCCAGCTCCATTGCACTGAGCAACCTGTTGGGCCTCGTTTGCGACCCCGTCGGCGGCCTTGTCGAGGTGCCCTGCCAAAACCGCAACGCCATCGGCGTGGCCGCGGCCTTCAGCTCGGCGCAGCTCGCCCTCGCCGGCATCAAGAGCCTGGTGCCGTTTGACCAGATGGCGCACGTGATGCTCTCGGTGGGCCACGCCCTGCCCGCCACGTTGCGCGAGACGGCCAAGGGCGGCATCGCGCAGGCTCCGGCAGCACTCTCGGCGTGCGCAAAATGCGGAATATGCGGATAGTGAGCAAAATCAGAACCACCCTTAAAAAGGGTGGTTTGCTCTTAGGGTATAACCCACGGGC
>CAUFWM010000052.1 GCA_959596505.1 uncultured Collinsella sp.
TCGCGTCGGCATAGCCGTGCTTGATGGCGCGGAACGCCTCGCCCACCGCATGGGCAGAAGTCGCGCAGGCGGTCACGACGGGCAGAGTCGGGCCCTTTGCCTTATGGCGAATCGCAATGTTGCCCGAAGCCATGTTGGGAATCATCATCGCAATCATGTAGGGCGATGCGCGACGAGGCCCGCGATCGGCAATCGTGTGGACGTTGTCGACAAGCGTCTGCATGCCGCCCACGCCCGAGCCCACATAGACACCCAGGCGATCGCGATCGACCGCGCCCTCAACATCGAGGCCCGCATCGTGCATGGCCTCGTCCGACGCTGCCAGGGCAAACTGAACGCAGGGGTCCAGGTGCTTGGCGTCACGCTTGCCAAAGTACTCGTTGCCGTCAAAGCCCTTGACCTCGGCCGCCACCTTGACGGCAAACGCATCGGTATCGAAGTGCGTGATCGGGCCGATGCCGCACGTGCCGGCACACATTGCCGCCCAGGTGGCAAGCGCGGTGTTGCCGAGCGGCGATACGGCACCGATGCCGGTGATTGCAACTCTCTGTTCCATCATGGTCTCCTCATCCAAGCCGTTGTGTGGCTCTGGTTTCTACATCGCCATTCCGCCGTCGACGCGTACGACCTCGCCCGTAATGTAGGCAGCCGCATCGCTCGCCAAAAAGCGCACCACGCCGGCCACTTCCTCGGGCTGCGCCATACGCTTTAGGGGAATCTGCTCCTCGGTTGCCGCGCGAACCTTCTCCGAGAGCTTTGCCGTCATATCCGTCTCGACAAACCCGGGGGCAACTGCGTTCACTCGTACGCCGCGGGGCGCAAGCTCACGCGCTACTGCCTTGGTCAGGCCAATCACGCCCGCCTTGGAGGCAGCGTAGTTGGCCTGCCCGGCATTGCCCATCAGGCCCACGACCGAGCTCATATTGACGATGCAGCCGCCACGCTGGCGCATAAAGGTCTTGGTGAGCGCGCGTGTTGTATTGAACGTGCCCTTGAGATTGACATCGAGCACGCGATCGAAGGCATCGTCGCCCATGCGCATAAGCAGCCCATCGCGAGTGATCCCGGCGTTATTGACGAGCGCCCAAATCGAACCAAAGTCGTTGAACACGGCCTCGATGCACGCATTGACGGCATCGGGGTCGGCCACATCGCATTGATACGCGCGAGCTGTGGCACCAGCGGCCTCGCAGGCTTCGCACGTCTCGCGCGCCGCATCGACGCTACCGGCATAGACGACGGCGATATCAAAGCCGTCCTCCGCCAGGCCAACCGCACAAGCGCGGCCGATACCACGCGAGCCGCCCGTGATCAGTGCCACGCGACGTGAATCGTTGCGCTCGAGCGCGCCGTTGTTCAAGTTGCCCATGTCATTCCTTTCGGGTTACAGCCCTGTGGGCTATGCGAGCTCGTCGGCAATAGCTGCGACCTGCTCGGCTGTTTCGCACGAATACACGCGAACGTCGCTCAACGTACGCTTGACCAGGCCGGACAGCGTTTTGCCAGGGCCAACCTCAATAAACGTGTCGATGCCTTGATCCTGCAGAGCATGCAGCGTGTCGACCCAGCGCACGGCATGGCTCACTTGGTTGGCCAAGACATCCGATGCTGCTCGCGGATCCGCCGGATAGGGCGCCGCCGTCATGTTTGCCATGACCGGAATCAGCAGCGGAGACGGCGCGTGGCCGTCTTGGATATACGTCGCCAGCCCCTCAGTCGCCTCTGCCATATAGGGGCTATGAAATGCACCCGACACCGCGACTTTCATAGCGCGGCCGCCAGCCTCTTTTACTAGGTCGTCGAGCGCCTGCAGCGCCTCGGGCGCTCCGGCCACAACCATCTGCTGCGGGCTGTTGTAGTTGACCGGCCAGCAGTCCTCGCCGGCCTGCGCAGTCAGGTTCTCGACTTGCGCCGCATCGAGCTTGATGACGGCGCGCATGCCGCCCGGATGGCGCTCGGCAGCCGCGGCCATCAGCGCCGCGCGCTCGCACACGAGCTCAAAGCCCGCTCGCGTATCGAACGCCCCCGCAAAGGTGAGCGCAGAGACCTCGCCCAGCGAAAATCCCGCACAGGCGGCAGGCACCACGCCGCGCTCGCGCAGGGCGGCAGCCGCTGCCAGGTCGTGAACGAACACGCACGGCTGCGTGTTCTCGGTCTGCGAGAGCTCCTCCTTGGAGGCGCTCCGGCACTGCTCGCTGGTTCCCGGACGCACCTCGTCGGCGATCGCGAACACCTCGGTAGCTGCCGGCGATGCCTCGATGAGGTCGACACCCATCGCGGGGTGCTGGGCGCCCTGGCCGGCAAACAGAAACGCTACGCTACCCATGCGCACGCACCCTTCAGGACGTGCTCGGCGCCATCGACCAGATCGTCGACGATTTCGCGCGCGCTCTGGCGCTCGTTCACCATGCCGGCAATCTGTCCGCACAGATACGAACCCTCTTCGTAATTGCCGTCCTTGGCGGCCTTGCGAAGGGCACCCGTGCCCATGGCCCCGAGTTCCTCGACACTTACGCCCGCCGCCTCACTTTTGGCGTAGGCATTGGTGAAGGGGCTCTTAAGCGCACGCACCGGATGTCCCGTCGAACGGCCAGTCGCGCGCGTCGAGGTGTCTCCCGCCTTGAGCACCAGCTCTTTGTATTGCTCGGAGACGGTGCACTCATCGGCAACGAGAAAACGCGTGCCCACTTGGACGCCAGCGGCGCCAAGCATAAAGGCGGCCGCCACACCGCGGCCATCGGCGATGCCGCCAGCCGCAACCACGGGAATATCGACCGCATCGACGACCTGCGGGACAAGTGCCATCGTCGAGGTCTCGCCAATATGGCCGCCCGATTCGGTGCCCTCGGCAACAACCGCCGTAGCTCCACGACGCGCCACGAGGCGCGCCAACGCCACCGAAGCAACGACCGGGATGACCTTGATGCCAGCCTCGTTCCACGCCTTCATGTACTTGGTGGGATTGCCGGCACCGGTCACCACTACGGGCACCTGCTCATCAATCACCACTTGTGCGACCTCGTCGACAAACGGGCTCATGAGCATAACGTTGACGCCAAAGGGCTTATCCGTCTTGGCGCGCAGCTCATGAATCTGGTCGCGCAGCCAGTTTGCGTCGGCATTCATGGCCGCGATAATGCCTAAGCCGCCTGCCTCGGACACAGCAGATGCCAACGAGGCGTCGGCAATCCAGGCCATGCCACCCTGGAACACGGGCTTTTCGATGCCGAGCAAATCGCAGAGAGGAGACTTGAGCATCACTACTTCTCCAATGCCGCCTCGACCGTATCGACGAACTCGCCAACCGTCTTGGGGTTCTCCTCGGTATCGAGCTCAATGCCAAACTCGTCCTCGACGGCAACGAGGATCTCGACGGTACCCAGGCTGTCGAGGCCAATCTCCTCGAGCGTGGACTCGGGCTTCATCTCGACATCGTCAAGACCGGCGGTCTCGCGGATAACGTCGCAAACGCGCTCGAAGGTCTTCTGATCTGCCATGGTAGTTCTCCTTTGTTTGTGCCCTAGGGGCGTTTTTATTTCCTATGTGCGACTACTTCCAACGAAGCAGATAGCCACCTATATCCAGGCCGGCGCCAAATCCAACGAGGGCGATGGTGTCGTCCTCATTCAGTGCGTCGGTACGTGCCAGCCGGTCAAGCGCAAAGGGAATGCAGGCGCTCGAAATGTTGCCGGTCTCGCGTAGCGTTCGAACCACGCGCTCGTCTGGCACGCCGAGACGCTTGACCGCCTGACTCAGGATTCGTTCGTTAGCCTGATGGAATACAAAATGATCGATGTCTTCGACCGAAATGCCCGCATCGCTCGCAAGCTTATGGACCGTGTCGCAGATGGCGTTGACGCCGAACTTGAACACGCGGCGACCATTCATGGACAGCACGCTCGCGCTATCTGCGGAGTCCTTAAACGGCGAGGTGCCGACCAGACCGGGAACGCGCAACGTCTCGACGTCGGGCGCCGTCGAAAGCTCAACGGCAAGGGGGTTGTCTCCCCCAGCCCCTATCACTGCAGCGCCCGCGCCGTCGCCAAAGAGCACGCAGGTGGCACGGTCGGTCCAGTTGAGCGCGCGCGTCATCTGCTCGGCAGCAACGACAAGCACGCGCTCGGCACGGCCGCGGGCGATATAGCCCTCGGCGACATCGAGCGCAAATACGAAGCCGGCGCAGGCCGCCGAGACATCGAAGGCAGGGCACGTCGCGCCTAGTCGCTCAGCAACGGCACACGCCTCAGCGGGAACAAGGTGGTCACCCGTCGTCGTCGAGCAGACGATCAGATCCAGCTGGCTCGCGTCGATTCCGGACACCTGGAGTGCCCGCTCGCTCGCCGCTACAGCAAGGTCGTCAAGTAACTCGGTGGTGCAGACATGGCGGCTCTTGATACCGGTGCGGGTAAAAATCCACTCATCCGAGGTATCGAGGAACTCAGACAGCTCGTCGTTGGAAACACTGCGCTTAGGAAGCGCCGAGCCTGTTCCAAGAATCGTGAAACCCATCACTAACCTCCTTTGAGTTGTTGACGTGTTTACATCGACCAAGAGAGGATAGCGCATTTCAGTCGTTGTTGACGTGTTAACATTAAATTGTCCAAATGCGACAAAGGCTTCACATTGTGTCTATCTCTCGACACCATTGCGCGATTGCCTTATTAACTTAGGAGGTAGCAGCCGTTATGGATGCCAAATTAACGATCGTCGACGTAACCGGATCGACCAACGATGACCTGCTCGAGGCAGGAAAACAGGGTGCGCCGCACGGCACAGGACTTGCCGCCCGCGCGCAAACGGCAGGACGCGGCCGGCGCGGCCACAAGTGGGATTCAACCGCCGGCAACCTATTGCTTTCGATTGTCCTGCGTCCATGCGTTAATCCCGCAAAGTACTCTGGTCTTGCCGCCGTCAGCGGCCTAGCGGTGCTCGAAGCACTCGAAAAGCAGGGTCTTGCAAACGAGATTGGCCTCAAATGGCCCAACGACCTGGTCGCGCGAGGACGCAAGCTCGGCGGCATTCTGGTCGAGGCCGCACGCGATAACGAAGGCAAACCTTTCGCCGTCTGCGGCATTGGTGTCAACGTAAACTACACGCCCCAAGAGGTGCCCGATGGCGGCCTGGCGGCAATTGGCCTCTCGGACCTCAACGAGAGCGTTCCCGCCGTCGACATGCTCCTCGATGTGGTCTATCACGCAGTTATAGACGCTGTAGATAGCTGGGCAGAGCGCCTCAACGCCAAGGAAGAAGACGCCGGTCCGCTCGCGCCCGTCCACGACGAATATATCGCTCACCTCAATTGGATCGGGAAGCACGTTATCGCCCGCTCCCCCGCTGGAGACGAGCTGGCACGAGGCATATTTAGAACGGTCGACGATTGCGGCCGCGCATGCATTGAGACCGAGAGCGGCTTGTGCGTCTTCCACTTCGAAGAAGCATCCTTGCGCCCCCTGAGCGAATAGGGCGCCGCAGCCGCCGGCTCGGCAGACGAATTCGCTATCCCAAAATCTAAACTCAAAACAAAAGGGCCCCGCTACCGTAACGGCAGCGGGGCCCTTTAAGCTATGAGCGATATCGCTTAGAGCTTGATGTCGATGTCGACGCCAGCGGGGAGGTCGAGACGCATGAGCGAATCAACGGTGCCCGAGGTGGGGTCGAGGATGTCGATGAGGCGCTTGTGGGTGCGCATCTCGAACTGCTCACGGGAGTCCTTGTTCACGTGCGGCGAGCGGATAACCGTGTACAGGTTGCGCTCGGTGGGCAGGGGGACAGGACCGGAAACGCGAGCGCCGGTCTTCTGAGCGGTCTCGACGATGAGCTTCGCGGACTGATCGACGACCTCGTGATCATAGCCCTTGAGGCGAATGCGGATCTTCTGGGTAGCCAACTTAAACCTCCAAAGAGTGCGAGAGATGCTCTCGCGGATTACGTAACAGGGAGCTCGAACTTAGGCGTTCTTGCTCATGACCTCGTCCACAATGGACTTGGGCGCGGGCTCATAAGAGTCGAACTGCATCGTGTAGGATGCACGGCCCTGGGTCTGGGAGCGAAGGTCGGTAGCGTAACCGAACATCTCGCCCAGCGGCACCTTGGCACGGATGAGCTTGCTGTTCTTGCGATCCTCCATGCCCTCGATCTTGCCGCGGCGACCGGAGAGGTTGCCCATAACGTCGCCCATGTACTGCTCGGGGGTCTCGACCTCGACAGCCATGATCGGCTCGAGCAGCTGCGGATCGGACTTCTTGAGGGCGTCCTTGATAGCCATGGAACCGGCGATCTTGAAGGCGGCCTCGGAGGAGTCGACCTCGTGGTAAGAACCGTCGAACAGGGTGACCTTGACGTCGAGGACCGGGAAGCCGGCGATAACACCGGTGTTCAGGGCCTCCTGGATGCCCTTGTCGATGGACGGGATGTACTCCTTGGGCACGACGCCGCCGACGATAGCGTTGACGAACTCGTAGCCGAAGCCCTCCTCCATCTTCTCGAGCTTGATGACGGCGTGGCCGTACTGACCGCGACCGCCGGACTGACGGACGAACTTGCCCTCAGCCTTCTCGACGTCGTGACCAGCGGTCTCGCGGTAGGCAACCTGGGGCTTACCGACGTTAGCGTCAACCTTGAACTCGCGGAGCAGACGGTCGACGATGATCTCGAGGTGCAGCTCGCCCATGCCGGCGATGATGGTCTGGCCGGTCTCGTGGTTGGTGGACACCTGGAAGGTCGGGTCCTCCTCGGCGAGCTTGGTCAGAGCCAGGGACATCTTGTCCTGCTCGGCCTTGGTCTTGGGCTCGATGGCAACGTCGATAACGGGCTTAGCGAACTCGATCTTCTCGAGAACAATCTCCTTGCCCTCTTCGCACAGGGTGTCACCGGTGGTGGAGTTCTTGAAGCCGACGCAAGCGACGATGTCGCCGGCGGCAGCGTCGTCACGGTCAATACGCTCGGCGGCGTTCATCTCGAGGATGCGGCCGAGGCGCTCGCGCTGACCGTTGGAAGCGTTGACCACGTAGGAGCCGGACTCGGCGCGGCCGGAGTAAACACGGACGTAGGTGAGCTTACCGACGAACGGGTCGGTCATGATCTTGAAGACCAGGCCGGAGAAGGGCTCGTCGAAGGAAGGATGACGCTGGATCTCCTCGCCGGTGTCCGGATCGGTACCAGTGACGGCCTCGACGTCAAGCGGGCTGGGCAGGTAGTCGACGACAGCGTCAAGCAGCTCCTGGACGCCCTTGTTCTTGTAGGCGGAGCCCACGAAGACGAGGTTGAGCTCGTTGGCCAGAACGCCCTTGCGCAGAGCAGCCTTGAGCTCCTCGACGGTGAAGTCCTCCTCCATGAGGATCTTCTCCATGAGCTCGTCGTCAAAACTGGCAGCAGCGTCGAGGAGCTCCTCGCGCTTGGTGGCAGCGATGTCGGCAAACTCAGCCGGGATCTCGTCCATCGGCTCGGGGTAGGTCATGCCCTTGTCGTCGGCCTTGAAGTCCCATGCGGTCATGGTGACCAGGTCGATAACGCCCCAGAAGTTGTCCTCGGCGCCCATCGGGACCTGAGCGGCCACGGCGTTGGCGTCGAGACGATCCTTCATGGTCTCGATAGCGTTGAAGAAGTCAGCGCCCACGCGGTCATACTTGTTGATGAAGGCGATGCGGGGGACGTTGAAGGTAGAAGCCTGACGCCAAACGGTCTCAGACTGGGGCTGAACGCCGGCAACGGCGTCGAAGACGGCGACAGCGCCATCGAGGACGCGCAGGCAGCGCTCGACCTCGGCGGTGAAGTCAACGTGGCCCGGGGTGTCGATGATCTGGATGCGGTAGTCGGTACCGTCCTTCTTCCAGAAGCACGTGGTAGCAGCGGAGGTAATGGTTACGCCGCGCTCCTGCTCCTGAACCATCCAGTCCATGGTGGCAGCGCCCTCATGGACCTCACCGATCTTGTGGGTCTTACCGGTGTAGTAAAGAATACGCTCGGTCGTGGTGGTCTTACCAGCATCGATGTGGGCCATGATGCCGATGTTACGGGTATCGGAAAGCTTGTACTTAGGCTTAGCCATGTTAGTTCCTTACCTTAACTTACCAACGATAGTGAGAGAACGCGCGGTTGGCCTCGGCCATCTTGAAGACGTCCTCACGCTTCTTGACGGAAGCGCCCAGGCCGTTGGAGGCGTCGAGGATCTCGTTGGCGAGACGCTCGGCCATGGTCTTCTCCTTGCGAGCGCGGGAGAAGTTGACGATCCAGCGGATACCCAGAGCGGTGGAACGACGGGAGTTGACCTCCATCGGGACCTGATAGGTAGCGCCACCGACACGCTTGGGCTTAACCTCGAGCGTGGGCTTGACGTTGTCCATAGCTTTCTTGAAGGTAGCGAGAGCGTCGCCACCCTCGGACTTCTCGGCAACGATCTCGAAAGCGGTGTAAACGATGCGCTCAGCGGTGGCCTTCTTGCCGTCAAGAAGGACCTTGTTGATGAGCTGAGTCACCAGGCGGTTGTTGTAAACGGCGTCAGGCTGAACCTCACGACGATTAGCTGCTGCACGACGCGGCATGTGAAATCTCCTTAAGTGTCTACCGTGCGGCGCTTAGGCGGCACACGGCGAAAGTATCAAAACGTTATCTGGCTTATTTAGCCTTGGGGCGCTTAGCACCGTACTTGGAACGGGCCTGCATACGGTTCTGGACCGGAGCAGCGTCGTAGGCGCCACGGATGACGTGATAACGGACACCAGGGAGGTCACGGACACGACCGCCGCGGACGAGCACGATGGAGTGCTCCTGCAGGTTGTGGCCCTCACCCGGGATGTAAGCAGTAACTTCGATGCCGTTGACAAGGCGAACACGGGCAACCTTACGAAGAGCCGAGTTCGGCTTCTTGGGGCTCGTGGTGAAGACGCGGGTGCACACGCCGCGCTTCTGGGAGTTGTGCTGCAGAGCAGCGTTCTTGGACTTCTTGGGCACGGAACGACGGCCCTGGCGAACCAGCTGGTTAATAGTAGGCAAAGCGTACTCCTTCTCGAATGATTCCAGCTTTCTGTAAAGTGCAACGGCTTGAATCGAGGGGTCAGCATCCCCCTACGAAACACGCAGTTCGATAGGATACGTGCCGTTAGCTGTGCCGTCAACAGACCACGCCGCCGGGCGTATCCCAAAATGAGCACATTTCCGCAAAGCCTACACAAAAGGAATCTCCTCCTGTGCGCGGGGGGCGGATTCCCGGGCCGGGCGGCACAGGGGTTAAGTTTGCTGCTCTACAGTCCTGGCTCGCACGGAGGCCACATTAAGTGGCCTCCGGCTCATGCGGAACTCGCGACAAACTTAACCCCTGTGCCGCCCGGCCCGGGAATCCGACGTGCTCGTTGGGGCAACGTTCCCTGCCAAAAAGGGACAGGTTTATTTTGGTCGGTTTTATCTGGGGAAATGCTGCGCTCCAGCGGTGATCTGCTCTCATCTCTCGCATGGAAATCGGCGGCGTTTTCGGAAGTATGCGGCAAATTATGAACTTGCCGAGCACACAGGGGTTTTGCGATAACAAATCCGCAGGTAGAGCGCTTGAGCATATGCGGTGTGGTCGACCTATCAAGATTTTGCCGCATACTTCCGAAATCGCACCTCAAAATGATCCGTTTTCCTCCGTCCCCAAGGGATCGACGGAACGCAACAGGTTGAGCAAACGCAAGCGAGCGGCCCCCAGAGCGTACAAGGTGGCATGAAAAAGGCAGGGCATT
>CAUFWM010000053.1 GCA_959596505.1 uncultured Collinsella sp.
CCGTCGAGCGAGCGGTCGCCCACAAGCACGTCGATCGCATGATCGATGGCCTCGGTCGTGATGAGCGGACGAGCGCCGTCGTGAATGGCGACGTATTCAAAGCCTGCCGGAACCGCATGCACGCCGGCACGGGTGGAATCCTGACGGGTATTGCCGGCATCGGCAAAGCTGATGGGCGTGTCATAGTCAAACGGGTCGATGGCCAGGCGGCGCATCTCGGCACGGCGCTCGGCAGGACACACCACCACGATATGGCCGACCTTGTCGCTACGATCGAACGCGCGGATGGACCAGCTCATAAGCGGACGACCCGCTACGTTGACGAGCTGCTTGCCACCGGGGTTACCAAAGCGCTGGCCGCTGCCACCGGCAACGACCACGGCGCATACGGGCGCCATTATGCGTTCCCCTGTTTGGTGCCCTTCATGCGGTACAGGGAGTCCGCAAGAATGGCAGGGTTGTTAACGCCAAAGTCGCCCAGGCGCTCCGGATCCTCGCTGATGTCGTCCATGAGCTCCTGCAGCGAGCCGTACTCGTCGACGATCTTCTCGGCCACGCCGTCGCGCACGACGGAGACGCGCGAAAGCGTGCGCAGGCCCAGCGGCGTCATGACGGAGTCCTCGTCCAGGTCGTCGTAGCCCAGAACCGCCGCCACATGCTGTGGGTCGGACAAGTCCTTGGGCGTCATGCGGCTAAGCTCGGCGCGGATCTTCTCGGCGTTTGCCTCGGAGGAATCGCTCGCATAGTCGCGAATCATCAGGTCGTACTCGGTATCCATGCTGGAGCCGGCGAGCTGCTCGAGCTGCATCTGCACGAGCTTGCCCTGGTTGCCCAGCTTGACGATGCAATCCTTAAGCTCGGTCTTTGCCTGCTGCATGATCTCGAAGCTCGAGAAAATACCGGTAATGTCGGCGAGCGTAACGTAGTCGTCGAGCTCGAGGGCCGTCAGGCGCAGCAGGGAGCGATCGAGCGACTGACGGGTAGTCTGGAGCGTGGCGACGAGCTGGTTGACCGAGCTCATGATGGTGGTGACGGGCTGGATCTCGTAGCTCTTGCCGTGAACGTACACGTTGACGACGGCACGACGGGCCGAGACCGAGATCACGATGGCATCGGTGAGCACCGACATGCGAGCGGCGGTGCGGTGACGCATGCCCGTCTCGCTCGTGGCAAGCGAGGGATCGGGATTGAGGTGGAAGTTGGCGCGCAGGATCTGGGTGAGGTCGCCGTCGATAACGATAGCGCCGTCCATCTTGGAGAGCTCGAACAGACGGTTCGAGGTGAACGAAATGTTGAGCGGGAAGCCGTCGTTACCGGCAGCGAGCACGTTTTCGGTGTCGCCGACGCAGATAAGGGCGCCCAGGTGACCGGCGATGATCATGTCGAGGGCGGTGCGGATCGGCTGACCAGGTGCCGTCAGGCGGATGGCCTGTTCCATACGCTTTTGCAGCTCGTTCTTATCCAAGGCATCGCTCCCATCGCATACGCTCCATAAACGCTAAATAGTTTCTCACGGTTTGTCCCCGCAGCAGCCACGAAATCCGATGCTTACAGAATGAGCGAACACCGCTTAGGTAGCTCATTTGGGACGGGGCTCCTTTGACTGCTCATGTGGTAGCATCGGGTCTCATATAAATGAGGGAGTAGTCGCGTAATCGGGCTCGCCCGCAGAGAGGGAGCCAGACTATGGGACTCGCAGAGCTCGTGTTGCTCGCCGTTGGCCTTTCGATGGACGCTTTTGCTGTTTCCATCTGCAAGGGTCTCGGCATGAAGAAGATCAACCTTAAAGTCGCCGTGGTGCTCGGTCTGTTCTTTGGCGGCTTTCAGGCCGGCATGCCCGTAATCGGATGGGCGCTCGGCAGTCAATTCATGGACATCATCGGACCCATCGACCATTGGATCGCCTTTATCCTATTGGCCTTTATCGGCGGCAAAATGCTGTGGGAAGCCTTTACCGAAGACGAGGATGAGGGCGACGGCAAGGATGCTGAAAAAATTGACCTGGCAGAATATCTGATTCTTGCCATTGCCACCTCGATTGACGCCCTAGCCGTAGGTATCTCGTTTGCGGCGCTCTCGGTTGACATCGTTCCCGCTGTATCGCTTATCGGCGTCACAACGTTTATCTTCTCCGTCGCCGGCGTAGCGATCGGCCATACCTTTGGCGCGCGTTACGAAAAACCCGCCACCATCGTGGGTGGCGTCGTACTCGTCCTCATCGGGCTTAAGATCTTACTTGAGCATCTGGGGATCCTCACGATATAAAAAACGCCTCTCATAAGCCAACGTCAATGTAGGGGTCTCATGCAGAGTTTTGCATAATGCCTATTCGTGCAGACTTTTGCATGTCATACTAATATGCAAAAGTCTGCACGTTAGGAGATCGCCGTGGATACCCTTCCCATCACCACACCGCGCCAAGCTGGCATCTACGTGCGCCAGGCACGCGAGGCACAGGGAATCACCCGTGTGGCGCTCGCTAAAAAAGCCGGTGTTTCGGAGCGCCTGCTCGCATCGCTCGAGCTAGGAGATGCCACCGGCATTCGACTCGACAAGCTATTGGCAATCTTCAATGCTCTCGGACTGGCGCTCGCCGCTCAAGGGGATATAGGCGAAACGAAAAATGAGCAATCAGCCAACGTTCCGCGTGCCGATTTGCAACCTCACAGTACCCCCAGACGCCATCGCGCTCAACGTCCCTCTCATAGCTACCGTTGCTGCGCCGCCATTCCGGTTCTTGCAGACGCCCCCTTTACGTCTGAACTCTACGACAAAGCCTTCGCAGATTTCGCCATGTCCAATCTCGGAGTCTCGATTGCCGCAAACGCATCTGTCCAACCAAAGCCTGACGGGAAATAGCCAATGGCCAGAACATCACTTCGGACCATTATTTGCGGCGTACCTGCGGGAACGCTCACGCAAGATGAGAACGGTCTTATCAGCTTTACCTACGATCATGACTATGACGGGCCAGCCCTATCGACCAACATACCCGTATCGAATCGCACATACGGACAACAGGTCATGAATCCGTACCTGTTTGGCCTTCTACCCGACAGCGAGGATCAGCGAAAAGCGATTGCTGCCGAATTCGACGTTAGACCCAACAATGCCGTTGCGCTACTCAGCCATATCGGACTTGACTGTCCGGGTGGAGTGCAGTTTTGTGCCGAAGAAGACGTCAACGCCGTCCTGCATCGCACCAGCGAATACCGCCCTATAGGCGATCACGAGATTGCGCTGCGTCTCAAGTCGATCAGAGATGACCGCGATGCATCGTGGATGGGTCTAGATGAAAGTTGGTCACTTGGAGGCAACCAGGGCAAGTTCGCACTCGCACTCATAGACGGTCGCTGGTGCGAATGTGTGGGCTCCTCGCCCACGACGCATATTTTCAAAAATGGCGTTATCGGATTTAAACTCGAGGCTCTCAATGAGTTTATCTGCATGAAAAGCGCCCAGCGCGCCGGTATCGCAACGGCAAACGTCGAATATCGTATGTTTGAGGACGAACCTGCCCTCATTGTTGAGCGCTATGACCGCATGAAAGTCGAAGACGGAACGATCAGGCGTCTACATCAAGAAGACCTCTGCCAGGCACTTGGGGTGATGCCCGCCCAAAAGTACACGGCAGACGGCGGCCCGACCACCCGCGACATTCAAGAGCTCCTCATAAATACGAGCCACCATCAACTTAACCTGTATCTGTTTACGCAAATACTGTTCTTCAACGCCATTATCGGCGCACCGGATGCGCATGCGAAAAACTATTCCCTGCTCCTTGGAAACGACGGCGCAGCCATGATGGCTCGAATGTACGATGTCGCATCGGGTTTGGCATATGAGCGCATGCGCCGCCGAGCGCGCCTTGCCATGAGCGTTGGCGGCGAAAACCGTGTGGGACGCATCGGTCCAGGCGCTATCCGCCGATACCACGGTATGGGCGACCCCGCGCTGGAGGCGGCGCTTACCGATGCCGGGCTATCCGAGAAGTTTTGCTTTGCGGCCATGATGGACCTCGCCTACGAGGTACCCATTTGCATGGAAGAGGTCATGGACGAATATGCCGACCTGCCCGGCATGGCGGACCTGCGCGAGCATATGCTCGGCCCCGTCCGCGAAAACTGCCAGCGCACCATCGACCTCATCAAGGCGGATATGGGCTAGACGCCAATCAATTTCCCATTTCTTAAAAGAAGAGAGGGGGCACCCGTCGCAAAAGCTCAGATGCCCCCTCTCATAATGTCATTTGCAATCCGCTAGCACGTGGCTCGGACTGCTGCTAGCGCAACCTTTACGCAGCGAGGCGCTTGAGGACGTCGATGAGCAGCTCGTAGAAGCGCTCGGCAGAAGCGAGCTCCATGCTCTCGTCCGGGGTGTGGACATCGGAGAGCGTCGGGCCCACGGCGATGGCGTCCAGGCCGTGCAGGGCCTCGGCAAACAGGCCGCACTCAAGGCCGGCGTGAATGGACTCGATGCGCAGCTCGGAGCCAAAGAGCTCGCGATAGCTCTCGACAAAGATGTCGCGGACCGGCGAATGCTCGGCATAGCTCCAGCCGGGATACTCGAACTCGAACTTGGCGTCGAAGCCCAGGACATCGGCCAGCGTCTGCAGGCGGTCCTTGAACTCGTTCTGCAGCGAGGTAATCGAGGAGCGCGGGGACAGCATGATCTTGACCTCGTCGTCAGAAGTGGCAACCACACCGATGTTGGAGGAAACCTCGACGGAGCCGTCGGTGGCGACGTTGCGGCGAATCACGCCGTTAGGGGCAAGACGCAGGGCGCGGATGAGGGCAAGCGCGGACTTCTGATCCATGGCCTCGACCTCGGCGTCGTCGGCAATCTCGACGGTGCAGGTAAAGCCGGGGTCAAAGACCTCGAGCTCGGCAGTGACGTCGGCAATGATGCCCTTTGCGATCTGGGCCGCGGCCTCGGCGGCAGCGTGATCAGTGTAGACCAGCTCGGCCTTGCACTCACGGTTGATGGCGTTGTCCTTAGTGCCGCCGTTAAAGCTGACGATGGCGGGCTCGCCGGCAACCATCAGGCGGTCGATGATGCGGGCCATGATGAGGTTGCCGTTGCCGCGCTCCAGGTGGATGTCGGCGCCGGAGTGACCACCCAGCAGGCCGGAGATCTCGAGCGTAAGGGTGCTGCCGGTCTTGTGCTCGCGCACGATCGGGCAGGTGTAGGTAACGACGACACCGCCGGCGCAGCTGACGGTGGCCACGCCCTCCTCCTCGGAATCGAGGTTGATCATGGTGCGGGCGCTAATCTGGGACTTGTCGAGCGTCTCGGCGCCAACCAGGCCAGTCTCCTCGTCGGTGGTGAACACGCACTCGAGGGCCGGATGAGCAATCGAATCGTCGTTGAGCACGGTGAGCATCAGAGCGACAGCAATGCCGTTGTCGGCGCCCAGGGTGGTGCCGTTAGCGGTGAGGACGCCGTCCTTGACGACCAGGTCGATACCATCGGTCGTAAAGTCGTGCTCAACGGAGCCAAGCTTGTCGCACACCATGTCGATGTGGCCCTGCAGCATCACGGTCGGGGCATTCTCGGCGCCGGCAGATGCGGGCTTACGAATGATGACGTTGTAGACCTCGTCCTGATACACGTCGAGGCCGCGCTCCTTGGCAAACGCAACCAAGAAATCGCTGATGCCCTTCTCGTTGCCAGACCCACGGGGGATCGCGCTGATCTCCTCAAAGAAATGGAACAGCTGGGCGGGCTCGTAGCCAGTAATCTTGTAGTCCATGGTGCCTCCTTGGCGCAACTGGTTAGACAATAAGACATGCGCCTTGTATATTCCCAGACTTCGTTTGCATAAACCAGTCGAAAACGCCGAGCGCTCTCGCATCATCGGCTAACGGCGAGGAAACGCCACTTTATCAAGATAAAGCAGGTTAGACGGGCCGCGCCGAAGGGACGTTGGATCCTTCAACCAACTTCAACGCCTGTTGAACGTTAATGCATACACCATTGGTATGCTTAATAAGATTCTTGTCCTCGGTCACGACGTAATCGGCATCAATGCGATTGGCGACGCCCAGCATCAGGTCGTCCTCAAAGTCGTTGTGATGATACTTGAACACAAAGGAGTCGAAGACCTCGTCTGCACCGACCGAGGCAATAATCGACTTTTGCCGAATCAGGCGAACGCACGCCCACGCTGTCTCGTCGGCACCGGCGATGGCTTCGGGAGTGAGAGCCCCCTCACGGCGGGCGTCGGCCTTCATCGTCCTTCCCAGAATGTAATAGACGTCTTTGACAGACAGGGAGGACGAGAAGAGGACGATATCCTCCGCTTCCGCCGCGCGAGAAAGGAGCTCGACTATCGGCCTGGTCGCATTCGTGCGAGCGAGAAAGTAATCTAGCCAGACGTTCGTGTCGATCAGCAGCTTGAGCACACGTTTCGTTCCGACGCCGCTCATAATTCGATCCAATCACTGAATCTCTCGCTCATCATTTGATCGTATAACTCGTCGTAATCAAAGGCTTCATCGGGGCTCGGCCTCTGAATCGAGAACCGCTCATAAAAATTCGAAATTAACGCAGCCCCTTCCGAGACGCGGGACGAACTCACCTTCGATCGTATGTCGTCAGGCAGGACTTCGTCATCATTCTTTTTTGCGACGGGCATATGACCGTTCTCGGTCAAGTACTGCCACAGCTCCCTCACAGCTTGTGACGGCGTCATGCCGATATGCGCCAGCACGGCGTCCCCAGCCTCTTTGAGTTGGCGATCCATGCGTACATTCATCTGGACCGGCCGTGAGTCGAGTACCGATATTGGCATGCTAGCTCCTTCTGCTATACATATTTATATTTCGAGTATAGCACCATTTACTCATAAAAAAGGGGCGCCCCGACAGGAGTGCCCCTTCGCAAAGCTATGTTACGCCCTACAGCGCGCCGGAACCGGCTTGCA
The DNA here is from genome assembly GCA_959596505.1 of uncultured Collinsella sp. Classification (GTDB taxonomy): domain Bacteria; phylum Actinomycetota; class Coriobacteriia; order Coriobacteriales; family Coriobacteriaceae; genus Collinsella. Next base: position 6,926 of record CAUFWM010000053.1, read on the forward strand.
TCATGCCGCCGGGGCCCGAGGTCACGCCGCCGCTCACGGGCGCGGCGTTGCCGGTGTGCGGTGCCGCCGGGGCGGTATCGCCACCGAGCGTGCCCGCCGGACGCGGTGCCGGGATCTCGCCCGTGCCGTGGCTAAAGACAAACTTGCCATCGGCCACGTCGCACAGGACGGTATCGCCCTCGCCCCACTCGCCGGCCAGAAGCTCCTCGGACAGCGGGTCCTCGATGAGCTTTTGGATGGCACGGCGCAGCGGACGCGCACCGTTGGTGAGGTCGGTGCCCTCGGCCACGATCTTGTCATAGGCCGCATCGGTGAGCTTGATGTTCATGCCGTTGGCAATCAAACGCTGACGCAGGTCGTCCACCAGCAGGTGCGCGATCTTGGTGAGATTCTCGCCCGAGAGCTTCTGGAACACCACAATGTCATCGATACGGTTGAGCAGCTCGGGGCGGAACAGACGCTTGAGCTCGCCCATCGCGCGACCACGGATCTCACTCGACGTGAGACCCTGCTCGCCGGTGGTGCCAAAGCCAACGCTCGCATCCTGCGCAATCTCGCGGGCGCCCACGTTGGACGTCATGATGATCACGGTGTTGCGGAAGTCTACCGTCTTGCCCTGGCTATCGGTCAGGCGGCCCTCCTCCAGCACCTGCAGCAAGATGTTGAAGATATCGGGGTGCGCCTTCTCGATCTCGTCGAACAGCACGACCGAGTACGGGTGACGACGAACGGCCTTGGTGAGCTGGCCGCCCTCGTCGTGACCGACGTAACCCGGAGGGCTACCGATGAGCTTGGAGACCTCGAACTCGCTACCGAACTCGGACATGTCGAAGCTGATGAGCGCATCCTTGCTGCCAAAGAGGTACTCGGCGAGCGTCTTGGCGAGCTCGGTCTTGCCCGTGCCGGTGGGACCCAGGAAGATAAAGCTGCCGCCGGGGCGACGCGGGTCCTTGAGCGGCGAGCGGCTGCGGCGCACGGCTTTGGCAACTGCCTCGACAGCCTCATCCTGACCGATGATGCGCGTCTTGAGCACGCTTTCGGCCTGCAGCAGGCGACGGCTCTCGCTCTCGGTAAGCGAGGACACCGGCACGCCCGAAGTCACGGACACGATATCGGCGATCTGACTCACATCGATGGTGAGCGGGCTGGCGTCGAGCTCGGCGGTCCAGGCGGCCTTGGCCTCGGCGAGCTCAATCTCGGCGGCCTTCTGTTGCTCGGTGATCTCGGCGGCCTTGTTCATGTCGTCGCTCTCGGTGGCCTCCTGCGCGGCGGCCTTAAGCTCCTCCACGCGATGCTCGGCCTCACGCACCGGCTCGGGCGCGCGATTCGCGGCGATGCGAGCGCGGGCACCGGCCTCGTCAATGAGGTCGATGGCCTTATCGGGCAGGAAGCGATCCTGGATGTAGCGGTTGGAGAGGTTCGCGGCGGCCTCGATAGCACCCTGCGTATAGCGCACATGGTGGTGCTCCTCGTAGCGCGGCTTGAGCGCGGTCAGGATCTTGACCGTGTCCTCGACGCTCGGCTCCTCGACATCGATGGTCTGGAAGCGACGCTCGAAAGCCGGGTCCTTGGTGAGGTACTTGCGGAATTCCTCGGCCGTGGTGGCGCCGATAATCTGGAAGGCGCCGCGCGCGAGCACGGGCTTGAGCATGGAGCTCGCGTCGATGGAGCCCTCGGCAGAACCGGCACCGATGATGGTGTGCATCTCGTCGATAAACAGGATGACGTCGTCGGCTTCGGTGGCCTCTTGGATCACGTTCTTGAGGCGCTCCTCAAACTCGCCGCGATACTTGGCGCCCGCCACGAGGCCCGGCAGGTCGAGCGTCCAGATATTCTGGTTCATGAGGTTCTCGGGCACGTTGCCGGCTGCAATCTGCTGAGCCAGGCCCTCGACGATGGCCGTCTTGCCCACGCCGGGGTCGCCCAGAATGAGCGGGTTGTTCTTGGTGCGGCGCGAAAGAATTTCCATCATACGCTGGACTTCCTTTTCGCGACCAATTACAGGGTCGAGCTCGCCGTCGCGCGCCTTCTGCGTGAGGTTAGTCGCGAACTGCTTAAGCGTATCGGTGCCACTCCCCTTTTGCTGAGAGGCATCCGAGCCGCTAAAGAACGGCAGGCCCGCACCGGGACGACCAGCACCGGCGCCGGCGAGCGGACGCTTCTTGTCCTGGTCCTTGGCGGTGAGTTTCTCGATAGCCTTTTTGATAGAGGCGGACGACACACCCAGGCGCATGAGGATGTCCATGGCCATGCCGTTGCCCTCTTCGACGATGCCGATCAGCAAGTGCTCGGTCGACACGTAGGTCTGGTTATTCTCACGCGCCACGCGGAATGAACGCTCCATAACGCTAATGACGAGCGGCGTAAAGGCGAGCTTGGCCGCCTCGGTCTCCTCGCTGGGCTCGGGAACCGTGGTCTGGACCTCTTTGAGAGTATCCATGATGTCATCGTAGGAGATGTCGAGCGAACGCAGTGCCTCGGCGGCAATGCCCTCGTCCTCCTTGGCAAGCGCGAGCAGCAGGTGCTCGGTGCCCACCTTATTTGAATGAAGATCAAGCGCCTCTTGCTTGGCCATGGACATGACCTTACGCGCGCGATCGGTAAATCTATCTAACATGCTCGTTTCCTTACATGAGTTCATCGAAATCA
>CAUFWM010000054.1 GCA_959596505.1 uncultured Collinsella sp.
TATCGTGCCGCTGCCGCAGGACGTGGTGGATGGCTGCGAGGCCGTGCTCGATACGTTGTTCGACCTTACGGCGGCGGTCAAGGCCGTGCGCTAGACAATTGCGGAGCTGAAACGAACAATCGGTTGACTTTGCGCTTAAGCAAAAGAGGTTCGGCAATAGTCGGCCCTCTTTTGCTTAAGTGGCGTTTTGGCATACTGGCTGACGTGCTATAGATACGCGCCGAGGTTGATGGCGGTGGCTTCGGCTTGGCTGCTCGCCTGGGTACTGGCGCGCTCCAAGAGGAACGGCCGCACGAGTTCCTGACGGTTGATGTCCTCGGCGGCTGTGACCGCAGTAACGGTTCGCGCTGCGGAACCAATGCGGATGTGCTTGGTTTTTGCCGGCGCCTTGTTCTCGATTTGCTCCATGAGCAGCTGGACACCCTTGCGGCCAATCTCGTAGCCCGGGGGTGCCACCGTGGTGAGGGGGACCGACCCGCTCCATGCAAGCGGGTTGCCGTCGCAGCCGGCCACACGAAGCTGCTCGGGGACGGAGATGCCTTTGTCGGTCAACGCCGAGATAACGCCCGAGGCCAATACATCGGTAAGGCCGATGACAAAATCGGGACGCTCGCCGGTAGAGCGCTCGGCAATCTGAGCGCCGATGCTGTAACCATCGGCAGCGGTATTCCATTCTCCGGCGTCAATGACCTCAATTTTGATATCGGGATGCAGGGCGAGGGCCTTGTGAATGCCAAGCACGCGCAGGGTGAGCTGCATAAATGCCGCTCTGCCCACAACGGTGATATGGTGTGCGCCGCGGGCGATGGCAAGCTCGGCGATAATGCGTCCCTGTGCCTCGTTGTCGGCGGCCACGTAGTAACCTGGCTCGGAACAGTGGATGTCCAGATGGACGATCGGCACGGGCATCTTGGTCATGGCGGGGTGCCAGTCGGGGGACGCCATGGGCTGGACCATGACGCCGGACATCTGCGTGCCCATAAAATAGCGCAGGTAGTGGTCCTCGAGGATGTCGTCGTTATCGGCGTTGGCGATGAGCAGGTCATAGCCGTGCTTGCGGGCCTCGTTATGGGCGCCGCTGGCAATTTGGAGCGAGAAGCCATGGTCGAGACGGGGGAGGACCAGGCCAAAGGACTTGGTGGCGCCGCCCGCGAGCTGACGAGCGCTTTGGTTGGGCAGGTAGCCAAGGCGATTGATGGTCTCGTTGATGAGCTTGAGGGTCTCGGGGCGCAGCTTTTCGGGGTGGTTGAGCGCGTTGGATACCGTGCCCAGCGAGACTCCTGCCTCGCGCGCGACGTCGCTGATTTTTATCTTTGCCATAGCGGCCCCTTTGATGCGTTTCAAGTACGAGTCAGATTGTAGCATCGCCCGTTCCCAGGGTGTCAAAACCCACCAATTAGGGGCAGGTTTATTTTGGCAGGTTTTATCTGGGCAAACACCGGAGTCCAGACCACACAAAGGTGCCTGTCCCCCTTTGTGGTGGTTTTGGCGCGGCTGGGCTGCGCGTTAAACAGTGGAGTGTCTACAATAGAAGCCGTTTTGATCGTAGATTGAAAGGCTTTGGTATGACTCGCGCTGTTTCTCGTCGTGATTTCCTGGGTTTGATCGCCGGTGCTGCAATGGTTGCGGCGAGCGGTTGCGCTGGCAGTGGCGCTGACAAGGGCTCTGCCGCCGGTTCTGCCGCGGTTGCGGGCGACGATATCAAGGGCGCCAAGCTCACCTTTGTGGGCGACGATGCCTTTGCGCCCTATCGCTATCTGGAGACGCAGTCGGACGGCAAGCAGAAGGTTGTCGGCCTGGATATCGCCATTGCCGACGAGATGGTCTCGCGCCTGGGCTTTTCTTACGACTTTGAGCCGCAGGACTTTGCCGCCACGCTTGCATCGGTGCAGAGCGATGACAAGGCCTTTACCATGGCGATGAGCTCCAACGAAGAGCGCGAGCAGACCTACGACTTCACGCGCGGCTACTATCAGCCGCTTGTGGGCGTTCTCACGCTCGGCGGCGATCCCGTCAAGCGCGTTGAGGACCTCGTCGGCAAGTCTATCGCCTGCACCACCGGTACCGTGCAGAACAAGTTCATCGCCAAGGTCATGCCCGATGCTGATATTCACACGTACGACGGTGGCGACCAGTGCCTGCAAGAGGTGCTCGCCGGGCGCATCGATGCCTACCTGTGTGACGGCGCCGAGGGCCAGTCCATGCGCGATGCGAATGAGGGCCTGGTGCTGGGCCTGCTCGATCGCTCCGAGACGAGCGATCACGTGGGCGTGTACCGCCTGATGGCCAAGAAGGGTGCCGGATTTGTCGCGGCGCTTGACGAATGCATCGGCGAGATGCTCGAGGACGGCACCATCGATGACTGCATCAAGCAGTATGTGGGCGCCGACTTCATGTGGAACGGCGACTATTCCGCTTCCGGTACGTCGACGGTTGCCGGAAAATAGCGAGCCGGTGAGGCGCGCGCCAAGGGCATGCTGATGAAGTTTGAACTGCTAGAACCATATATACCGATGTTTATGAGCGGCCTGGTCGTGACCTGTCAGGTGACGGCCGCCGCGCTGGCCCTAGCACTCGTCCTGGGCTTTCTCATTGCCGTGCTCAAGGTTTTGCCCTGTCGCCCATTGCGTGCGGTGCTCAACTTCTACACCTCTATCTTTCGCGGCGTGCCGCTCATCGTGTTGCTTTTTTTGGCGTACTTTGCGACGCCGCAGCTCACGGGCTTCAAAATTTCGATGTTTGCCGCCGGTGCCATTACGCTGGGGCTCAACGGCTCAGCGACGGTGTCCGAGACGGTGCGCGGTGGTATCGAGGGCGTTGACCGGGGGCAGTACGATGCCGCTCGGGCCATCGGGCTTCGCTATGTTCCCATGATGCGCAAGATCATCGTTCCGCAGGCGATGCGCTCGATTGCCCCTGCTCTGGTCAACGAAGTGATCACGGTCCTCAAGAGCTCCTCGCTGGTGGCAACCATCGGCCTGATGGATATGATGCGCGCCGCCCAGAGCGTGCAGGCGCTCACCTATCGAGCCTTTGAACCGTTTTTAGTGGTGGCCGTGGTCTACTACGTCATTGTTATGGCACTCACGGCCCTGGGCAATCGGCTCGAACGCCGCCTGCGTCCCTAGGGGAGTGCCAACCACAGCAAAGGTGCCTGTTACCGTTGTGGTGGTAGGGTGTGTGCATCGAGTGGTATCCAGTTTAAGATACCACTTCTGGTATATCAGCTTGCGTTTGTGTGAGTACAATACTCGGACGTTATACGTCTCAGCGCCCGTCGTGCGTGGGCGTTTTGCAGTCACGCGAGCGAAGGGATTTATCCTATGTGCGGAATTGTCGGCTACACCGGCTCTGATATTGCAAAGAACATTCTGGTCACGGGCCTTAAGCGTATGGAATATCGCGGTTATGACTCCTCGGGCGTCGCGCTCGAGGTGGGCGAGGGCGCCGCGGCTCACCTCGACGTCATCCGCCGCGTGGGTAAGGTTGCGGGCCTGGAGAGCGAGCTTTCCAATATCGACAGCGACGCTACCTGCGGTATCGGCCATACCCGCTGGGCCACTCACGGCAAGCCTTCCGTTGTCAACGCCCATCCCCACACCAGCTGCGATGGTCGCATCGCCATCGTCCACAACGGCATCATCGAGAACTTCGCCGAGCTGCGCGAAGAGCTGGAGGGCCGCGGCCATCACTTTAAGAGCGAGACCGATACCGAAGTTTTCGCGCACTTGATCGAAGAGGCCTATGCCGAGACGCGCGACCTGATGGCTTCCGTGCGCGAGGCCTGCACCCACGTGGTGGGCGCCTATGGCCTGGCCGCCGTGTGCGCCGACGAACCTGGCGTGATCGCCGTTGCCCGCAAGGACTCCCCGATTGTGGTCGGCGTGGGCGAGACCGGCTCCTACGTTGCCTCCGATGTGATCGCGCTTATCGATGCCACCCGCGATGTCGTGGTGCTCGAAGATGGTCAGTTTGCCAAGCTCACGCCCGCAGGCGTCGAGTATACCGACGAGGCCGGCAATGTGATTGAGCCCAAGATCACCCATATCGACTGGGACCTGGACATGGCCGAAAAGGGCGGTTATCCCGACTTTATGCTCAAGGAGATTCACGAGCAGCCGCGCGTGGTGCGCGACACGCTGGTGGGCCGCATGACCCCTGCCGGTGAGCTCGATATCGACGAGTTGGGCCTTTCGCTCGAGGAACTCAACGATATCGACCGCGTATATGTGATTGCCTGCGGCACCAGCTACCACGCCGGACTCATCGCCAAGAACCTTATTGAGGGCTGGGCTCGTATTCCTACCGAGGTTGAGGCGGCTAGCGAGTTCCGCTACCGCAACCCCATCATCACGCCGACGACGCTCGTCGTGGCCGTGTCCCAATCGGGCGAGACGGCCGACACCCTTGCCGCCATTCGCGATGCGCGCATCAAGGGCGCCAAGGTCTTTGGCATCACCAACGTGGTGGGCAGCCCGGTGGCGCGCGAAAGCGACGGCGTCATCTACACCAAGGCCAACAAGGAGATTGCAGTCGCCTCGACTAAGAGCTTCATCGGTCAGGTCGTGAGCCTCACGCTTTTGGCCTTGCTGCTGGCGCAGGTCAAGTACCGCTTGACCACCAAGCAGACGCGCATGCTGTTCCGCGAGCTTTCCGATACGGCCGAGCAGATCCAGTGGATCCTGGATACGCAGACCGAGGCCGTGCACGAGGCCGCGCTTGTGTGCAAGGACGCGCAGTCCGCGCTGTTTGTGGGTCGCGGCATGGGCGCCGCCATTTCTTATGAGGGCGCGCTTAAGCTCAAGGAGGTCAGCTACCTGCATGCCGAGGCATATGCCGCCGGCGAGATGAAGCACGGCCCCATCGCGCTGATCGATCCGGGTTTCCCTGTCATCGCGGTGGCAACCAAGAGCGCAACATACGATAAGACGGTGTCGAACCTCATGGAGTGCAAGGCTCGCGGCGCCAAGGTCATCGTCGTTGCTACCGAGGGCGACGAGGAAATCAACAAGATTGCCGACTGCATCATTCGCGTGCCGTCCGTCCGTGACGTGTTCAGCCCCATCACGGCGAGCGTTCCGCTGCAGCTGCTCGCCCGCGAGGTGGCCATCCTGCGCGGTTGCGACGTTGACCAGCCTCGTAACCTGGCGAAAAGCGTTACTGTCGAGTAATTGTTGTTCCGCCGTTCTGCCGAACGGCGGACCGGTCGACGCTGCGCGAGCCGCATTCACGCCAATCTGACGTTCAATTTCGAGGGCGCGACCAGAAGGTCAGCGCCCTCTCATTTCACGTCACCTTGGCGCAAATGCGGCTCGCTCACTGTTGACGACTGACATCGAGTGCTCTGTTGTCGAAACGCGCCAACAACAAGGCCCGGCTCCGTTGTGGCGGAGTCGGGCCTTGTTGCATTTGCCCAGATAAAACCTGCCGAAATAAACCTGTCCCTTTTTGGCAGGTTAGCGGAGCTTGCTGGTCTCGAAGTACTCGGGGAACTGGTCCAGAACCTCGGTTTGGTTGCGGAACATCATGTGCAGATGCTTGCTGACTAAAAAGCTCGCTTCGATGGGGTCGCGACCGGCGATAGCGCGGCGAATCTGCTTGTGCTCGTTCACGATGTCCCGATTGTCGAGAACCTGCGTGGCGGCGCGCAGCCAGCGGAAGCGCTCCAGGTCGGCATTGGTCTCTTCGAGCCACGACCAAACGGTGCTGCGACATGCGATGCTAAAAATCATGTGATGCATGAGGTTGTCGCTCAAAAAGAAGCCGATGCGATCCTCTTCGGCCATGGCTTTTTCCTGCAGCACGATGGCGCGGTCGAGCTGCTCGATGCCGGCCGACGTGGCTCGCGCACAGCACTCCACAATCACCTGCTTTTCCAGATGTTCGCGGATGTAGCAGGCACTCTCGGCAAGGGTGAGGTTGATGGGTGAGACGTAGGTGCCGCTCTGGGGCACGGTGCGCACCAGGCCTTCCTGCGCCAAGCGAACCAAAGCCTCGCGCACGGGCGTGCGCCCCATATCCAGGTCGTCGCAAAGTTGCTTGACGCCCAGCTTTTCGCCCGGCTTGTAGTCCAGGTAGACGATTTTGCGTCGAATGGTGTGGTAGGACTGGTCCTGTAGGCTCGTTTCCTGCTCGCCGACGTGCATCGATTCTTCCATAGCGCCTCGCAACTGTTCTATCAAACTCATATGTCAGTTGTTAATTATGCCGCGAATCAGCTCTCCGCGGTGGGTAATTCGGCTGTTGCCCAAGAACTATTGCGGCATCTTAGTCTGTGTTTGTGCAAGGCTGCGCTCAATGTTGCCGTATCATAAGCCGTCGCAAACGTGAAATAGAAAGAAGGAATCCCATATGCAACTGGCAAATATCGTACGCGAGCGCTGGAAAGGCGTTTTGTTCTGCCTGATCATCGCCATTCCCGCGACGTTGCTCGGCAAACAAATTGAGGTGGTCGGCGGTCCGGTATTTGCCATCCTCTTTGGCATGGTTCTGGCGCTCGTCTTTCCCAAGAATCGTCGCGAACAGCTCGCCGCTGGCGTCACCTATACGTCCAAAAAAGTCTTGCAGTACGCGGTTATCCTGCTTGGCTTTGGCATGAACCTCTCGCAGATTCTGTCCAAGGGCGCCCAGTCGCTGCCGATTATCGTGGCGACGATCTCGACCTCGCTTGTTGTCGCCTTCGTGCTCTGCCACGTCATGAACGTGCCGAGCAAGATCGCGACGCTTGTGGGTGTGGGTTCGTCGATTTGCGGCGGTTCTGCCATCGCCGCGACCGCACCCGTCATCGATGCCGACGATCGCGAGATTGCCCAGGCTATTTCGGTCATCTTCCTGTTTAACGTTATCGCGGCGCTCGTGTTTCCGACGCTCGGCGGCATGCTCGGGCTGACCAACGAGGGCTTTGGTCTGTTTGCCGGCACCGCCATCAACGACACCTCGTTGGTAACGGCTGCGGCGAGCGCCTGGGACAGCATGCATCCCGGCGCCAATGTGCTCGAGAGCGCCACGGTGGTCAAGCTCACCAGGACGCTGGCCATTATTCCCATTACGTTGGTTCTCGCATGCTGGCAGATGCATCTGGCGCGCAAGGCCGGCGGCGACGCCAAAAGCACGTTTTCGCTTAAACGCGCGTTTCCCATGTTTGTGCTGTTCTTTGTGCTGGCGAGCGTAATCACCACGGTGCTTCAGCTTCCCGCGTCCATTACGGCGCCCATCAAGGAGCTTTCGAAGTTCTTTATCGTGATGGCCATGGCGGCTATTGGCTTTAATACCGATATCGTCGAGCTGGTCAAAAAGGGCGGCAAACCCATCGCGTTGGGCTTTTGCTGCTGGATTGGCATTGCATGCATGAGTTTGGGAATGCAGCACGTGCTGGGAATCTGGTAGAGAAGTAGCTGATTTGCGTGTTGCGTGCTGGCGAGCGCATACCTGCGGTGGAGCGATAGGAGCTCTTGCGGGTATGGCTTGTCCGCAGGTTGATAGGTCCCGAAGAGCTCTTATCGCCCCGCCAGGATGGCGATGCGGGGCAATTCATATACTCGCAGGACGGCGACTTTTGCCCTATAGTGTTTGGTGAGTAATATCGTTCAATTTTGAAACATTCGGTCGTGCGACCGTCGGCGGTTGCACGTCGCCGCGGACAGGGGCAAATCATGGATAGCGATGCCAAGCTGCAGATTCTGATTGAGGCATTGTCCGCAGCCGGAGTATCGGCGCTGGCAGTCGACGAGCGCGGTGGCGTTGTGATCTCGACTATGAGTGACGCGGCACTCGAGCAGGATATCGCCGCTTTTGTTTCCGAGCGTCTCGCTCGCGTGGGCGATGGGGCGCGCCTGGTGATGGGCCACGAGGGCGTGCGGTTGAGCTTGACGGTGCGCCCGACGGCCAAGGAGCGCGGAGCGCTTTGGGTGGTCGTGGCGCATGAGGTGCGCGCCGCTGCGACGCATGCGGGCATCGAGTGGCTCAATGCCGACGAAGTCGAGGCTCGCTACGCGTCGAGCACGTACGGCATCGTCGAAGATGCGGCGGCGGTCGCTGCCCCCGTACGTGGGAGCTATGCGCGTGGGGTGCCCCTTATGCTCGAGGGCGAGCTGGGCGCGGGGCAGGATCAGATTGCAAAACGCCTGTACCTGGATGGACCCTATGCCGATCAGCCCTTTGTGTCCGTTGCGCTCGATGAGCTTACGGATCGCGGCTGGCGCCATCTGCTCAAAAGTTCCGAATCGCCGCTATTCCAAACGGGGCTGACACTTTGCATGGGCGGCTGGCATGCTGTTGGCCCCCAACGTCTGCGCGAGCTCGTGTCCGCAATGATCGACACGGTGCTCGCAACTCGTTGCCATGTGGTGTTGACGGCAAACGATATGCCGGGCGGCGGCGAAAGCGATCAGGCTGCTTTTGTAACCGAGCGTCTGGCCTGTGCAGTGAGTGTGGCGCCGGCGATTGCCGAGCAGGGCGGCGCGTCGGAAAAGGTTGCGCGCTATCTGGGGTATCTGGCAGATATGTTTAAGACGGGTGCCCCCATGTTGTCCGCCGCCGCGGCAGAGACGCTCGATGCGTACCGTTGGCCCCGCAATTACCTGCAGCTGCGTGAAGTCTCTGAACGACTCTATATATTAGTGGGGGCGGGTACGGTGGAGCGTGCCGTGGCGAAAGAGGTGCTTGCCCAGGAGGACGTTATCAAGACCGCGACCTTTGGCGCCCCGGCGCTCGAAAGCGATTTGTACATCTTGCGTCCCCTGGCCGATACCGAGCGCGATGTCGCACGGTTGGTCCTGCAGCACCTTCACGGCAACAGGACACGTGCGGCAGAGGTGCTCGGTATAAGCCGCACGACTTTATGGCGCCTGCTGAAGGACAACGACCGCTGAGCGAGGCGCCGTGACCGCGTGCGGCGCGTGTGATACAGTCCAAAGAAGCATTGTTTCGATTGTGTTACGGCGTGCGGGGGAGTATGGCGGAGACTTCAAAAACGAACCGAACAAAGCGAAGTGCGGCGCCGGTCGGCCGGCGTACGACTTCGCGGACGTGGGGCAAAAGCGCCTCGGGGTTCGACGGCTCGTTCAAGCGCACAAAATATGGCTATCCTTCGGCAAGCGCTCGCTTGGCCATGCAGGCCGAGTCCTCGTTGTGGGGACGAAGGCGCGTGGTGGGCTCAAAGCTCAAGCACGATGGAACGCTTGGCTACATCAGCCGCGGTGCTGCCCGCCGTAGCGGCCTCAATCCTGCAGGCTGGCATCGTTACGTGCCGATCGTGGTCGTTGCCGCGATAATCGTCATCGCGCTCGCGGCGCTCGGATATGCCGGCGACGGCGCGAGTCTGGGCGCGATTTTCAAATCGCCTGAACTTGCGCATGCTGGCACGGAGCTTGTTGAAGGCGCACAAGACCAGACGGGTGTGGCGCCCCAGCGCGGTATGGTCGCAGCTGCTGCCACCATTGCCGATGCTCAAAAGGACGAGGACGAACAAGGCGACGGCGCCAAAACGACTCACACGAACGAAACGACGACAACTCCATCGGCAAGATAAGTTGCGAG
>CAUFWM010000055.1 GCA_959596505.1 uncultured Collinsella sp.
CGTAGCGGGTGGTTCAAAGCTGGCCGCTGCGCGGCCAGCAGACTAAAGTCTTGAAAAGAAGGCCGTCCATCGCAACGATGGGCGGCCTTCGCCTTTGTCAAGCCTCGGAGGGCAAGAAAATCTACCATTTCTGCCCCGTCCCCAAATGGCAGGTGGGGCTAGATGACGTAATCGTAGCCCTCGTTGGGGGCGACGAGTGCATCGAGCGTCACGCCGTCGAGGTAGTCATTGATGAGCTTGTCCAGGTTCTTCCATACGTCGAGCGTGGGGCACTCATCCGAACGCGAACAGCCCTTGCAGTCGCCGTCCAGACATGCGACCGGCGCCAGGCTGCCTTCGGTCAGGCGCAAGATCTCGCCCACCGTATACTGCTCGGGCGGACGTGTGAGTACATAGCCACCGCCCTTGCCGCGCATGCCCGAGAGCATATTGGCGCGGACGAGCGTAGCCAAAATGTTCTCCAGATATTTCTCCGAAATCCCCTGACGCGCGGCGATCTCTTTGAGGGGAATGCGGCCTGCCGCCTGGTGCTCGGCCAGGTCGACCATAACGCGCAGGGCATATCTGCCCTTTGTGGAAACCAACATATATGTTGCTGCCTTTCGGTCTGTTAATTCGTAGAAATTCTAGCCGAAAAATTAGTTTTGAAAATACCTATTCCCGTCAAGCTGGTTAATCGACTCGTAATAATCTTTTATTTCCTATTGCGTTACTAGGCTTTACTGTCTACTATGCTTGCCAACAGCAAAAAGAACAACCAATAAGGTTTGTGGGTTTGCTGCTAAACACACCGTGAAACCACACGGTATCCAGTCATTTGAACACTTTGGAGGTTCACCATGAGCAATGTTTATACGTCCATCGATCAGCTTATCGGCCACACCCCGCTTCTGGAGCTCACTCACTTTGAGGCCGATGAGGACCTCAAGGCCCGCGTGCTCGTCAAGCTGGAATACTTCAACCCCGCCGGGTCCGTCAAAGACCGCGTCGCCAAGAACATGATCGACGAGGCCGAGAAGGCCGGCAAGCTCGTGCGCGGCGGCGACTACACCATCATCGAGCCCACGAGCGGCAACACCGGCGTCGGCATCGCCTCGGTGGCGGCGGCTCGCGGTTACAAGGTGATCATCACCATGCCCGAGACCATGTCCGTCGAGCGCCGCAAGCTTATGCAGGCATATGGCGCACAGCTCGTGCTCACCGATGGCTCCAAGGGCATGAAGGGCGCCATCGCCAAGGCCGAGGAGCTGCAGAAGGAGACGCCCAACAGCATTATCGCCGGCCAGTTTGTGAACCCCGCCAACCCCGCCATCCACAAGGCCACGACCGGCCCCGAGATCTGGGATGACACCGACGGCAAGGTCGACATCTTCGTCGCCGGCGTTGGCACCGGCGGCACCGTGACCGGCGTGGGCGAGTTCCTCAAGGAGCAGAACCCCGAGATTAAGGTCGTCGCCGTTGAGCCCGCCACCTCCCCGGTGCTCTCTAAGGGCCAGGCCGGCCCGCACAAGATCCAGGGCATCGGCGCAGGCTTTGTGCCCGACGTCCTCGACACCCAGATCTATGACGAAATCATCCCCGTCGAGAACGACGACGCCTTTGCGACCGGCCGCGCCGTGGGCCACAAGGAGGGCGTGCTCGTGGGCATTTCGTCCGGCGCCGCCGTGTGGGCCGCACTGCAGCTGGCCAAGCGCCCCGAGAACGAGGGCAAGACCATCGTGGCCCTGCTCGCCGATACCGGTGAGCGCTACCTGTCCACGGCACTCTTCCAGGACTAGGGCCTGTCGCCCATAGGTTGAGCCCAGGACGAACCGGTCTCCTCTCTCCCGGCAGTCTGAGCCCATCCCATCAGGGCGCCCCACGAGTCGTCCGAACTTGCTACAATGTCTGCGGCGCGGAACCAGCCTCCCGCGCCGCTTTTCTTTTTTGGCCACATGCCACCAAGGAGAACCTCCCCATGCACAACAAGCGCGTGCTCGTCGCCATGAGCGGCGGCGTCGATTCCAGCGTGACCGCGTACCTGCTCAAGCGCCAGGGCTACGAATGCGTCGGTGCTACCATGCGCCTCACCTGCCCCGTGCCCGACCCCGCCACGGGCATGAGCAAAGTCGACCGCGACATCGCCGATGCAAAGGCCGTCGCCGAGCGCCTGGGGATACCCCACCACGTGCTCGACCTGCAGCAAACCTTCGACCGCAACGTTATCGAGCGCTTCGTGACTGCCTATCAGGAGGGACTGACGCCCAACCCGTGCATCATCTGCAACCGCCATATTAAGTTTGGCGCGCTGCTCGATGCGGCACTCGATATGGGCTGCGACTACATCGCCACGGGCCACTATGCAAAGACGAGCCAGGCGCCCGACGGCACCTGGCGGTTGCATCGCGGCGAGGACCCCAAAAAGGACCAGAGTTACTTTTTGTATTCGCTCTCGCAAGAGCGCCTGGCACGCACGATCTTTCCGCTGGCTGGGCTGGACAAAGAGCGCGACGTGCGCCGCATTGCCGCCGAGCAGGGCTTTGCCAACGCCAAGAAGGCCGAGAGCGAGGATATCTGCTTTATCGCGGACGGCGACTACGCGGGCTATATCGAGCGCCGCTGCGGACATCCCGCTGCACCGGGCGACATTGTGTGGCGCGACGGCAGCGTGGTCGGGCGCCATAACGGCGCGTTGCGCTATACCATCGGCCAGCGCAAGGGCCTGGGCGTCGCGATGGCGCATCCCGTGTACGTAACGGGCGTCGATGCCGCCAACAACATTGTGCATCTGGGCGAGGCCGAGGACCTGACGGCCGCAGCGCTCACGGCCAACGACTGGATCTGGAGCGCCCCTGACGCACGCATGGAGGCGGAGCTCGACGCCGGCGGCATTCGCGTAGGTGCCAAGTACCGCTACCGTCAAAAGGACCAGGCAGCGACCCTTACACGTGGCGCCAACGGGCAAATGCTGCTGACTTTTGACGAGCCACAGCGAGCCATCGCCCCCGGCCAGGCCGTTGTAGTCTATCGCGGCGACATCGTCCTAGGCGGCGGTACCGTGACCGGCGCACTTAAGTAGCCGCGGGTTTATCGCTGCACGTGTCGAAGTACCTCAACAGCGGCACCAACCTCGATTACGCGACGCTCGAGGCCGCGACGAATGGCCTCGAGTCGACCCTCCGCCGTCGCCCATTCGCTCTGCGAAAGAATCTCGATCGCCTCATCAACAAATCCGTTGAGTCGTGATGAATCGAACCAATCGAGTGAGTCCGCAAGCGCCAGCTGGACGGAAGGGTCGGGCCCAAACGGCTTAGCGGAAAACCCAAACTCCCCAGCTGCGAGCACGGCAGTTGGTACGTTGTACCACAGGCAGTTGCCGCTATCGAACAGCGGAGCAGGCCTTATCTCCAGGGTGTCGACATTGCGGATGATGCCAAAGTTTCGCCAATGGCGGTCGCTGTTGGCCAAAAGAGCATCGCAAACGATCATCTGCGACATAGACCTTCTCACGGCGACCTCATCGACACCATGCTTACCAAGAAAGCGGCAGTACCGGTCGTACGTCGAGCCTCCTCGCTGGCCGCCAAGGGCGTTCTTAACGTAAACAGCCGGAACGTATTCCTCGCGGCCGTCAAGAAAATCCTCACACAGGCACCCGGGGCCATTGAACATCCGCTCAACCGTATAGGGAACAAACTCGCCCTCCGACAGCAAGCGACGCTGTAGAGCCGTTGCAACCGCCTCGTTAAAGGGACGCTGATCGTCCATCCCGCAACCTTTAGCCAAAACGCGAATGCCGTTTCGGATCATCCACGATTTAGGGAGCTCGCCCTCGGACGTGTTGTCCGGATTTTTAAGACCGATGCCTTCCAGCCAACCCGAACGCTCTTCGGGCGCCGATCGCTCAAATTCGTTCTCAAAGTAATTGATGTTTTGCCATTCGAGCTCATCGCATTCTGCCGGCCGCAGCCAATAGCAATCCGAAAGCGAGAGACCCAGGCACCGAACCGGAACCTCGATACCACTGGCAATTCCCAGTTCACGATAGCGCGAGACGAGTCCGGGACGGACGTCAGGCACCGACCGATGGCTCCACCACACGTTGAGCTCCCGTTTATTCACTGTAGGAGAAGAGCTCGAGCACGTGCCTAACGGCATTCGTTGCGCATCGAGGACCTCGGCGATTTCGAAGGGAAACTCGCGCGTCGGATCAAATGAGACATGCGCGACCTCATGGTCGGCCGACATCAGCGTAAACTTGCGTCCCACATCGGCTGCAGGACGGCGCCCTCGTTTGCGGACCTTTTGATAAGCAACCGCAGAATCATACTCAACCATCTTCCGTCCGCCCACAATATCGCACGCGAGCGTTCCCGATGCGGCAAGTTGAGATATGCGGGCTTTCGTAACGCCCAACAGGTGGGCAGCATCACCCATAGACAAGTACTCAGATGTATCCATACGCCGCATCACCTCGTTAAGTATTCCAAACGTAAAGTTAATTAGTTACATACAGCATAATACTAAACAGACTGACGCGAAAAAAGGCCCGAGCAATCGGGCCTTAGAGCAATTGGTCAGCCGAGTCGCAAGCTGCTCCCCTAGCGCTGTACGTAGGCGCGGACGAGCTCAAAGGTGTTACGCACACCGTCGATGTGGCTGCGCTCGTAGTTGTGGCTCGCGTACACGCCGGGGCCGATCAGGCCATGGCGAATGTCGTAGCCGGCCGAGAGCGTGGCCTCGACGTCGGAGCCGTAGTGTGGGTACACATCGATGGCGTAATCGAGCTCCAGCTCGCGCGCGATGTTGGACAGCGTGGTCACCAGATCGTAGTTATAGGGGCCACCCGAATCCTTGGCGCAAATCGACACCATGCGCTCGGTGCAGCCCAGGTCGTCGCCCACGCAGCCCATGTCAACGCTGATCATCTCGCGCGTGTCGGCCGGCACGAAGGCGCCGCCGTGGCCGACCTCCTCGTACACGGTAAAGAGCAGCGACACCTTGCGCGAAAGCGTCACCTCGCCGTCAGCAACGGCACGGGCCAGACCCAGCAGAATCGACGCCGACAGCTTGTCATCCAGGAAGCGGCTCTTAATGTAGCCGCTCTCCGTCACCGTGGTACGCGGATCCATAGCGATGATGTCGCCGGTCTGAATGCCCAGCTCGAGCACATCGTCCTTGCTGTCAACGTTCTCGTCGAGCAGGATTTCCATGTTCTTCTCGATGGTCTTGACCGGCTCATCGGCCACATGCGCCGAAGGCTCAGTATTGAGGACCACGCCCGTGTAGACATTACCGTCACGCGTGTAGACGGTGCAGTTCTCGCCATCGGCCGTAGACCACTGGTGCCCGCCGAGGGTCGTGGGGCGCAGGCGACCATTATCCTTAATGGAGCGCACCATGGCGCCCAGGGTATCGACATGGCTCGCCAACACGAGCGGCTCACCCTCGCCGCCAAGCTCAACCAGCACGTTGCCTTTATTGGAGCGCTCGGGCCCAAAGCCCATATCGCGCAACGTTTCCATCAGATAATCAGTCGCCGCACGGGTATAGCCGGTAGGCGAAGCAATCGAGGTAAGCGCCTTCAGCTGGTCAGTAATATAGGAGAGCGTAGAATCCATCTTGGACACCAAAGTCACCCTTTCATATCGAATTAAACCCACAGCAACAATACCACCGCGAACCATCTTTTTACCTAGCGAGATGACCCATCGAGCTCCCCGGAACTGTGCCCGCCACGATAACGAGCCGGCGGCCCCTGCCCGTTAGCCCCACAATCTTTCCGCAGGACGGAGGAAGCCCCCGCCGCACGAAGTGCGCAGCGGGGGCTTCCGACATGTCCGAGGACGATTGTGGGGCTAACGGGCAGGGGCCCGCCGAACCATGTTAGGCAGCCGGGCAGATCTTCTTGAAGAGCTCGATGACGTCGTCGAGCGTCGCCTCGCGCGGGTTACCCGGGAAGCAGGCGTCGGCCATGGCGTCCTTGGCCAGGACCTCGATCTCGTCAGCCTTCATGGCCTCGCAGACGTGCGGGATGTTCACGTCGGCGGAAAGCTGCTTGACGGCGGCGATAGCGGCGTCGGCAGCCTCGTCGGTGCTCATGCCCGTGGTGTCAACGCCCATGGCAACGGCAACCTTGGCCAGGCGCTCGGTGCAAACCGGCTTGTTGAACTCCATGGCGATCGGCAGCAGCATGGCGCAGGCGACACCGTGCGGGGTATCGTAGTGAGCGGACAGGGTGTGAGCCATGGCGTGGTCGATGCCCAGGCCGACGTTGGAGAAGCCCATGCCGGCGACATACTGGCCAAGAGCCATGCCCTCGCGGCCGGAGCCGGGCTGACCGGACTTGGCCTCGGCGACGGAGTCACGCAGGTTCTCGCTGATCAGCTTAATAGCCTCAAAGTGGAACATGTCGGAGAGCTCCCAAGCACCCTTGGTGGTGTAGCCCTCGATGGCGTGGGTCAGAGCGTCCATACCAGTGGAAGCGGTCAGGCCGGCGGGCATGGAAGCCATCATGTCAGGATCGACGACGGCGACCTCGGGGGCGTCGTTGGTGTCGACGCACACGAACTTGCGAACCTTCTCGGGGTCGGTGATGACGTAGTTGATGGTCACCTCGGCGGCGGTACCGGCGGTCGTCGGCACGGCGATGGTGAACACGGCGTGGTTCTTAGTCGGAGCAACGCCCTCGAGGCTGCGGACATCGGCGAACTCGGGGTTGTTGATGATGATGCCAATGGCCTTAGCGGTGTCCATGGAGGAGCCACCACCAATGGTCACGATAGCGTCAGCCTCGGCGGCCTTGAAGGCCTCGACGCCGTCCTTGACGTTCTGGATAGTGGGGTTGGGCTTAATCTCGGAGTAGAGGCTCCAAGCGATGCCGGCGGCGTCGAGCTCGTCGGTCACCTTAGCGGTAACGCCAAACTTAACCAGATCGGGGTCGGAGCAGACGAAGATCTTCTTGTAGCCGCGACGCTGGAGCTCGCCGGGGATCTCCTTGATGGCGCCGGAACCATGATAAGAGATGGTGTTGAGAACGAAACGATTAGCCATTGATAGCCTCCCATCGTGTGCGGGGCATCCATTACGCCCCGCGCTATAAGTCCCATCCTAACGCTTTTGAAACAAAAAACGCGTGAGAACGTCAAAAGTGTTAAAGCGTTTCAACAGAATAACGGAGCCCTAGTCCTTCCCTCCCGACAGCAGCGAAGGCTAGATTATGGGAGCAATCGCCCAAAGAATACGACCGACTCAGTCTATAAATTGTTTCTGTTTTAGCAATATATGTTTGACAATACGTTTATAAAAGGATACTTTATAGTAATTAATATGCATGCAGCAAATAGTGTCATTCATTTTGTTAGAAATTGCCCATGCGGTTATTGCAGCTGCATGTACTGCAACGTACAGCGTAATTCTCCGCACGAAGCAGAAGACGGTTCCAATTCGATCGAGGCGATGACACATGGTGGCTAGTTGTCCTAAATCGAGCAAGACGGCTACAAACGAATATCAAATCTCAATTGAAGGTAACCCTTATCCGCATACTCTGGCTCTCATCAACCCAGCAGGAGACAACCTCAACATCAAAAAACATGGGTTCACGGGTCCACTAGGACAGCTATTGAGTCTTAAATATACCGTTTATGACGATGCAAATGAAAAACTCTTCACTGTCGTCGACGGTGGTTTTAGCAACATGCCCAGGGTTGCGCTCATCATCGAACACAAGGAAGTTGCGGTGTTTGATTATGGCCTAAACAGACTTGAGATGAAGTGCGTAACGAACATACCGAATTACACAATAAAAGGTAACTTCCTATTTGGAGATTACGATATATTCAGCCAACGGGAAGTGAAACTATCTTCAGTTATCGTCCTTCAATGTGATAAACAATCGTGCTTTAGCATACAGGTTTTGGATAAAGCCGAATTAGCCGCCGCAATTGGAATACCTACAGCCATTGCCCTTCTTAGGGCTCGGATTGAAGAGCATCTCGAATAAATCGCAAAAAGCAGTTCGTAGCAACATTCAGGAGCTGGATAGTTTTTTCTGGCTCCTGAATGTTGTTACGAACATGCACCTTAGCGCTTAAGACTCGCGGTCTGCCAGTCAGCTATGATGCGGGCCCATTTCCTGTGCAAATCGCGCTCGCGGTCGATAAACATGATGGCAAACGCGACAAACAGCAGCAAGCTCGCCACGACGATGGCATGCAGGCCCATGCGCTCAATACACCAGTTGCCCAGCACGGCGCCAAACACAAAGGTAAAGATCACGCCAAAGTACAGCACGCCGTTTTCCAAAAAGCCGCGCTTGTGGGTGATGATGTAGTCGTCCACGTTTTGCAGGGCATTACGGAGGTTGCCGATACACATGGTCGTGGCGATGCCGTGACCGTGGATCTTGCGGAAGCTCTCGACCTGCATGCCGCAGGCAAACGAGGTGAGGCAGTTGGCGAGCAGGTTGTAACCGCCACCGGGGATAAAGCTCACGCCCAGCAAGATGACGGCTTCAAAGAACACCGTCACTTGGCGCCAGTGAATCACGCTGCCAAACCGCTCGTGTACCAGGTCGGCAAGCATAATACCCACAGCAAACGACACCACAGGGAAGAAGTAGCGCCCCGCAAGTGCCCAATTGCCCTCCGAGATGCTCACGCCCACGAGCAGGATGTTGCCCGTCTGCGCGTTGGCGAAAACATGATCGCGCCCAATGTACGAATACACATCCATAAAGCCACCGGCGAGCGCCAAGATGATGCCCAGCTCGATGGACTCCGATATCTGTTTGGCACGCTGCATCGTCGTGCATCCTCCTTGTTGACGACTCTCTCGTGCGTTGGCGGAAACATAGCCGCCGTTCATACTGTAACCCATTGACAACATGGCATGCGCGCGAGACGGGTTCTCCAACGCGCAGATACACAGTCTGGAAACAAACGGCGGGTGCGACACACGCATCGACGTGCCGATCCGCCAGCCCATGTACTCCACCAGTCTTTTTAGCGCCGTCCCAAAAAGACTGGTTACAATTACGTGCAGCATACTAACAACGGGAGGAATCGTGGCAAAAAAGCCCCAGGACGCTCAGCACAACCAGCACGGCAAGCATGCCCAGCGCGGCCAGCAGCAAAAGCGCGGCGGTAAGGCGCAGGCCACGGCCTCCCCCGCCACCCGGGTCGCGCACACTCCGGCTGCGCCCACCCGTCCCTGGCGACCGGGCCGCGATAAGTTCCTCCCCGTCAGCCGCGCCGACATGGATGCGCGCGGCTGGGACCAGTGCGACTTTGTCTACATCTGCG
>CAUFWM010000056.1 GCA_959596505.1 uncultured Collinsella sp.
TGGTGTCGAGGAAGGTGGCAAGGTAGCCCCAGTGCGCCTCGGCGGTGGGCCAGCGGTAGAACGACCCCTCGAAAGCGCCCTTGAAACCGTAGCGCTTGGCGAATTTGCCGAAATGCCTGCGATAGGTCGCGTTGTCCTCGTAGTAGAAGTCGCCGCCGCCCGCCGCGGAGAGCCCGGAGGCCCCGCCCACCAGCACGCAATCGGCTTCTTCGATCATACGGGCGAAGTCCTCGATTTGCTGGTCGTAGGGCTCGGACTCGCGGTCACTCAGCTCATAGGGCGTGCTGCCGCTGCGGTAGGCGGCATGAAGGGAAAACGATCGGTTGGTGAGCTCGATAACGAGCTGCTCGTACAGAGTCACCGGATACCTTCTTTCAGCTATTATAAACAGGTGTCTATAAAAAGTATCCATGTCGATTTATGCGAGAGCAATGAACAGCTTCGATGCGCCGTCGATAAACGAACGATTGCTGGGCATTGTCGAGCGTTGCGATTGGAGGGGCAATGGAATCGGGGAAGATCGATCGTCGCCGACGCTATACGCTTTCGGTCATACGGGAAGCGTTCTTTGCACTGCTGGCCGAGGTCGGCTTCGCGAAGATGACGGTAGCGGATATCTGCCGCCGCGCCGATATCAACCGCGGCACGTTCTATCTGCACTACGAGGACAAGTTCGCGCTGCTCGACGCACTTATCGACGAGGCCCTGGCGGCGGCGCCGCCGATCGAGGGAACGGAGACGGGCGCCCTCTGCCAACGCCCGCCGGCAAACGATGACTATTATCTGCTCTACTCGGATGACGACGCGTATGCCCGGGTGGCGCAACGCGTCGTCAAGCGCGGCGCTGAGCAGATGGTTCCCTCGATCATGGAGGAGACCGGGCTTTCGCGCGAGGACGCCTATCTGCTCTTCGTCCACAACGTCCAGGGAAATCTCGCGGTCAACCGTCTGCTCGGTTGGAGGCGAGGGCCCGAGTTCGCCCACGCTCAGGAGCTGCTCAGCGCCTATTCCGAAGGGGGCATACGAGCGGTATCGGCCCCTTGCAGATTAATCGCGAATTAGAACATGATGGCGTCGTCGGCCGTGAAGGCATCGAGGGATCCCTGCTTGACCTGAATGCAGACGTATGTGATCTCCGAGTCGGACGCGGCGCGGAACTGACGATGCGCAGCGGGGGAAATGCGCAGCCAGTCGCCGGCCGCAAGCTCGATATCCTCACCGTCGATCGTGACCGAGCCTGCGCCCTCGAGCACGCCATAGATCTCCTCGTTTTTCTTGTGTGCATGGACGAACGGAACGCCAGCGCCGGCGGGAAGACTGTTGATACTCACCTCTGCCCCGGTAAGCCCGAGCACCTCGTGCAGCTCAACGCGGCTCTCATTGCCGATGTGGGTCTTTGCATAATTAGCCATAATGGTTCCTCTCTTGGGGTTGATTTACCTTGCAGGCATCTCCTGCGTGAGATATATTCAACGCGAAAGCGCATGCAAATACGAGTACGCACATATTTGTAACTGCGTGCCTTTTTGTGAAACCGGTATGGTCAAGGAGGTTGGGTCTCCCATGATGGCGAAAGAGGAGCTTCCGGAGTGTCCGGTCGCAACGGCGGTAGCGCTCATTGGCGGCAAGTGGAAACTGCTCATTATTCGTAACTTACGCGTACGCCCTTGGCGTTTCAACGAGTTGCGCCGCAACCTGGAGGGGATCTCTCAGAAGGTGCTTACCGACAGCCTGCGGCAGATGGAGGATGATGGGCTGGTCTTTCGCCATGACTATGGCGAGAATCCTCCCCGCGTTGAGTATGGCCTTACCGAGCTCGGCCGCCAGATGATGCCCATCATGGACTCGCTGGCAGACTTCGGCGCTTATTACAAGACAATTGTTTCGTAGCAGACACATCGCTTGGGGGGCGGAGAACCGCTACGAGGGTGCTAACGAAAACCTGTCCCGAATCATCGTGCGCCTGCGGCATGAAGGAGGGAGATTCCTATGAATATCGTTGTATTGAGCGGCAGCCCGCGTAAGGGCGCCAATACCGACACCATGGTCGAAGCGTTTGCCGAGACCGCGCGTGAAGGCGGCAATGCGGTCGAGGTCGTCCGCGTTGCCAGCAAGAAGATCGCCGGCTGCTTGGGATGCCAGTAGTGCTTCGCTCATGAGGGCGTCTGCGTGCAGAAGGATGACATGGCCAACGTGATCGAGTCGCTGAAAGACGCAGATATGGTCGTCTTTGCCTCGCCTATCTACTGGTTCGATATCACCGCGCAGGAGAAGGCCGCCATCGACC
This sequence comes from uncultured Collinsella sp., assembly GCA_959596505.1. Lineage (GTDB taxonomy): Bacteria > Actinomycetota > Coriobacteriia > Coriobacteriales > Coriobacteriaceae > Collinsella. Next base: position 2,288 of record CAUFWM010000056.1, read on the forward strand.
GCCTGTACGCCTTCGGTGCCACGGGCTTCCCGTTCACCAAGACGGCCCTTTTGCTCGATAGCCACAGCGAGGGCGTCTATGATGCGGCGATCGCTATGTACAAGTCAACCTGCGCGTACTGCAAGTGGGAGGACCAGGGCATTGTCACCATCAGCGGTATGACCGAGCGCGACAGCATGGCATCGTCGCCCAAGCTGGAAGAGGTGCGCGAGCTCGCTCGCGAGCTCGTCTAAGGACAAGAAGAACGCATGGCAATCGGTGTTGGTGGAAATGCTTGCTGTCCTTACCAAGAGGATTGCTGATTGCCATGCGTTGAAGTCCTTGCGGACAATCTTGGCGCGCTAGGAGGCCTTCTCGTTCAAGAATTCCCTGAACGCGGGGATGTCGAAGCCGACGAGGCCACGTCCGCGTTCCCCGATAACGCCGTCCTCGAGGAGGCGGCGTTTGTATTGACTTGCATAGTTGCTGGCGACGCCCATACGCTTGGCAATTTCTGAGACCCTGCTGGGGCCAGAATCGGGCAGCATCGCGAGCAAAAACTCAATGTCTTTGTCAGAAAGCTCTCGATAGGTCGTTTCGAGAATACGATCGCGCAGCTCCATACGGGCAAGCAGAGAACCCTGCTGGACATCGGATGTACTGATTTGGGGCGAGTTTTCCGAAACATCCCAAGTGCGATATCCGACGAGCTGCATCATGTAGGGAAATCCGTCGACGGCCTTCACGGCATCCTCGAGCGCTTCTGGCGTGATTGAGCGTCCTCCTGCTTCAATGGTTTTACGAAATGCATTTGCAATCTCAACATCAGTGATTCGTCCCAGCTGATGATACTGGGAGCGTCTGAGGAACGAGACGGAATCGTTGCGCAGCAGCGCCGATACTTTGTAGGGCAGTCCTGCCATGAGTAGGGCAACTTTTTTACCTTCGCGTACAAAGTGCTGGTAAACAGAGGCAAATTGAAGCATTTCTTCGAGATCGACGGTGACTTCATCGATGGTGATGAGAAGTCCGATGTCATGTTTTTCGAGTTGCTTAAAGATGCCATTCATGCGTGTGCGCCAGTTGCCCTGGGCCTCTTGAGCATATGTCCAATCGATGCCCACTGGACCAATTTGAACGCCGTTTATGCGTGCGTGAGGCTGTGAGAGGTAGCTATCTGCGGCTTCTTTGGTTCGCTCGATAATATCTTCGAGCATGCCTGGCATGGCGGAGACATTTGCTGCGATCCAGTCGTGTTCAAGCGCCGTTTCTGAAAGGAGCGAGAGAAGCGCCGTCTTGCCCGTTCCCCTTGCGCCCGTAAAAATGGTCGACAGGTTGGGATCTCCCGGGCCATTGATAAAGCCACGGTTGATGTCACGCAGGATATGCTCGCGACCCGCTAGAAAGGGAGGGATGCTTCCAAATGTTGGGGTAAAGGGGTTCTTGCTGTACTCCATGGTAGCTCCTTTGCAAGTTTTGCTCATTTTTGCAACTTTTGCTAAATTTTGCAAGTTTTGCTAATGGCTCAAGACGGTGCGGGAAGCTTCCGTATCGTCATCATTGAAGAGACTCATTGCCATGGGAGGCAAGCTCCTTGGCGAGTAGGCCTTGGCTATCTCCGAGACTCTGCTGGGTCCAGAATCAGGCAGAAGACTGTGAGTGAAAATCGGGAGTAGCGCTCCCGATTTTCACCAATTAACGTTTGCACGAGATGCGAGAACGGGGCAACTGTTAAATGCCACCGATATTGGAAACACCGTTGACGTCGACCGTAAGACGGTGAAGGCTTGGCTCTCGGTTTTGCAGGCGTCGAACATCGTTCGGATTGTCGAGCCCTTTTGGCCTAATGTCGATAAACGTCTGACCAAGACCCCTAAGATATTCTTTATGGATACAGGTCTTGTTTGTCATCTAACGAGGTGGATAACGCCGGAGCAATTGCGCAACGGGGCCGCGGCGGGGCATATATTTGAGACGTTCGTTGTCTCGGAAATTTTGAAGAGCTTTATGAACACGGGGAAGAGCCTTCGCGACGTATGGTTCTATCGAGACCAAAAGAAGCGCGAAATTGATTTGCTCATCCAAGAGGGCCATATTCTCCATCCCGTCGAGGTGAAGATGTCGGCCACGGTGGGCAAAGATACGGTGAAGAATTTTTCCTGTCTTGAGGGCCTGACCGGCTATGAAATTGGGTTTGGACACGTTGTCTGCCAAACCCCGGATCCATACCTTATTACCAAGGATGTCCAAGCGATTCCCGTGTGGGGCATATGATATACGTTGCAACGAGCGGGGCCCGGAGCGCGATGTTGCTGCGCTCCGGGCCCCACCGTTTTGAGAGCTTATGGCGGTTCTGCCGTCGTTCTAGTCAAACAGGCTTGGCATGTCGTTTTCCTTCATGAGGGCACCGGCAGAGGGGAGGCTCTGCGCGGTGAACTTTTCGGCGGAGACACCGGCGCCGAGGATGTCCTCGGTCGTGCCGACGGTGGTGACCGAGCGGCCCTTCTTGGCGGTAAAGGCCTGGATGCCCTGCGTGTTGGTGGTCGTCTTGGTTTTGAGCAGCGACGTGTTGAAGTTCATCAGACGGTAGTCGCTCGAGACCAGCGCGATGTCGCGATCTTCCTTGAGCACCTGGGCATACAGCAGCTTGCTGCCGCCATAGATGGCGTTCTTCAGGCGCTTGCGGTTGGTCTTGGTGACATATCCAGAAAGTGCGACGCGCACCACACGGCCGTTCTCAAAGACGAACAGCACGTCGGCCTTGTAGTCATCGGGGTCGATGACCCAGATGACACTCTCGTCGGGTTCCATCTCAAGATCGGTCGGCAGGTACGAGCCCAGCTGGGCCGACTTGGTGTCCTCAAATGCCGCAACCTTGCACTTGTACACCTGGCTCTTGTTGGTAAAGACCAGCAGCTCGTGGGTGTTGGAGGACGGAAACTCGATAAAGGGTTTGTCGCCGTCCTTGTACTTGAGCGTGGTCGCCTTCTTGAGCACGCGGTCCGTCATCTTTTTGAGGTAGCCATCGCGCGAGAGCATGATGGTGACCGGGTACTCCTCGACCTCGGGCTCCAAGCTTACTTCGATAACCTCATGGGGCTCGATCCTGCCCGTGCGGCGCGGCATCACATACTTCTTGTTGACCGCGGCCAGCTCGTCGCTGATGACCTTCTTGATGTTCTCCTCGCTGGAGAGGATCTCCTCAAGCTCGGCAATCTCGCCCTCAAGCTTAGCGATGTCCTTGGTGCGGTTGAGGATGTACTCCTCGTTGATGTTGCGGAGCTTGAGCTCGGCAACAAATTCGGCCTGGGTCTCGTCGATGTCGAAGCCGCGCATAAGGTTGGGCACGACCTCGGCCTCGAGCTTGGTGCCACGGATGATGGCGATCGCCTTGTCGATGTCGAGCAAGATCGCCTCGAGGCCGTGCAGCAGGTGCAGGCGCTCGGACTTTTTGCTCAGGTCAAAGTTAATGCGGCGACGCGTGGACTCAATACGCCACTTGACCCACTCGTGCAGGATCTGGCGCACGCCCATGACACGGGGATAGCCGTCGACGAGCACGTTGAAGTTGCACGAGAACGAATCCTGCAGCGTGGTCGAGCGATAGAGCTTGGCCATAAGCTTGTCGGGGTCGACGCCGCGCTTAAGGTCGATGGCGATGCGCAAACCCGAGAGGTCGGTTTCGTCGCGGATGTCGGCAATCTCCTTGACCTTGCCCTCTTTGGAAAGCTTGACGATGCGCTCGATGATGACATCGGTCTTGGTGGTGTAGGGGATCTCGTAGACCTCGATGATGCGCTCTTCGGGAATCCAGCGCCAGCGGGAGCGGATCTGGAAGCTGCCAAGGCCGGTCTCGACGATCTTCTCCATCTCCTCGCGGCGGTAGATAATTTCGCCGCCGGTCGAGAAGTCAGGCATGGGCATGTACTCGAGCAGGTCGCAGTCGGGATCCTGCAGGTAGTGCATCGTGGCGGTGCAGACCTCGTTGAGGTTGAAGCCGCAGATGTCGGACGCCATGGCGACGCCGATGCCCTTATTGGCCGAGACAAGGATGTTGGGGAACGTGGTGGGCAGCAAGCGCGGCTCCTTCATAGCGCCGTCGTAGCTGTCGACGAAGTCGACCGGGTCCTTGTCGATATCTTTGAAGATCTCGGCGCTGATGGGGGAGAGCTTGGCCTCGGTATAACGCGAGGCGGCGTAGCTCAGATCGCCCGAATAATACTTGCCAAAGTTGCCCTTCGACTCAACGAACGGCGCGAGCAACGCCTCGTTGCCGGTTGCCAGACGCACCATCGTCTCGTAGATCGCGGCATCGCCGTGCGGGTTGAGCTTCATGGTCTGGCCCACAATGTTGGCGCTCTTCTGGCGCTCGCCCTTGAGCAGACCCATCTTGTACATGGTGTAGAGCAGCTTGCGGTGCGAGGGCTTAAAGCCGTCGATCTCGGGGAACGCACGCGAGACGTTGACGCTCATGGCGTAGGGCATGTAGTTGACCTCGAGCGTCTGCGTGATCGGCTGGTCGGTGACCTCGGAGTGCAGGCCGATGACGTTCTCGGCGTTGACCTGCTTTTTCTTTGGCTGGTTCTTCGTCTTCTTCTTTGCCACGATTTCCTCTTGAACTTCTTATGGGCCGTCGTTATCGATTTGCTGCTACTGCAGGTCCAGCTGGTCCAGGTATTCCTTGCCGTGCTCGGAGATATGGCGCTTGCGGCCTGCCTCGTCGTTGCCAAGCAAAAGGTTGAACATGGTTTCCATCTTGGTGACGTCCTCGGGCTCCACCTTGATCAGGCGGCGCGTCTCGGGGTTCATGGTGGTGAGCCACATCATGTCCGGATCGTTCTCACCAAGACCCTTGGAGCGGTTGATGGAACACTTCTGGTCGCCGATCTCTTTGAGGATGCCGTTCTTCTCGAGCTCGGTGTAGGCAAAGTAGGTCTTCTCTTTGCAGTTGATCTCGTAGAGCGGCGACTCGGCGATATACACGTAACCCTCGTCGATAAGTGTGGGCACCAGGCGGTAGAGCATGGTGAGCACGAGCGTGCGGATGTGATAACCGTCGACGTCGGCGTCCGTACAGATGATGACCTTGTTCCAGTTGAGGTTGTCCAGGTCAAAGGCGCCCAGGTTCTTGATGCGCTTGTCCTTGATCTCCACACCGCAGCCCAGCACGCGCATAAGGTCCATGATGATGTCGGACTTAAAGATGCGCGGATAGTCCTCCTTCAGGCAGTTGAGAATCTTGCCGCGGACGGGCATAACGCCCTGGAACTCGGCATCGCGCGAGGTGCGAATGGCGCCCGCTGCCGAGTCGCCCTCTACGATGTAGATCTCGCGACGGCTCTTGTCCTTGGAGCGGCAGTCGATGAACTTCTGCACGCGGTTGGCCATGTCGGTCTTCTGCTGCAAGTTGGTCTTGATGCTCTGACGCGTCTTCTCGGCATTCTCGCGCGAGCGCTTGTTGATGAGCACCTGCTCCATGATCTTGTTGGCGGCGTCCTTGTTCTCGATCAAGTAGGTCGAGAGACGCTCCTTAAAGAATGCCGTCATAGCCTGCTGGATAAAGCGGTTATTGATGGCCTTTTTGGTCTGGTTCTCGTAGGACGTCTGGGTGGAGAAGCAGTTGGTCACCAGCACCAGGCAGTCCTGGACGTCCTGCCACTTAATGCCGCTCTCGTTTTTGTTGTATTTGCCCTGTTGCTTAATGTAGGCATCGATGGCGCTGGTCAAAGCGCTGCGGGCGGCCTTTTCGGGCGAACCGCCGTTCTCGAGCCACGATGAGTTGTGGTAGTACTCCTGCATCATGAAGGTGCGCGAGAAGCACATGCATGCGGTGATCTTTACATTGTAGTCGGGCAGGTCCTCGCGATCGCGACCGCGACGGTCGGCCTCGATAAAGAAGGGCTCGGTAAGGTAGTCGGTACCGACCTTCTCGAGCACGTAGTCCTCGATGCCCTTGGGGTAGCAAAAATCCTCTTCGGTAAACTCGCCATCGTCGCCCTCGATGCGCAGGCGGAAGGTCACGTTGGCGTTGACCACGGCCTGACGGCGCATGGTCTCGCGATACCAATCGTGGGGAATACTAATCGAGGTAAAGACCTCAAGATCGGGGCGCCACTTGATAGTGGTGCCGGTGCGGTCCTCGTCGCTGGGCTCAATTTCGAGTGCCTTCTTCTTGGCGCCGACAACCTTGCCCTTCTTAAAGTGTAAGGAGTACTTGTTGCCGTCACGCCAGACGGTGACGTCCATGTACTCGGAAGCGTACTGAGTCGCGCAGGAGCCCAGGCCGTTGGTGCCGAGCGAGAAGTCGTAGTCGCCGCCTTGGTTGTTGTTATACTTGCCGCCGGCGTAGAGTTCGCAAAAGACGAGCTCCCAGTTAAAGCGCTTCTCGGAGGGGTTCCAGTCGAGCG
>CAUFWM010000057.1 GCA_959596505.1 uncultured Collinsella sp.
AGCGAGTCGCGGCATCCAGATCGCGCTGGGCGATAAACTTCTTGACCTCGTCGATAGCCACGGCGGCGTCCACACGGCCGCGGGTGCAGGCATCCTCACAGCGGCGGTTGCACACGCGGCCGCAGATAGCGGGCAGCGGGTTCTCACGCTTGATGAGCGCCAGCGCCTCGTCATAGCGGCCCTGAGCCGCGAGCTTCAAATAGCCCTGAACGGCGACATGCGCGGGGCAGGCCGTCTTGCAGGGCGCGGTGCCGGACTCATGCGTCTCGATGCGGTTGTCGTTGCGGTAGTTGGGCGACCACTTGGTGTGGTCCCACTTGGTGGCGTCGGGCAGCTCCTGGCGCGGATACTCGGGCACCTGTCCGCCGGCCTTTTTGCTGCAGAGCTTCTGGCCCAGCTTGGCGGCGCCGGCCGGACACACCTCAACGCAGCGACCGCAGGCCACGCACTTGTCCTTCTCGACCTTGGCGACATAGGCCGAGCGCGACAGGTTGGGCGTGTTGAACAGCTGAGAGGTGCGCAGGGCATAGCACACGTTGACGTTGCAGTTGCAGATGGCGAAGATCTTGTTCTCACCGTCGATATTGGTGATCTGGTGCACAAAGCCGTTGTCCTCGGCCTGGCGCAGGATGTCGTAAACCTCCTCGCGCGTCACATAGTGGCCGCGGTCGGTCTCAACCACGTAGTCGGCCATATCGCCCACGGCGATGCACCAGTCGGCGGGGTCGTCGGCGCAACCCTCGCCCATCACGCGACGGCTCGCGCGGCAGCTACAGGTGCTGGCGGCATACTTACCCTCGTATTTGTCGAGCCAATGCTCGATATGCTCGATCGGCACCGACGTGCTCGCGGCATCGATAGCCTTCTCGACCGGAATGACGTGCATGCCGATGCCGGCGCCTCCGGGCGGCACCATCGGCGTGGCCTTGGACAGCGGTCCCTTGGACGCCTCCTCAAAGAACTTGACGTAGACCGGGTGCTCTTCGAGCTGGCTCACGCGCATGTTGAGGAACTCGGCGGAACCCGGTACCAGCATGGGCAGCACCCACTGCTTGGCGCGCTCGGGGTTTTCCCAGTTGTACTCGAGCAGGCCCGTGTAGCTCATGTCGTCGAGCATCTTCTCGATCTGGGCCTCGGGCATGCCGGTGAGCTTGATCATCTCGGGCAGCGTGTAGGGACGGCGCATCTTCATCTTGCAGAGCACCTCGGCCTGCTCGTCGGTCGCGGCCTCGGCAAACGACCAGTACTCGTAGCCCAGCAGCTCGTCGCGATGCAGCAGACGGTTGGTGCAGTGCTCGCACAGCTTGACGATGGCCTCGCGCGGATGCTCCGGCAGCGGCGGCACAAACTCCGAACCGATATCGGGCTCGGTGTAGCTAATTCCCGGTCCGTTGAGAATCATGGTTGTCCCTTCTCTTGCCACAGCCCGGCGAGACCGCGGCGCCCCTCTTTTTACGGGCTCGACATGCCCCCACGCCGTTCACCCGTTATTGTTGACATTGTGTCAAAAACAGTATTGACGAACCGTCAACAATATTCAAGACTGTTAGGCGAACGGTCAGGCTCAAACGGATGAAAGGCGGCAAGCGCATGAGCAGTAACGCAGCGAACACCTCTGTGGCCGACGCCGTCCCCGCGCCCGACAGCACGGCAAAGCGCCTGACGGGCGACGAGCGCCGACGCGAGATTCTCGCCGCCGTGCGCACCGTGAGCTCCGAGCTGGGCGTGTCGCATCTATCCGTCTCGGCCGTGACCAAGCGAGCCGGCTGCACGCGCTCGCTGTTCTACCACTACTTCGCCGACATGGACGCCGCCGTCACCGCCGTCATGGACGAGGCAATCGACGGCTTTATCTCCGAGCTCGAGCAGTGGAATGCCAGCCGCACCGTTGGCGATATCGAGGGCGCGCTCGACACCGTCGCCCCGCTCTTTAAGCGTCTGGTCGCCAGCGGCCACGAGCTGCCGAGTACGCTCACCTCAAGCAGTGGCGCGCTCTACGGCGGCTTTTTGCACAACGTGGTCCAGCGCGTGGCGCAATACATCTGCGACACTACCGTGGTGGACTTTGTCGCCCATCATGAGCTACGCATCGACCATGTCTACGAGACGTTCTACACCCTCATCATGGGGTTGTTGATGTATATCCGCACGCACCCCGATGTGCCCGACGAGACGGTCAAGGAAATCATCGCCTCGACACTCCACATCGAGGGCTATACCGCCAAGTATCCGGAGCGCAAGCCCCAGGACTGACGACATTTGGCCAAACTGCCCGCGATCGGAAGAGGGGCCGCGGGCGTGTGAAAGGAGAGCAGCATGCTGTTCGATGTTTGGGGTAGCGATACCCTTATCCACTGGGCCGGCTGGGCCATGGTCTTTATTGGCCTGATCGTGCTCAACGAGGTCGGCCGCCGCACCAAGCTCGGCGCGGCAATCATCTTTGGCGTGGCCCCGCTGGCCATGACCATCTACTGCGTCGCCATCGCCATCGGCGTTTCGCAGGGTGCCGAGTGAGCGCTCACCAACCCCACCCATGTGTTCCAGAACAGCTGGTTCCACTACGCCAAGGTATACGCGGCGCTGGCCGGTTGCTGGGGCTTCATTGCCATTAAGTACCAGTGGGGCAAAATCGGCAAGGCGCATTGGTTCCGCGCATGGCCGTTTGTGATCGTCGCCATCAACATCATGATCGCCGTCGTGTCCGACTTTGAGAGCGCCTATCACTTCTTTGTCCTGGGCGAATCCACCTGGGTCACCTCCGAAGGTGCTACGCAGCTGGCCGGCTGGAACAACGTGTTCAACGGCATCGCCGGCATCATCAACATCTTCTGCATGACCGGTTGGTGGAGCGTCTACGCCTCCGAGGATCAGACCGACATGCTGTGGCCCGACATGACCTGGGTCTACATCATCGCCTACGATATCTGGAACTTCTGCTACACCTACAACTGCCTGCCCACCCACTCCTGGTTCTGCGGCTTTGCGCTGCTGCTGGCGCCCACCGTCGCCGCCTTTATCTGGAACAAGGGCGGCTGGATCCAGAACCGCGCCTTCACGCTGGCCATTTGGTGCATGTTTGCCCAGGTGTTCCCGTACTTCCAGGAGGAGTCCATCTTTGTGACCCACTCCACGCTCGACCCCGGCGCCGCTACCGCGGTCTCGGTCACCGCGCTGATCGCCAACGTCGCCGCGATCATCTACATCGCCTACCGCGCCAAGAAGCTCGGCCGCAATCCCTACAAGCAGGATGTCTTTGAGGGCACCAGCGATTGGGAGAAGGCTACTGCTCGCCGCGCCAAGGTGGATTACGCGCACGCCGAGTAACATGTTGGTCGCTGTTGGCGCCTGGGCATAGGCCCGCTCGCCAGATTATTTACCCAATGTCTCGCAGAGCCCCCGGAAAGCGTTTCACTCGCTTTCCGGGGGCTTTTGTCATTGCGTCTCTATTCATCTATTCAAAAACATGCGCATATATAAAATCGGATTTCAAATCATGCGGCGGCTCTATGGAGTCCCGTTTTTGGGTACAGTGTTGTCCCGATATTGAGCTTGGGGGATATATGAAAGATGAGACGATGGGCCAAGAGGATGCGGCCCAAGATGCAGAAGCGTGTGCCGAGGCCCTGGAGAGCCTAGACCAGATCGCGCTGGCCGAGATTGCGTTTGGCGATTCGAGCGTTGATGTGCAGGATGAGCCGGAAATCGAGGCGCAGCCCGATGGTCAGGATGCAAAAGACGATGGCGCCGCGCCCACCGAAGACGAGGCGGGACACGAGGAATCCGAATGTGAGGCCGACGATCAGCCCGAATCCGACACGAGCGAGGAAACCATCTTGCTCGACAACTTGCCGGCCGAAGATTCGCTGACCCGCGAGCTCCCTGGCTTAGGCTCTGCGCCTGCCGTGGACGAGACCATCGCCATGGGCGATATCCCCCTACCGTCCGTTCCTTCGGCACGCGAAGCCGAGGTTCGTCATCGTAAGATGTCGCCCAAGCGCCGCAACCTGATGGTTGCCGGCGTTGTGGCCGTCGCGCTCGTCGCCGGCGGCGCAGGCTATGCTGCCTGGAACGGATATCAGCAAGAGCAGGCTGCCGCTGTCGCCGCCAGTGCGCACACGATGATGTCGGTGCAAATTGGCGTACATGCCGCGGGGCTCGACTGCTCCACCGGCTCAAAGATCCCCGTGCAGGTGAGTGGCCAGGACTCCGACGGCTCCTCTGTGAGCGAAACGCTCTACGTTGACGAGCACGGTCGCGGCATTAAGCTGCTGCCCGGCGATTACGCGCTCTCCATTGCTGGATCCCCCATCGCGGAAGACGGCACCATCTACACCGTCCCGACCACCAAGGCGCAGGTCACCATTAAGAGCGATGGGCAGGATCTGCGCGCTCAAGCCACCTTTAAGCTCAAGGTACCTTCGGCCGACACGGTGACTGACGACCAGATCGATGCCGCCGCCAAGTATGCCGAGGCAGGGGGCGCAAGCTCTGCCGCCGCGGCAAAGATACTCCAGCAGGCGGCAATTACGCGCCGCGATGCCGCCATCAACGCCGTAAGCGCAAGCGAGGCTCAGTCCGCCCGCGATGCCGACGCTCGGCACAAGGCGACGAACCTGTATCAGCTCGATATTCCGGTTGAGTGGTATGGCAAGGTCGCAACCTGGCAAAACGGCAGCACGCTGTGCATTTATCTGGACAGCGACACCAACACACCGCTCGTGACGCTTGTCGCAGTGCGCGACGGCGAGACCTTTACCCCCGATGACGGCGATACGGTTTTGGGCACGGTCAGCCTGGGCAACGACTACACCGTCTACGCCAGCGGCCCTGTCTATCCGTACGTGATTCCGCAAACCGTTAATGGACACACGCAGAACCCCGTGTCGACCTACCCCATGGATACGGCGATTGAGCTTGTCGAGCTCACGACCGGCAACCGCTACACATACAGCCAGATCAAAAACGACCTGGTCGGTAAAGACGGCAAGGCCGACGCCGCGACCAAACTCGAGACCGACTACCTCGCCCAGATTCTCCTGCCGAGCATCAAAGCCCAGGACTAGCCGGCCCGAAGACAGCCGCCCAACACCCCATCCCTAACGCAGTTGCGGTGAAATAGGGATTGTTTTTGCTGGTCAAACCGCAAAACAGTCCCTATTTCACCGCAACTTATTGGTGGCCTTTTGGGTGGCACTCAGCGCCACGGGTCGGCTTCGAACATCGGCTCGCGCTCGGGGCGGCGATCGCTGTAGGGATCGTAGCCGTCGTCGTCCTCGTTCTCGGCGCGGATGTAGGGGTCGCGCGGCTTGGGCGCCGGTTTAGGCGCAGGCTTGGGTGCGGCGGGCACTGCCTCAGCCGCCGGTGCGTTCGTCTTGTTCTCGTCTTTCATCTGCATAGCTCCTTACATCGCATCCACTCAACATCATCGATTGTCGCACGAAAAAGGGCGGCGGACCCAATCGGATCCGCCGCCCTTGGCGTTTTGCTCTAAAGGCAGATTTTAAGGCATGGCCCAAAATCTACTCGGCGTCGGGGACCTCGTAGGTGGCCGCCGGCGTGTTGTCGCACACGACGGTAAAGCCGCCGTCCTTGTCGACATCGACCGTCACCTGATCGCCCTCGCGCACCGTGCCGTCGATGATGGCGGCGGCGATGGCATCCACGACCTCGCGCTGAACCAGACGCTTGAGCGGACGGGCGCCAAAGACCGGGTCCAGGCCGCCCACGGCGAGCATCTGCTTAGCCGCCGGGGTGATGGCAAGCGTCATGCGCTCCTTGGCCAGGCGCGCGCGGACGTCGGCGAGTTGGATGTCGACGATCTTCTCAATCTGCGCCATGCCGAGCGGATGGAACACTACGATATCGTCGATACGGTTGAGGAACTCGGGGCGGAAGGTCTGAGCCATGGCGACGTCGACCTGATGGCGCATCTCCTCCTCGTCCTTACCGGACAGATCGGCGATAGCCTTGGAGCCCACGTTAGACGTCATGATAATGATCGTGTTCTTGAAGGACACCTGGCGACCCTGACCGTCGGTCAGACGGCCGTCGTCGAGCACCTGCAGCAGCACGTTAAAGACATCCGGGTGAGCCTTTTCCATCTCGTCGAGCAAGATCACGGAGTACGGACGACGGCGCACGGCCTCGGTGAGCTGGCCGCCCTCGTCGTAGCCCACATATCCCGGGGGCGCACCGATCAGACGCTGGACGCTGAACTTCTCCATGTACTCGGACATGTCGATACGCACGAGCGCGCGCTCATCATCGAACAGACACTCGGCCAGCGCCTTGGCGAGCTCGGTCTTGCCTACGCCGGTGGGGCCCAGGAAGAAGAAGCTGCCGATGGGCTTGTCCGGATCGGAGAGGCCCGCACGGCTGCGACGCACGGCCGCGGCGACAGCGGACACCGCCTCGTCCTGGCCGATGACGCGCTTATGCAGCTCACCCTCCAGGCCTTTCAGCTTGTCGAGCTCGCCCTGCATCATCTTGGACACGGGCACGCCGGTCCAGGCGCTCACGACCTCGGCGATCTCGTCAGAGGTCACCTGTTCGTTGAGGCCCTCGCCGTCCTGCTGCTTTTGCGCCTCGAGCGCGGCCTCGGACTCCTGAATCTGCTGCTGCAGACCCGGGATCACGGAATAGCGCAGCTCGGACGCACGACCCAGATCACCGTTGCGCGTCGCACGCTCCTCCTCGCTCTTGGCCTCGTCAAGCTGGCCCTTAAGCTCCTGCACGTGGTCGATGGCGTTCTTCTGGTTGAGCCAGCCGGCCTTTTGCACGTTGAGCTTTTCCTGGACCTCGGCAATCTCTTGGCGCAGGACCTCCAGACGCTCCTTGGAGGCGTCATCGGTCTCCTTCATGAGCGCCTGTTCCTCGATCTGCAGCTGGGTGAGCTGACGCGTGGTGGCGTCGATCTCGACCGGCATGCTGTCGAGCTCCATGCGCAAGCGGCTTGCGGCCTCATCGACCAGGTCGATGGCCTTGTCGGGCAGGAAGCGGTCGGCAATGTAGCGATCGGAGAGGTCGGCGGCCGCCACGAGCGCGCTATCGGTGATATGCACGCCGTGGAAGATCTCGTACTTCTCCTTGAGGCCACGCAGGATCGAGATGGTATCCTCGACGGTAGGCTCGCTGACCATCACGGTCTGGAAACGACGGGCGAGCGCCGCATCCTTCTCGATGTACTTGCGGTATTCGTCAAGCGTAGTCGCGCCGATTGCGTGTAAGTCGCCACGGGCAAGCGCCGGCTTGAGGATGTTGCCGGCGTCCATGGAGCCCTCGGTGGCACCCGCGCCCACGATGGTGTGGAGCTCATCGATGAACAGGATGACCTTGCCCTCGGACTTTTGCACTTCCTTGAGCACGGCCTTCAAGCGGTCCTCGAACTCGCCGCGGTACTTGGCGCCGGCGACCAGCGCGCTCATGTCGAGCTCGATGAGGTCGCGGTCGCGCAGCGTGCTCGGCACGTCGCCGGCCACAATACGCTGGGCGATGCCCTCGACGATGGCCGTCTTGCCGACGCCCGGCTCGCCGATGAGCACGGGGTTGTTTTTGGTGCGACGGGACAGGACCTGGATGGTACGACGGATCTCGTCGGTACGGCCGATGACCGGGTCGAGTTTGCCGGCGCGGGCAAGGTCGCAGATATTGCGTCCGTACTGCTCCAGCGCCTCAAACTGGGTCTTGTCCTCGGCAGACGTCACGCGGTCATCGCCACGCAGCTCCTCGTAGACCTGCTCGATACGCTCCTTGGTCACGCCGGCGTCGCGCAGCACACGACCAGCCTCGCCCTTGTCCTCGGCAAGCGCCATCAGCAGATGCTCGGTCACCACAAAGCTGTCGCCCATCTTGGTGGCCTTTTTCTCGGCCTTCTCGATGACGCGGACGAGCTCATTGGACAGACCCATCTGCTGACCCTCGCCCGAAACCTTGGGCGCGTGGTCGATGGCATCTTGTGTGGAGCGTGCGAGCTGAGCCGGGTCGGCACCGATGCGCTCGATGATCACGGAGATATTGCGCTCACCGGCACCGAGCAAGGCGGACAGCAGGTGAATCGGCTCCACCGCGCCGGCCTGCGCATCGGCAGCCGTGCCCATGGCGGTTTGCAGCGCCTCGCGCGACGTCATTGCTAGCTTATCGATTCTCATGGAATCACCTCTCTTGGGGCGGCCGCCCTACGGGGCGGCTTCACGTTGTTCGAGAAGTATTGTTGCCAGCTTTGCGCGATCTTATACACAAATCTAAGTCTCTATATATAAGATTTTCTGAGTGATTAAGAGATAGGGGGCAGGCACGCTCACCCGCTACGGCCTCGTCCCCTCACTATCTCAATCTGTAACATCTATCGACCGTTTCCGGCTCCAGATGTTACAGATCGAGATGAAATGACCAGCGGCACCCGTTTATCTAAATCTGTAACATCTAGTCAGCAAATAGAGCTCTATCTGTTACAAATCGAGACGAACAGAAGACACCTGAATCGAAAATCTAAATCTGTAACACCAGGCCCACTTTTAGCGGCCAAGATGTTACAGATCGAGACAGACCGAAAACCACCACAAAGAGGACAGGCACCTTT
>CAUFWM010000058.1 GCA_959596505.1 uncultured Collinsella sp.
TCTGGGAGCGCTGCTCCTGCGACTGCACCACGGTGTTGGTGGGCAGGTGGGTGATACGCACGGCGGAGTAGGTGGTGTTAACGCACTGACCGCCAGGGCCCGAAGCGCAGTAAGTATCGATGCGCAGGTCGGACTGGTTGATCTGGACGTCAATCTCCTCGGCCTCGGGAAGCACGGCGACGGTTGCCGTGGAGGTCTGGATGCGGCCCTGGGACTCGGTCTTGGGAACGCGCTGGACACGGTGCACGCCGGACTCGAACTTCATGACGGAGTAGACGCGGTCACCCTCGACCTTGAACTCGATGGACTTAAAGCCGCCGGCCTCGCTGGGACTGGAATCGAGCACGGTGGTCTTCCAGCCGCGAGACTCGCAAAAGCGCTGGTACATCTTGTACAGGTCGCCGGCGAAGATGGCCGCCTCGTCGCCACCGGCGGCAGAGCGGATCTCGACGATGGTATTCTTGTCGTCGTTGGGGTCGCTCGGGATGAGCATGTACTTGATATCTTCCTCGAGCTGGGGAAGCTTAGCCTCGTTTTCGGAGATGTCCATCTGGAGCATCTCCTTCTCATCGGCGTCGGTGGTATCGTGGAGCATTTCCTTGGCAGCCTCGATGTCGTCGAGCGCGCCGATGTACTCGCGCGAGGCAGCAATGAGGTCGGACTGGTGCGCGTACTCCTTGTTGAGACGCGTGAACTCCTTGATGTCGGAGGCGACGGCCGGGTCGGACAGCTTCTTCTCGAGCTCCTCGTAGGCCTTGATGATCTTTTCGAGCTTGTCGCGCATGGCAGGACTCCTTTATATGCGTGAAGATGAAAATCGGCAGAGTTGATGGGGCGCATGGCGCCACTGCGGGGGTAAGCCCAGCTAGAACATGTCGATCTTCAGATACATGCGCATCCCTTCGCGTGTGGGGTACATAGTTGCGGTCTAACCCATACATGATAGCGTGCGCAGACAAACCTGCATATAACCCGCACGGAATGATTGGTGCAAACAAACCTGACCCCATTGCATCAAGGGCTTGCTTTTTGGCTAGAGCGTTTGAAGCAGGGCGATGAGGAAGCGAACACCCTGGAGGTAGGCACGGCGGGTAATGCGCTCGTTAGTGCCGTGGACACCGCACTCACACTCGTCGTCATCAACCACAAAGGCCGAGAAGCGAATGCACTCAGGGCAAATGTGCTGGTAGTTGGCAGCGTCGGTCGCACCGATTACGGTCGAGGGCACAATTGCTACCGGCTCGAATGATCCGTTTTCCTCCGTCCCCTTTGGATCACGGAAATAGCGGGCGGCAATGGAGCGAACCGCCTCGAGGCCGGGACCACCGATGCGCGGGGACGGCGAGGGTTCGGAGCTACCGGGGCCCAGCTCCACTTCGACACGACCGGCAAGGTCCGCCCCGGCAACCGCCTCACGGCAGCGCGCCACAACGTCGGCCACGCTCGTGCCCTCGAGCATGCGGAAGTTGATGTTGGCCCACATATCCTGCGGCATTACGTTGGCGCCGGTGCTGCCACCCTCGATCTGCGTGGGTGCGCAGGTGGTCGTCACCAGCGGATAGAGCTTTTTGCTGGCGAGGCAATCGCAGACAATGGCATCCCCGTTGGCGGCAATTTCATCGGCCGTGTAGAGCCCCAACTCGACGAGTTGGGCGGCAAGCAAGTCGGTCACGCGCGGCGGCCACTCGATATCGCAGATTGCGGTGATGGCACGACTGAGCATCTCGAGCGATGTGCCGCCGTAGGGGTTAGACGAATGCCCGCCTTCACTCTTCGTCTTGAGCACGATATCGGCATAGCCCTTCTCCGCGAGGTCGGCATGCATAAGCCAGCCCTCGCCCGCGCCATACTCGGCATCCGAAACGATGCGGTAGTCGCCCTCGTCGATCAGGTATTCAAGTTCAATACCGCGCTCCTCGAGCACACGACCGATCGCTCCCGCGCCGTACTGCGTGGTTTCCTCGTCCTGGCCAAAGGCGAGCAGCAGGGTGCGCTCGTGCTCCCAGCCGTGCGCCAGCGCATACTCAACCGCCTCGAGAATGCCTGCGACCTGGTCTTTCATGTCGATAGCGCCACGACCCCAGATGTAGGTGTCGTCCACGTGCCCGCTAAAGGGGTCGTGCGTCCAGTCGGCCTCGGTACCCGGCACCACGGGAACCACGTCCATGTGGCCCATGAGCATAATGGGCTTGAGGTCAGGGTCGGAACCGCTAAGCGTCACCAATAGCGAATGGTCGATAAGGTCGACCTCGCCCGCCGCGAACACGCGCGGCCACGCCTGCTGCATATAGGCGCGCAGGTCGTCGAACGGCTGCCAGTCCACCGCCTCGGCATCCATACTCGAGATGGTCGGAAATGACAGCACGCGGCCCAAGCGCTCGCACGCGCCAGTTTCGTCCAAATCAGCAAAATCGTCCTCATGCGCAAAGAAGCGCCAAACCTCGGCCATGACATCCTTTCGACTGTGATGACGAGGGCCGCCCCACCGGAGCGGCCCTGCCACGTAAGCGTTTGCGGTCGGTTATTTGTCCTCGAGATAACGCGAGAGGAACTCGCGGGTGCGCTGGTGCTTGGGATTGCCGAAGAGCTCGGCCGGCGCGGCGTCCTCGAGCACCACGCCCTTGTCCATAAAGACCACGCGATCGGACACGGTGCGGGCAAAGGCCATCTCGTGCGTGACGACAACCATGGTCATGCCGTCGGCAGCGAGCTTGCGCATGACCTCGAGCACCTCTCCCACGATCTCGGGGTCGAGCGCGGAGGTCGGCTCGTCGAACAGCATGATCTGCGGATTCATGCACAGGGCACGAGCGATGGCCACGCGCTGTTTTTGACCACCGGACAGGCGGCCCACGGCGGCGTGCGCGAACTTTTCGAGTCCCACGCTCGTCAGATGCTCCATCGCGACCTTCTCGGCCTCGGCCTTGCTCATCTTTTTGAGCGTGACGGGCGCGAGCGTGCAGTTGTCGAGCACATCCATGTTGTTGAACAGGTTAAAGCCCTGGAACACCATGCCGATGTCCTCGCGGAGTTTATTGATATTGCAGCGCTCGGCCGTAAGGTCCTGGCCGTGGAACCAGATGTGGCCCGCGTCCGGGGTCTCGAGCAGGTTGAGGCAACGCAGGAAGGTCGACTTGCCCGAGCCCGAGGCGCCGATAATGGTGACGACCTCGCCTGATTTGACGGACAGGTCGATGCCTTTGAGTACCTCGAGCGAGCCGAAGCTCTTGCGCAGGCCCTCGACGCGGATAAGCGGCTCATTGGTCTGTGCGGCGGCCGCAACGCCGGTAGTGGCGGTATCTGCCATGATGATTCTCCTCGTCTTAAGCCTAGTTAGAGCTGGGCAGCGTGGCAGGAGCCTCGGCGCCGAGCTTTTTGCCAAAGGCCTCGAGCAGGCGGCTCGCCACGAGCGTCAGGATCAGGTAGACCACGAGCGCCACGCAGTAGACCTCCATCTGGCGGTAGTACACGCCGGCGACGGTGGTGGTGGCGTACATGAGGTCGAACACGCCGATGACCGAGAGCACCGACGAGTCCTTGATGTTGATGATGAGCTCGTTGGTGAGCGCCGGAATCGCGTTTTTAATGCCCTGGGGGAACACGACTTTGCGCATGGCTTGCCACTGCGAAAGACCCAGCGAGCGCGCTGCCTCGGCCTGGCCGGGGTCGATGGACTCGATGCCGCCGCGCAGGACCTCCATCATGTAGGCGGTGGAGTTGAGCGAGATGGTGACGAGGCCGGCGGTGAAGGTACTCCAGATCTGGTTGGCCTGGGCGGTCTCGAAGCCCATGCCGCGCAAAACGGTGAAACCCGCGTAATAGATGAGCAGACCCTGGACCATCATGGGCGTGCCGCGCACGATGGTGGAGTAGATGGTCGCAAAGCCGCGGCCGATGCTCTTAAAGAAGCGCGTGAGATCGTTGTCCACACGGTCGAAGGTCTGAATGCGCAGGAACACAAAGAGCAGCGCCAGGAAGAATGCGATGACGGTGCCGAAGGTGGCAAGCGCGATGGTGATCTCGATACCGCGGATAAAGAAGTCCCCGCTCTTGTAGGTCATGTAGACCAGGCTCGACAAAAAGTCGCTGGGGTTGGAGTCCGAGACGATGCTCACCTGTACCAGGTCGATAAACGACATGACGCAGCGGTCCACGAAAAAGATCGCCGCGATGGCAACCACGACATAGCTGCCCAAGCGTGCGCCACGACGGAAGCGCTCGGATGCGAACGGCGACGTTTCGCGATAGTCATTCCAGTGCATGAGTTTGGTGACGAGCGCCGCCGCCGACACGACGAGCCAGGCCCAAAGGATTGCCCAAAGGCAATCCTGGAAGATACCGGTGGGCGCCAAGAAGCTCAGCGGCGTGGGGTTGCGCTGGCTAAACGCCAGGCCAAGCGCCGCGATGACACTCGTGCCCAGGTACACATAACGGTGGTCGGCCTTGATAAAGGAGGCCAGACGATTGATGGTTTTCATGCTGCCTCCCTATGCCGGCTGGCGGTCGAGGCACGCGTCCCACATTTGGTCGCGTTCCTCTTGGCTAATGCCCTTGAGTGTCTTGTCGATGAGTTTAAGCAGTTTGTCCGAGCCCTTGCGACAGCCGACGTTTGCCGCGACCTCCTGCTTAAAGCCCTCGCCCTCGGCAAAATGAATAGGGACGATACCCGGGTTTTGGGCCATATAGCCCTTCTCGTTCTCGGTGTTGTAAGTCACGGCGTCGCACGTGCCCTGCAGCAGATTCGAGAACACCGTGGGGACGGAGTCGACCGGGTTCTTGTGCACAACGCCCGGAATCTCGTCGATGACGGTGTCGAGCATGGTGTCCTTTTGGCCGAGTACCGTGGCACCGCTAAAGTCGCTGAGCTTGGTGGCGTTTTGGTAGGGGGAACCCTCTTTTACGAACAGGCCAAAGTAGCCAATAAAGTACGGGTCGGAGAAGCCGACCGACTCCTCGCGCTCGGGCGTGGCGCTCATACCGGCGATGATGAGGTCGATCTGGCCGTTGTTGAGCGAATCGATGAGGCCCGAGAAGCTCTGCTTGACGGCAACGGGCTCGCCACCGAGGGCCTTGCAGACGATCTTGGCGATCTGCACGTCGTAGCCATCGGCATAGGCGCCCTGCACGTTGTCGATGGGGATAGTGTACTCACTGGCTTCGGAAACCTGCCAGTTGTACGGGGCGTAGGCCGCCTCCATGCCAATGCGGATCTTGTCCTTGCCGATCACGGAATCGGACAGGTCGTCGCGACCGCCGCCCGTCGTGGGCTGAACCACCTTGAGCGTGGACGGACGCTGACAGCCGGCGAGCGCGCCGGCGACGACGGAAGCGCTCGCAGCGAGAGCGCTACCCAAGAAGATGCGACGGCTGCACACCGGCTGTGGATGCGCGTCGCGCTGATGGGGAGAATGCATAATCTGCCTTCCCTGTTGAATCGTATGCTGACGACTTAACAGGATATACGCCAGCGACCAGCAGTGCAGCACAAGCTCGAAAAATTAATAGACACATGGTAGTCATTGGGGACGTCGATGTTTTGGCAATGCCGGCGAGCGACGTCCAGAGCGAACAAGTGGCATGAAAAAGACAAGGCATGACCAGAAGGTCTATGCCTTGCCTTTTGAATGACAAATTATCGCTCTGGACGGCACGCAGCATCGACCGAGCGGCGGAACCTCTAGAGCAAGGTGACGCTAAAGCTGCGTTTATCGGTAGCGCCGGGAGCCAAGGTGATGGTGTTGACCTTGTGCTCAAAGACATCGTCCTCGGTGTCCATGGTGGTGTGACCGGTCCAGGGCTCGAGCGCCACAAACGGAGCGTCGTTGGCGGCAGACCACACGCCGATGTACTTAAAGCCCTCAAAGTCGATCTTGACGCCGTGGCCCGACTTGCGGCCGCGCAGCGTGAGCGTGGAGCCCGGGGTATCGGTGAACATGATGGCGTCGTTATCGAAGCTGCGGTGCGTGATGGGCAGCACGTCCGAGTTATCGGGGGCCTTGTAGCTACCCTCGAACGTCATAAGGCCATCGGGCGTGATGACGGGGGCCTCGTTAGTCCAAGCCTCGGTAAACGCCAGCTCGTAATCCTCGAACGCCTCGTCCTCGGCGCCGGGGGCGGGCACGTTAAACGCAGGGTGGCCACCCACCGAGAACGGCAGGTCTACGTCGCCGGTGTTAGTGACGGCAAAGGTCTGCGTGAGCGTGACATCGCCGGTCAGGGCATAGGTCATGTTGAGCTTAAAGTGGAAGGGAAAGGCCTTGAGCGACTCGGGCGTATCGGTGATCTCGTAGGTTACCGAGGAGCCGTCCTCCGATACCTCGACCAATTTGTGCTCGACAATGCGTGCGATGCCGTGGCGCGCCATCTCGCAGGTGCCGGCGGCAGACGTCGCCGTGTTGTTGCGCAGCGATCCCACGATAGGGAACAGGATGGGCGCGTGCTTGCCCCAAAAGGCCGGGTCGCCCTGCCACAGATACTCATTGCCGTTGAGGGCAAGGCTCGTGAGCTGGGCGCCCATGGAATCGATGGCCGCGGTGAGGCCGCCGCGCTTGATGGTAGTGACGGTGGACATGCTACTTCCTCCAAAAGTAAACAACAGTGTCGAGGGTTATTGTCCCACTCTTGGCAGCAGGGCCGAGCGGCAGGCGCAGTTATTGAGCAATAGCATAAAGGTCAAACCCACCCTGCGGCGCGCTATCGACCGTATCGGGTGCTTGCGAATTAAAACTCACCGGGACCATGCGCTTTGAGGCGCGGTAACGCGTGCCGTCGGTGGCGACGGGCGGCTCATCGACCGTGAGCTCGTAGTCGCCGGGCTTGAGCTCGATACCGTCACCTTCGGAATTGACGTATTGGTACTCGTCGATTGCTTGTCCCCTGAGCGTGCGGCCCACGATATGGACGAGCATTTGGCTGTCGCCGCGCGCGGTATCCCACGTCGCGCCGTCCTTAACCTCGACCGACACATGCACCGAGCGCGTGCGGCTGAGCGATTGCTCGACGGACATCTCGACCTTGGCGGCGTCTTGGCGCTGCCGCTCGACATGACCCCAGATGCTGCCGATTGCCGAGCAGGCGATAACGCCGGCCATGAAGGCGATGAGGATGGGGCCGAGCGGAGAACGGCGGCCCGCGTCTTCCTCACGAGCCAGGTCGGGGCGATGCGTGGGCGCAGGCGCCTGGGCGCCTTGCGCGGGCACGTCGAGAATGCTGAAAGATGCCGTACTGCCGGGGTCGATGGTGTGGCGCGGTTGCGGGGTCTTTGCCGGCGAAATGGACATGTCGGCTGGCTCACCCAGCGTGGCCGTGGCATCGGCCTTTGCCTCGTCGGCCTCGGCCTGGGCCCAAGCCTGTTCAAAGGTTAGGGGTTCGGCAGCATCGGAGGCGGCTTCAGGCTCGACACCGGCATCGTTGCCGGTCTCGTCCTCGTCGCTCGACACGTCACACGGCGCGGGCTCGTCCCACTCTTCGTCCGGAGCCTCGCCCTCGCTATACCACCATTCAAAGTTATCGATATCCATACGGGGCGCCCCCTTGGCCTCGCAAATAAACACTTGCTAGCCTTATACCCCCAGATGACACGGGAGCTCGCCGGCACAGACAGGAAAAGCGTCACAACATTCGACGCTTTTCCTCGTTTTCGAGATTTTCATCGAATGTTGTGACGGTTTGGGCAGCAGCCACACCACGAATGTGACGAAGGAGCAGCCCCCTTGTCACATCTGGAGGACGACGGGAATTTGGATGCAGCAGAAGTCCTCCTGGTGGGACTCGTCGTAGCTCGTGGTATCGAGGTAGCAAAAATCGAAGGCGTTGCCGATGGGCTGGAGCGCGTGCTTGTCCATGCAGGCCACGACGGCGCGAATGCCCTCGGGCTCGTACGGCATGCCCCAGCGGCTCATGCACAGATACGTGCCCTCGGGCAGTACTTCGATGCCGGTTTCTGCCAGCTCGGCGGGATCGCTCGGCAGCAGCTCCTCGACACCGCGCGGTAGCACGGCAAAGGAGCCGGCGCCGGCGATGGGGTCGTCGGAATGTAGCGCCTCGCGACGCAGCATGGCGCCCCAACCGCGCATGGGGCGCGTGCCCGTCAACGTACGCATGCGCAGGATTGCCCGCATGAGCGTGGGGTGAAGCATCGAGCGGCCGCGCTCGATATCGGCCGGGAACTCCTCAAAGACCACGAAGCGGCGCTCGAATTGCTTGAGCTCCGGCTTGCCCTCGCGCTCGCGCCAGTAAACCGCCTCGTCGTAAAAGC
>CAUFWM010000059.1 GCA_959596505.1 uncultured Collinsella sp.
ATAATGGACGGGAATTACACGGAAACGTAAAGGCTTCTTAAAGAAATGGCGAGGGCAGGGCGATGAACGAGCAGGTTTGTATGACGGGCGCCGAGTACTGCGACGGAGCTGTGGGCGTGGATACGTGTGGCTATCCGGTCGAGACGACGGGCAATGCGGTGCTGGACACGTTGGAGCACCGTTCCTCCACGCGTGCCTTCGCGCGTGATGACGACGACCGCCCCGTGGCGGTGACCGACGAGCAGCGGGCGGCGATTCTGCATGCGGCGAGCCGTGCGCCGTCGGCAGGCGCCATGATGATGTATTCCATCGTGAGCATTCGCGAGCAGGCTACGCTGGACCGTCTGGCCGACCTGTGCGATCACCAGCCCATGATCGCCAAGGCGCCCTGGGCACTTATATTTGTGGTCGATTATGCCAAGTGGATCGATCTGTTTGAGCACGTGGGCTGCTTTGAGCCCGAGTTTGTCGAGCGCACGGGCAAGGCGCCCCGCCCCGCGCCGGGTTTGGGCGACTTTGCCATCGCGGCGCAGGATGCCGTGATCGCTGCGCAAAACGCCGTGGTCGCCGCCGAGGCCCTGGGGCTGGGGAGCTGCTACATCGGTGATATCGTCGAGAATGCTGAGGAAGTTGCCGCACTGCTGGACTTGCCTCCCTATACCATGCCGCTGTCGATGCTCATCATCGGCACGCCCCGCAAGGAGCGCCCGGCGATCGCGCATCCCGTGGTGAACCTGGTGCACGATGAGCGCTATCGCCGCGCCGATACCGCGACCATGGATGCGCAGGTGGCCGAGATGGATGCGATGTTTCGCCCGCACGCCCGCGAGGTGGGCGAGCGCGTCATCGACATCTACACCCGTAAGCACACGAGCCCCTTTATGGCCGAGATGAGCCGCTCTATGGAGTGGTGGTTCAAAAACTGGCTCGGAAAATGACGAATGTGACAAAGGGGGCGTCCCTTTGTCACATTCCATATCGCCGCGGTGGCCTAAAGGCCGCATAAATGTTTATCTAGCTGGGAAAACGGTGCCATTAAAATATGGGCTGATTACATATAATCCCGTCGAACGTTAAAATTGGGAGGAAACCGGCTTATGGAACAAAAGGCAAAGGAAGTAGCCTCGCACGCTGCGATTCCTGTGAGCATCTCGGCGATGCTCGTCACGCTGGGCGTGGTGTATGGCGATATCGGCACCAGCCCCATGTATGTAACCAAGGCGCTCGTTGCCGGCAACGGCGGCATCGGAAGCGTCACGCAGGAGTTCGTGCTCGGCGCGCTCTCCCTTGTCGTGTGGACGGTCACGCTGCTGACGACCGTCAAGTACGTGCTGATCTCGCTGCGCGCCGACAACCACGGCGAGGGCGGCATCTTTGCCCTGTACAGCCTGGTCAAGCGCTGCGGCAAGTGGCTCATCATCCCCGCCATGCTGGGCGGCGCGGCGCTGCTCGCCGACGGCATCCTGACGCCTGCCGTTACCGTCACCACGGCCATCGAGGGCCTGCGCACCATCCCGGCGGTCCATGCCGTGCTCGGTGACGACCAGGGTCGTGTCGTCGCCATCACGCTTGCCATCATCATCGCGCTCTTCTTGGTGCAGCGCATCGGCACGGCCAAGATCGGTCACGCCTTCGGCCCCATCATGACGCTGTGGTTTTTGTTCCTGGGCGGCACGGGCCTGTTCTTTGTCTGCCAGTATCCCGCGGTGCTGCTGTGCCTCAACCCGTTGCGTGGCATCGCTTTTCTGCTGAGCCCCAACAACCATGCGGGCATCATGATTTTGGGCAGCTGCTTCCTCGCTACCACCGGTGCCGAGGCGCTCTATTCCGACATGGGCCATGTGGGCCGCGGCAACATCTATGCCACCTGGCCGTTCGTTAAGTGCTGCCTGCTGCTGTCCTACATGGGCCAGGGCGCGTGGCTTATCAACAACGCCGGCAACCCGGAGCTCATGGGTATCGCCGACCTCAACCCCTTCTACCAGATGCTCGCCCCGGGTCTGCGCCCCTTTGCCGTCGGCCTTTCCACCGTCGCGGCCATCATCGCCTCGCAGGCGCTCATCACCGGCGCATTCTCGCTGGTGTCCGAGGCCAGCCGCCTGGACCTCATGCCGCATATGCAGGTCTTCTATCCTGCCGAGACCAAGGGCCAGCTCTACATCCCCATGGTCAACAACGTCATGCTTGTCGGCTGCGTCATCGTGGTGCTGCTGTTCCAGAACTCGGCGCATATGGAAGCCGCCTACGGCCTTGCCATTACGCTGACTATGATGTGCACCACGCTGCTGCTCTTCTTCTACCTGCACGAGGAGCGCAAGCTCAAGGTTGCTCCGTGGATCTTCGCGGCCTTCTTCCTTTTGCTCGAAGGCTTCTTCTTCGTGAGCTCGCTCACCAAGTTCTTCCACGGCGGCTACTTCACCATCCTCATGGCTGCACTCATCATGGGCATTATGGTGTGCTGGTACAACGGCACGGCGGTCGAGCAGCGCCAGTTTACGCTGCTGCCGCTGCGCAGCTACCTGCCGCAGCTCAAGCGCCTGCGTGACGACGACCGTTACGAGCGCATGAGCGACAACGTCGTGTACCTGACCAAGGACGCCCATACCGACTACATCGACCGCGATATCGTCTATTCGATCTTGGACAAGCATCCCAAGCGCGCCCGCGCCTGGTGGTTTGTGAATGTCGAGACCATGGACGAACCGCACACCTTTGCCTATTCGGTCGAGACGTTCGGCACCGACTACGTGTTCCGCGTGCATCTGTACCTGGGCTACAAGATCAACCAGCGCGTCAATGCCTACCTGCGTCAGGTTGTTCAGGACCTGGCTGCCACCGGCGAGCTGCCGCCGCAGACGCATGACTACTCGGTCTACAAGGATCCGGGTAACATCGGTACGTTCAAGTTCGTCCTGATCCGTAAGCTTCTGGCGCCCGAAAGCGATGTGGAGCCCAGCGAGCGTACGGCCATCACGCTCAAGTACATCATTCGCCGCGCCGCCGGCACGCCTGCACGCTGGTACGGCCTGGAGAACTCCAACGTGAGCTTTGAGTACGTGCCGCTGTTCACCAAGTTCAAGGCCGTGAACAAGATGCAGCGCCTGGCTCCCAACGAGCGGCCGTAGACGTCGGCGGCTACACGGAGTTGGTTTTTGATGGATAAGCATGAGGCCGGGGAGGTAAACATGGATACAAAGGCGCTCGATGGCCGTGAGGCGGTGGTCGAAATGATGCGTGAGGCGCGTGTCGACGCTGCCGAAGATCGGTTCTTTACGAATCGGGCCAACATGGACATGGCCGATCGCGTAATTTCGATCGTGGCACTGGTATTTGGAGCGGTGTGCGTGTGTGCCCTGCTCGCGCACGTGCTGTTTGTCTAGCGACTGCCGGTCGTAGAAGGCTTTACACTTAGAACCACCACGAGGGAAAACCACCACAAAGGTGCCTGTCCCCTTTGTGGTGGTTTTTGTTTTTGAGGGAGGGGTACGGTGTCTATGGACGTCCGTGCGGACGGCGATATTGCCGATAACTTTTGGTGGCGGCGCACAACGCTGACGCGCCGCACTCCTCTGTATGACGCCTGCGTATCGGCGGGGCTGCTGGTCGCGGCGACGATTGTGGGCGCGCTGCTCGACCATCCGGGTCTCGCGCCGAGCATCATGATCGTCTATGTGTTCGCCGTTCAGCTGTGCGCATTCTTTACCTGGAGTCGTCTGTATTGCTTGCTGAGCTCGGCTGCCGCCGTGGCGCTCTACAACTTCTTGTTTGTCGACCCGCGCTACTCGCTGTCGCTTATCGACCGCGTCTATCCCGGCATGTTCTTCATCATGTTCGTGGTCTCGCTTGTGTCGAGCTCGATTGCGTTGGCCCTGCGCCGCGCCTTGGCACAGGCTGCCGCCAGCGACCGTCGCACGCATATGGTGCTCGAGACCAACCGCATGCTGCAACGGTGTGCCGATCAGCAGCAGATTGTGCATGCCATGGCAACGCAGCTGGCTCGACTTTCGGGCTGTCCGGTCGTGTGGTACAGCGCCGACGCCGACGATGATGACTTGCTGCCTCGTGCGACGTACACGGCCGTGGGTGACGCCGCGCCGGTGCACGAGCTGGCGCCGCAGATGCCGCCGCGGCTCTCGGCGTCCGCCTATGTGGGGACGCCGCTCGACGCCACGTTTGGCGGCTCGGCGTTTTATGGCATCTACCTGACGGTCCGCACAGGTGACGGCTTCGTGCGCTCGGGCGACCCCGCCTCGGTGGTGGGCGTGCTGGCTATCGTTGCCGAGCCCGACGTGCTGACGCACGAGGAGCGGACACTTGCTGATGCCATCGTGAGCGAAGGCGAGCTGGCGCTCGATCGCGCCCGCGCCATGGAGGCCCGCGAGGAGGCGGCGGTGCTCGCCAAAAACGAGCAGCTGCGCGCCAACCTGCTGCGCTCCATCTCGCACGACCTGCGCACGCCACTCACCAGTATTTCGGGCAATGCCGACGTGCTGCTCGACCAGGGCTCGACCGGCACGGCCGTGCTCGATAGCCAGACGCGCCGCGGCCTGCTCCTGTCCATTCGCTCGGATGCGCAATGGCTCAACGCTACCGTCGAGAACCTGCTCGCCATCACCAAGCTCGAGGGCGGCGGCATGCATCTGTCGACTACGCTCGAGCTCATGGACGATATCGTCGAGGAGGCACTGCGCCACGTAAATCCGGCCGTGCGCGAGCACGACCTTAAGGTGGTGGCGTGCGATGAGCCGGCGCTCGTCAACGTCGATGCGCGCCTGATGGTGCAGCTGGTGGTCAATCTGGTGAACAACGCCATCACCTATACGCCCGCAGGCTCGCATATCGTGATCTCGATTAGCGTCGACGATGGACGCGTGGCGTGCTCGGTGGCCGATGATGGTCCGGGCATCGCACCCGAGGACCGCGAGCGGATCTTTGAGTCGTTCTATACCGCCAACCACGGTCTTGCCGACAGCCACCGCAGCGTTGGCCTGGGTCTTTCGCTCTGCCGCTCCATTGCGTTGGCGCATGGCGGTAGCATAGAGGTTGCCGCGGCGGACCCGCACGGCTCGGTCTTTACGATTGAGCTTCCCGTCGCCGACGTTTCGTTTGATAAGGAGTAGCGCCGTGCCGAACTCTGCCGTAAAACCGCTCATCTTGGTCGTTGAGGACGATCCCGCCGTCCGCAACCTTATCGTTGCCGCGCTCGAGGCGCACGGCTTGCGTCATATGGCCGTTGAGACTGCCCATGCCGCCATCGCCGCCGCCTCATCGCAGGCACCGAGCATTGTGCTGCTCGATCTGGGCCTGCCCGATATGGACGGCGTCAAGGTGGTGGAGTCGGTGCGCGCATGGTCGGGTATGCCGATCATCGTGGTATCGGCGCGCAGCGAGGACGCGGACAAGATTCGCGCGCTCGATGCCGGCGCCGACGACTACCTGACCAAGCCGTTTTCGGTCGAGGAGCTGCTTGCGCGCATTCGCACGACGCTCAGGCGCCTTTCGTATGCGCAAACGGGCGGCGTTGTCTCCGAGGGCTCGTTCGATACCGGTGAGCTGCATATCGATTTTGATGCCGGCATCGCCACGATGGATGACGAGGAGCTGCATCTGACGCCGATCGAGTACAAGCTCCTGTGCCTGCTGGCGCATAACGCCGACAAGGTGCTGACGCACCAGTTTATCCTGCACGAGATTTGGGGCACGGCAACCAAGAGCGACCTGGCGAGCCTACGTGTCTTTATGGGCACGCTGCGCAAGAAGATCGAATCCGACCCCGCGCATCCGCGCTATATCCAAACGCATGTGGGCATCGGTTACCGATTGGTCACCCAAGGCTAGATTGCCAACCACCATCCCACTATGAGTTGCGGTGAAATACGGTCTAAATTTGCCTAATTCCAGGCAAAACAGTCCGTATACCACCGCAACTTTGTTATTTGCCCTTGGGCTTGCTGGCGTAGAACTTCTTCTTTTTGGGCTTGCCTGCGCAGGCGGGCTTGCCGTCGCCGCGCGGCCCTCGGTCGCCGGCCTGTGCGTGCGCGTGCGCTGCCGCATGGGGCTTGCGGGCCTCGGGGTTGCGCAGCTCTTCGGTTCGCTCGGCAATTTCCTCGGCGCTAAAGCCGACCTCGGCCATGGCATCCTCGATGGGCAGTCGGCGCACGATATAGCAATGGTGCACCTTCTGGTTGCGTGCGAAATCCTCGGGGATGGTCTGCGCCGTAATGTCCTCCAGCACGACGCCCGCGCGTGCGAGCTTGCGCGTCTCGGGGCGGAAGCCGCGCAGGTTGCAGCTAAAGATGGCATGGCCGCCCTGTGCGAGCAGGCGAGATACGCCGGCCAAAAGCTCAACATGGTCGCGCTGGACATCCCAGGTGCGGCGGCCCATCTTGGACGAGTTCGAAAACGTGGGCGGGTCGACAAAGATCAGGTCCCAGCGGTTGCGCGTCTGGCGCTGGTCGCGAATCCAGGCGAGCACGTCGTCGCGCACAAAGTGATGCTGCGGGCCCACAAAGCCGTTCTGGCGCATGTTGCGCTCGGCCCAGTCCAGGTAGGTGTTGGAAAGGTCGACCGTCACGGTTTCCTCGACGCCGCCATCTGCCGCGTAGCAGGTGGCAGTGCCGGTGTAGGCGAACAGGTTGAGGAAGCGGCGCGCCTGTTTGGCGTGCTCGCGCACCAGGTTGCGGGTGACGCGGTGGTCCAAGAAGATGCCCACGTCCAGGTAATCGTCAAAGTTGACGGCAAAGGTGAGGCCACCCTCTTCGATGAGCGGCAGGCGACGGCGCGCGATGTTGGCGCGTTCGCCCGATCCGCCCTTGCCGGCGCCCTGCTTGCCGTACTGCGAGCCGCCACGCGAACGCATGCGGGCCTTGGCGTGCACATGCTCGGCGGGAACATCTAGGATGCGCGGCGCGATGGCCAAGATGTCGAGCATGCGGGCCTGGGCCAGCGCGGGGTCGATGGTCTTGGGCGCGGCGTATTCGGCGATGACGAGCCAGCGGCCCGGCGTCTGCGGGCAACCCTCGTACAGGTCGATGGCGGCGGAGTAGTCGGGCAGGTCGGCATCGTAGACGCGGTAGCAGCTCACGCCCTCGCGCCTGGCCCACTTGCGGCGCAGACGGGCGTTCTTGCGCAGGCGGTTGGCGAACTGCTCGGACTCGGGGATGAGCACGGGCAGCGGCTTGCCGTCGCCCAGGTCGAGCATGGCGGCAGGCTCGGGCATGGGGGCGTTGGCGGCTTCGTCCACGGCGTCTGCGGTCTGCTCCTCGGCATCTGCGCCGGTCGCAGCTTCAAATGCCGCGGCGGCGTGGTCGAGCGAGGGCCAAACCTCAATAGTTGCCTCTTCGTTATTGGGCATGACAGCTATGGAGCGCGCGGGCTCGGCATGGAGCGCGCGGGCCATAAGGCCATCGCGGGTGAGCGCGGCGACCGGCGCGGCGGTAAGCTCGGGCGCGCGGCGCAGCTCGCCGACCAGCGTCATGGCGTCGTGCATGAGCGAAAGCGGGGTCTCGGTGGTGTCTGCGACCACGGCGGCGCCGGCGACAGCGCCTGCATGGTCCAACACGGTGGCGGGCTTGGCAGCGCAAAAGTCGACAAAACGCTTGTAGCCGGCACACTTGACCATGCGCTCAGCGGTCTTGCGGGCGGCGGGGTCGATGTCCACGGCCACGATGCGCACCTGGCGCTCGCGCGCTGCCGCCTCGCGCTCGCGCGCCTCGGCACGCAGCTGCTCCCACAGGGCGGCGTCGTGCAGCTGCCAGCCCTCAAAGCCCCAGTGCTCGCGGGCGGCGCCCGGAGCGCGGTCGGTTAGGATATTCACGGCCTCTAGCAGCAGGCCGCCGCCGGCGCACGGGGCGTCGACCAGCGTGGGCAGGGCTTCGTTCTCGTAATCGTCGGCCGTCAGCTCGCGCTCGCACAGTGCGGTCCAGCCGACCTGCGCCAACACCAGGGCGGCGTAGTCGGGGCGCAGCACGTGCGCGCCCTCGCCGGCGCGGGTC
>CAUFWM010000060.1 GCA_959596505.1 uncultured Collinsella sp.
CCCTGGGTGCCTCACATGTGGCAGTTACCTCATTAAGTTGTCATTGCGTTTGGGGTTGTACTTTGCCGATCTTCTTTCTCTTACACGCTGAAAACTGAAACTGAATATGCTCGATCAAACGATGACCACCGGAGCGGTCATCTTTAAAGTACGTTCGTTTTGCTGATTTGACAAGAACTAATTTTGAATTTTTTTCTACGGGATGAAATGAGATTTGTGGAACGGTCGCGATTGGTGTCGCCAGCTTTGCATGTGGTGGCTCGGCGTTTGGGCTGGAACGACTGAGCCCCGAGATGGCGTCCCGTTCATGTTTGAGACAATATATGACTTTTTGCCCGTTGCAAACAGAGTCGCGGTGGGTGTTCTGTATGATGGCTCAGACAAGGTTGTTCAATGACAGGGAGGCATATATGGCAATCAAAGCCATCGCAATGGATATCGACGGTACGCTCACCAACGACCAGAAAGTGATTAGCCCGCGTACGCGCGAGAAGCTGCTCGCGGCGCAGGAGTCGGGCATTAAGCTCATTTTGGCTTCGGGCCGTCCCGCATGGGGGCTGCACGCCTTGGCGCAGGAGCTCGACCTTCAAAACCATGACGGTCTGCTGGTGGCCTTTAACGGCGCTCACGTCGTCGATGCCCAGACCGACGAGGTGCTGTTCGATCAGGCTATGTCTGCCGACGAATTGCATCGCCTGATTGATCACCTGCGTAATTTTGACGTGATCCCTATGATTTCGCTCGGTCGCGATCTGCATGTCGAGGACTCGTATCATTGCATGATCACGCTGCCTGACGGCTCGCAGAAGAATATCGTCAAGTATGAGCGCGACGCGTGCGATCTTAAGATTCGCGAGGTGGAGAGCCTGCATGAGGTCGCTGATGCTTATCCCGTGGACAAGCTGCTCACTGCGGGCGACCCGGCCTATTTGCAAGCGCATCACGAGGAGATGTACGCGCCCTTTACTCAGACGCTTTCTGGTATGTTTACGGCCGACTGGTACTTTGAGTTTACGGCGCCCGGTATCGACAAGGCCCGTGCGCTCGAGGGTGCCCTGCCCAAGCTCGGCATCGATGCCAGCGAGGTCGTATCGTTTGGCGACGGCCAGAACGACAAGTCCATGATTGAGTGGGCCGGCACCGGTGTTGCCATGGGTAACGCCGTCGATGAGGTTAAGGCAGTTGCCCAGATGGTAACCGCCAATAACAACGAAGACGGTATTGCGGTGGCGCTGGATAAGCTGCTGGGTTAGAATCGCCGATAATGCATGGTTCGGGCGCCTGCTTACAGGCGCCCTTTTGTTAGGGAGGGTGCCGTGTCCGCATTTCCGTTCGACGCCGTTATCTTTGACATGGACGGCGTGATTGTCGATACCGAGTATTACTACCTGGGCGAGACCGCAGCTTTTGCCAAGGAGCTTGGGTTGAACCTGACTCAAGAGGAATTGAACGGGCAGGTCGGTACTTCGCATCAGTTCTTCCTGCATATGCTGGTCGATTGGTTTGAGCGCGCCGGTAAGGGGCATTTTACTGGTGAGGAAGCGTTGGCCCGTTGGGATGAGTGGGCGCATAAGCGTCCGCGCGACTATCAGGCTTTGATTAACCCAGGCGCCGTGGATACGATTCGAGAGCTGCCGCGCCGTGGCGTTCGCGTGGCGCTTGCCAGCTCGTCTCCCATGGTTAGCATCGAGGAAGTGCTCAATGCGTGCGGGCTGTCGGATGCCTTTGAGTATGTGGTGAGCGGCGAGCAGTTTAAGGAGAGCAAGCCCGAGCCCGACATCTACCTGCATGCGCTGGATCTCCTGGGGCTGCCCGCGAATCGCTGCTGCTGCGTTGAGGATTCGGTGCCTGGCATCACTGCCGGCAAGCGAGCCGGCCTGACAGTCATTGCCAAGCGCGAGGAGCGCTTTGGCTTTAGCCAGGATGCCGCGGACAAGATTATCGACCAGCTGCCGGAGCTGCTGGAACTCGCGTAGATCCTGGGCGGTACTGCTGTTACAACGGTAGTACCGTTGGCATAAGAGAGAGGTGGCGTCATGGCTTTTAACGTGAGCGCACTGGGGTTTGGCGACAACGTCGTCGACCGTTACGAGCATATTCACACTATGTATCCGGGTGGCAATGCGGTGAACTTTGCCGTGTATGCCAAGAAGTGCGGTGCCGCGCGCTCCGCGTATATGGGCATCTTTGGTAATGACGCTGCTGCCGAGCATGTGATTGCGAGTCTTGAGGATGAGGACGTTGAACTAGCCAAATGCAAGCAGCTCATCGGCGAGAACGGTGCGGCGCGCGTTACTGTGGTTGATGGTGATCGTGTATTTCTGGGGTCTAACGATGGTGGCATCCGTGGTGATGCGCGCTATGTGCTCGATCGTTTTGATCTGGCGTATATGAAACAGTTTGATGTGGTTCATTCGGGTAACTATTGCTTTACCGAGCGCGAGCTGCCTAAGCTGAAGGCAGCGGGTATTACCGTTTCGTTTGACTTCTCGGATGATTCGACCGACGAGTACTACGAGCAGATTGCTCCCTACGTTGACTTTGCGTTCTTTAGCGCGGCAGACGCCGCGAGCGAGGACGAGATTCGCGAGCGCCTTGCCTGGGTGAAGGGCCTGGGCCCATGTTTTGTGTCCGCAACGGCTGGCGCTGAGGGCTGCATTGCCTATGACGGCGAGCGTTACTATCGGCAGCATGCCAAGCCAGTGACAGATATGAAGGACACCATGGGTGCGGGTGACTCGTTCCTGACTTCGTTTCTGATGTGCTATCTCGATTCCGCCAAGCGTGGCGAGGATGGTGCCGAGGCCGTCGAGCGCGCACTCGACTTTGCGGCGGGGTTTGCTTCGACCGTATGCGGTATGGAAGGCTCCTGGGGCCATGGAGCGCCAATTTCCGAATAGGTGAGCAGTCCCGGTGAGTCGAATTGTCGCCTCCCCGGGACCCCGTGGGCAAAAAATGCCAAATATGAGTACTGTCACTAATTTAGTAACAGCGAAATCAAGCTTTTGAGAGCCTAGCTGGGTGTCTGCGAGCGATTAAAACCTGCTAAAAATGATTTTAAGCACCTTGATAATGAACAGTTGTGCATTATCAAGATGTTATTTTGCCGTAAATAATGTGACTAGATTTGCAACAGTACTCATATTTGGCATTTTTGCCCACAGGGGTTAGCGAAGGTCAAAAACAGAGCGCGCATTTGCTAAAACTGCCGATTCGATGCGCTTTATGTCACATTTTTTGAGCGAGGCGATGCGTTCTGAGGTCCTTGTGAGCGATCTGATGAGCGATTGCGCGCTTGTTTCTGTGTTTGGCTCGGCCGGCGCATCGGTCTCGAGCAGTAGACGGTCGAGTGGAATCTGTCGTGCGTATTCGCGTCCTCGTTTAGATGCGAGCATCCGCTCGTTCACGGAAAAATAGCAGCCTGCGTTTCGCGCGCGGACGAACTCGTTCGAGGTACCGCTAAACCAGTGGAAGATGATGGCGGGGGAGTCGGGGCTTGGGGCGAGCAATTCATGTGACCCGAGGACGTCCAGCACGGTTCCTGTCGAACGAACGACGTGAATTGATATCACGCGCCCGGCAAGAGGGTGCTGCACGAGTGTATCGCAGAGCCGGTCAAATGCCTGTACTTGTAGCGGCTCGCTTCCGGCAAAACGAGCGGAAAAGTCGAGCCCGACCTCGCCGATCAAGCGTTCTTGTGCAGCGACTTCGCAAAGCAGATTGATTTCAGCGTTGCCACATCGTCCGTCGGCGAGCCACCAGGGATGGAGGCCGATGCCGGCAAAGATATTTGAACGGCCGCAGGCGCGCTTCTTGGCGCGTGCAAAGTCGTGCGGATCGACGCCGCAGTCAAATAGAATCAGGCCCAGCGCCGTTGCCTCATCGGCAACGGCGTCCGGGTGAGCCATTAAATCAAGATGGCAGTGTGCATCAAATAACCGGGGCTCCATCTCGGCGCGCTCCGCTAGTCTAGGCGCTGGCCATCGGAGCGTACGCGTTCGGTGCCGCGCCCACTGATCTGGCGGATAACCTCGCCGGCAATCATCTGACCCATGATGGGCGGCATAAAACTGGCAGTTCCCAGCTCGGTGCGTTCGTGGATGTTGGAAGGGTCGCGGGGCTGTGTTTTAACCGATTCCTCGCAGCTAAACAGTACGTGTAGGCTCTTGATTCCGCGCTTCTTACATTCTTTGCGCATAATGCGGCTCATGGGGTCACGTACCGTATCGAAGATGTCGGCAAAGCGGAGGCACTCGGGATGGAGCTTGTTGGCCCCGCCCATGGAGCTAACCAAACGAATGCCGTGGTCCTGAGCATATTTGGCAATGGTAAGCTTTGCCGAAATGGTGTCGATGGCATCGACGACGTAGTCGAGCTTGCCGCCCGTCTGCTCCAAAACGCTCGCAAAGAACTCATCGATGTTGTCGCTCAGCAGGTATTCGGTGCGTTTGATAACGGTGGCGGCGGGATTGATATCACCAATCATGGCTTCCATCACGTCAACCTTGCGCTTGCCGATGGTGCTGTGAAAGGCGATGGCCTGGCGATTGATATTGCTGGGCGCGATGATGTCCTTGTCCAGAATGACGAAATGGCCAATGCCGCCACGGGCAAGTGCCACGCAGCAGTTGGAGCCCACACCTCCGCAGCCGAGTACCAGCACCGTGGCATCGGCGAGCTTGTCGAGTGCCTCGCGGCCCATGATGATTTCGAGCTTGGTATCGCGCGTCTCGACGAGTGCAGCAGTTTCGGCCATAGATATCCTCCGATGGGGAAGCGATTCATGTTTTAACTATCGCCATTATAGGTATTATCGCGATTCCATTTGAGCCCTCGGCGTTTGTTGAAATGAGGCAGGGATTCGCATAAGATTGAAGCAGATGGCACCCGTTGCCGCGGGTTAGCCAACTCCGAAACACGTTTGTAGCGTGAGAAGTGGCCGTCTTCGCATTATGCGGGGGCGGCTATTTCATTCGACCTCCAATGTGGATGCCGAGCTCCACAGCCGCGATTACAAGCAATAACAACGTCAGGACATCGTCAATACTCATAGTCCATCTCCTTCTTGGGTAGAGGGAGCTGGCCCATCTGCTTCAGCTTCCATTGTAGCTAAATACGAACGAATGTTCTATAGATGCTACGGAATTAGACAATTAGACAAGCATCTAAATATCGAGTATAGTGTGCGCGTCGTGAAAGATAGTGAGAGGAGGTTCTATGCCGGGAGAGGGATTTAAGGCGCTGGCGGATCCAACGCGGCGGCGCATTTTGGAGCTGCTGCGCGAGGGCAACCGCACGGCAGGGGAGCTTGCCGAGCATTTTGACATCAGCAAGCCGTCCCTCAGCCATCATTTGGCAACGCTCAAAAACGCCGGGTTGGTGACCGATGAGCGCCATGGTCAAAACATCGTATACAGCTTAAACACCACCGTCATGCAGGACTTGATCGGTTGGTTTATGGGCTTTACAAACACTGAAGGTGATGAGGATGAATAACGAAAACAAGGGCATTCACGCCACGGGGGTATCGTCGCGCGTGTGGATTGCGCTGGTCGCTCTATGCGTCGCCAATGTCGCAGCGCATCTGATAGTGATGCCGAGCTTGCCTGCGCAGATTCCCACGCACTGGGGCGCGAACGGCGCCGTCGACGGTTGGGGCCCTAGCTGGATGGCCTCCGCGCTCGGCGTGCTGCCTCTGGCGCTTCTCGCAATGTTCTGCGTGGTGCCGCGCATCGATCCCAAAGGTGAGGCATATCGAACCTCCGGCAAGTTCTATCAGGGCTTCGTAATCGCCTTTACCTTGTTCATGTGTGCCATAAGCTGGTTGGGTGAGCTTACGGTCTGGGGCGTGGTGCCGGCGGTCGGTTCGGTCAACGTGCTGATTTCCGGTGCTATCGGTTTGCTGTTCATCGGCGTAGGCAACTACCTGCCGCGTGTGAAGCAAAACTACACGCTGGGCATCAAGACGCCTTGGGCGCTTGCCGACCCCGAAAACTGGCGACGCACGCAGCGCTTTGGCGGTGCTTGCTTTATGGTGCTGGGCGTTGGTCTGATTGTGATGGGTGTGGCGGGCAGCGTGCTATCGAGTGAGGTCGTCGCCGCGGTGATTGCGGTGCTGGCGTTTGGATCGGCCGGAGCTGCCTACGTCTATTCGTATCTGCTGTGGCGCAAATCGCAGCGAGCCGCTCGCTAAGGTTGCGGAAAACTAGCGTACGCAGTTCATAGTATGTTAAGGGGGACTTTTCCCAGGTAGTATTAGGGGTGTGGGCAACCATGCCCCTTTTTCGTTAAGTTTCAGAGCTGATTTCCTCATTTCGTTTCTACTAAAGCGAAACAAGAATAGGGAAACAGCAGGTAGAAAGGATAAAACAGGCAAATGGCGGAGTTTATCTACCAGATGTATCAGGCTCGTAAGGCCCATGGCGACAAGGTAATCCTTGACGACGTGACCCTGAGCTTCTACCCCGGTGCCAAGATCGGCGTCGTGGGCCCCAACGGCATGGGTAAGTCGACCCTGCTCAAGATCATGGCCGGTATCGAGGAGGTCTCAAACGGCGATGCCAGGCTCACCCCCGGCTACACCGTGGGTATCCTGCAGCAGGAGCCGCCGCTCGATGACGACAAGACCGTCATCGAGAACGTGCGCATGGCGTTTGGCGATATGATCGCCAAGGTCGATCGCTTCAATAAGATCGGCGAGGAGATGTGCGATCCGGACTGCGACATGGACGCCCTCATGGCCGAGATGGGCAAGCTCCAGGACGAGATCGACGCCGCCGACGGCTGGGATATCGATTCCAAGCTCGGCCAGGCCATGGACGCCCTCCAGCTGCCCGATTCCGACATGCCGGTCAACGTGCTCTCCGGCGGCGAGCGCCGTCGCGTGGCCCTGTGCAAGCTGCTGCTTGAGGCTCCCGACCTGTTGCTGCTCGACGAGCCCACCAACCACCTGGACGCGGAGTCGATCCTGTGGCTCGAGCACTTCCTGCACAACTACCAGGGTGCGGTCCTTGCCGTCACGCACGACCGCTACTTCCTGGACAACGTTGCCGAGTGGATCTGCGAGGTCGATCGCGGCCACCTTTATCCCTACAAGGGCAACTACTCCACGTATCTGGAGACCAAGGCCGCGCGTATCGAGGCCCAGGGCAACCGCGACGCCAAGCTCGCCAAGCGCATGGAGGCCGAGCTTGAGTGGGTGCGCAGCTCGCCCAAGGCCCGCCAGGCCAAGAACAAGGCCCGTCTCGCTCGCTACGAGGAGATGGAGGCCGAGGCCCGCGCAAGCCAGAAGCTCGACTGGACCGACATCCGCATCCCTGTGGGCCCGCGTCTGGGCAACAAGGTGCTCGAGGCTCATCACCTGCACAAGGAGTTCGATGGCCGTGTGCTCATCGACGATCTTTCGTTTACGCTGCCGCGCAACGGCATCGTGGGCGTGATCGGTCCCAACGGCGTGGGCAAGACCACACTGTTCAAGACTATCGTGGGCCTGGAGCCGCTCACCTCGGGCGAGCTCGAGATTGGCGAGACCGTCAAGATCTCCTATGTCGATCAGAACCGTTCTGGCATCGATCCCGACAAGAACCTATGGGAGGTCGTCTCGGACGGTCTGGACCACATGATGGTCGGTGAGACCGAGGTTCCGAGTCGCGCGTATGTGGCGAGCTTTGGCTTTAAGGGCCAGGAGCAGCAGAAGCGCGCCGGCGTGCTCTCGGGCGGCGAGCGTAACCGTCTGAACCTGGCGCTTACGCTCAAGCAGGGTGGCAACCTGCTGCTCCTCGACGAGCCCACGAACGACCTCGATATCGAGACGCTCTCCTCGCTTGAGGCGGCGCTGCTCGAGTTCCCGGGCTGCAGTGTGGTCATCAGCCACGACCGTATGTTCCTGGACCGCGTCGCCACGCACATTCTGGCGTGGGAGG
>CAUFWM010000061.1 GCA_959596505.1 uncultured Collinsella sp.
TGGTGACCGATATCGGCGTGGGTTACGACCACATCACCGCCGCCATCGGCGGCGCTATCTCCGCCAGCTCCGGCGCCGACTTCCTGTGCTACGTGACGCCGGCCGAGCACTTGTGCCTGCCCAACGCCCAAGACGTGCTCGATGGCCTCATGGCCACCAAGATCGCCGCGCACGCCGCCGATATCGCCAAGAAGGTGCCGCACGCCCGCTACATGGACGACAAGATGGGCCAGGCACGCCGCAAGCTCGACTGGGACTCCATGTGGAAGTGCGCGCTCGACCCGGTCACCGGCAAGAAGCGCTACGAGGAGTCCCCCGCCGCCACCGAGGGCACCTGCACCATGTGTGGCAAGATGTGCGCCGTCCGCACCGTCAACAAGGTGTTCGAGGGTACGACGATCGATCTCGGCATGGAGGACTAACTCGTCACCGGAGCCACAATCAGTAACATGGTGTTCGTCAATTGTTGACGTGTGAACATTTGCTTACATTTGCGTAAAGATTACATCGCCCGCCCGGGTTCGGAATACAGCCGGCCCGGGCATCTTTATAATGCAGGCTTAAAGACCCATTTGATTCCGACCGGACAAGGGAGCGAACATGGATCGCAGTAAGGTACCCGCCGTTCTATCCATCGCGGGATCCGATTCCAGCGGCGGTGCCGGCATTCAGGCCGACATCAAGACCATCACGGCGCACCGCCTGTATGCCGAGACGGCCATCACCTCCATCACAGCGCAAAACACACTGGGCGTCACCGCCGTGCAGGATATCTCGCCAGATATCGTAGCCGCGCAAATTGACGCCGTCTTTGACGATATCCGCCCGAGTTCCGTCAAGATTGGCATGGTCTCCTCTGCCGAGATTATCGAAGTCATCGCAGACCGCCTGAGCGCTTGGAACGCAACGAACGTGGTCGTCGACCCCGTCATGGTCGCCACCTCGGGCGCGCGCTTGATTGCCGAGGATGCCTCCGAGGCACTCACCCGCCGCCTGTTCCCGTTGGCAACGGTCATCACGCCCAACATTCCCGAGGCCATGACGCTGCTCGACTACGAGGTCGATTCCGAGCGCACGCAACAAAATGCCGCTATGCTCCTCACCCGCCGCTTTGGCTGCGCAGCCTTGGTTAAGGGCGGTCATTTTGTCAACGAGGCCAACGACGTACTGGCCGAGCCTGCGCCCCTCGATGACGAGGGCAACCACCTGGGCGATCCGCTCACTACGTGGTTTCGCCACAAGCGCATTGAGACCAGCAACACGCATGGCACCGGCTGCACGCTCTCGTCCGCCATCGCCTGCGCGCTGGCCCAGGGCATGGATCTTGCCGACGCCGTCAACGCCGGCAAGGCCTACCTAACCGGCGCTCTGGCCGCCGGCCTGAACATGGGCAAAGGCTCCGGCCCTGTCAACCACATGTGGCAGTATTAAGATTCGCAGCCCAAAACCGCCGCAAAGGACACCTTTGTGGCGGTTCCTGCATATATCTCGATCTGTAACAGATAGGGATGATTTAGCCGCCCAGATGTTACAGATCGAGACAAACGACCGATATCGACCTAAATAATCTTAATCTGTAACATCTAGCCCGTTTCCGGCCTTGGAACTGTTACAGATCAAGACAAAGCAGCGAAACAAGCCGCCGCAAGGGAAACTTTTGTACCGCTTTGGGTCGCGCTACTCACCGAGCATCTCTTGGAGCTTGGCTGCCACGGCATGTCCCAAGCTCTCGTGGCTTTCGGGCATCATATGCAGATAGTCGATATCGCCCGGCTCGGCAAAGTCGGCGGCATTCAAAAAGTCGCAGCCAAACTGCTCGGCCACGTGCGCATAGTACTCGCCAAAATGCTCAGATGCCTCAACGGAATGCTCGTCAAAGTCGGTCATATATACATCGGCGATCTGCGGCTTGATCTTGATAGGAGCCATCAGCAGGATGCGCGGGCAAGGCGCAGCGTCGGTCCACGGAAACGCGCGGACGGCGCGAATCAGCGCCATGGCGCCACGGGCGATATCGGAAGCTGTCACGTTAAAGACCGTCTTACAGTCGTTGGTGCCCAGCATGATCACAATGGCGTCCAGCGGCTTATGGGCCTCGAGCAGCATCGGAAGCGCGCGAATGCCGTTGAGGTTAGTGTCCAGATGGCACATGTCGTCGCGTACCGTCGTGCGGCCGTTGAGGCCTTCTTCAATTACATGCCAGCCCTCGCCTAAGTCACGTTGGACCACGCCACACCAGCGCACATCCTGCGCATAGCGCACCGCGGTACCGTCGCGCATGCCCGCCGGATCGTAACCATAGGTGTTGCTGTCACCAAAGCACAGAACGTTTTTCATCGTAAGCTCCCCACTCAATAAAAAGCCGACAGGAGCAGCCTCTCCCGTCGGCTCGGTATATCGCATCACGGGCACCGTTTACAGGTACTTGCGCCAGTCGTCGTCATCCTCGTCATCCTCGGCAGCGGCCTGAGCCTGCTCGGCGGCACGGGCGGCTGCGGCGCGGGCGGCAACCTGAGCATAGGACTCCTCGTTTCGCTCGGGGAAGTTTGCCAGCACGTGCTCGAATTTGGCGAAGTCCTCGTCCCAGCGCGTAGAGGGCACGGCAAAGAAGACCTGCTTGACCTTGAAGTCGCCCGATGCGAGCTCCTTGCGGAAGAGCTCGGCCACGGCCTCGGCATCAAAGCCGTTGTTGTCGCAGCCCCATGCGCCCAGCACGAGCTTCTCGCGACCCAACTCGTCGCAGATGGCGAGCACAAAGCGAATGCGGTCGCGCAGGGCATCCAGCAGAGCATCGTCGCTCACGCGATACTCCTGGCGGGCGCGCTTAACGTTGGGCGCGGCGGCCACGATCACGTCGGCGTATGCATGCACGTGGTTGCGGTCGAAGCGCACCGCAGGCACCACCAGGGCACGGTTTCGGTAAAGCTCGCAGTTGATGTTGCGGCGACGGTTCTCGCCGTACCATTTACGCTGCTTATCGAGAACGTTGTACAGATACGAATCGGCGCACAGCGTGGCCTCCTGGCCCAGATAACCCTGAATATAGCCACCGCCCGGGTTGGTGAACGAGGCAAAGGCGAGCACAGCCATGTCGCAGAACTGCGCATAGCCGCGACCGTTATCGAGGATTGCCTGCGTGGCGGAGGCATCAAGCACAGTGACCTCGGGCAGGACCGGAGCGGGCTCCTCAGCAGGCGCGGACTCAGCTTCGGCGATTTCCTCGGCAGGCTCCTCGACGGGCTCGGGCGCCGCCTCGGTCTCGGGCGCTGCCTCGACCTCGGCAGTCTCCGCGTTCTCGACGTCCTCGGCGACCTGCTCTTCGGGGGCCACAGCACTCTGAACCTTGGCCTTCATCGCCGCGACAAAGCCGGCAGGCATACCGTCAAACTCGCGAACACCGGCAAGCGAACGCTCGATATCCTTGGCGCACGCTTCGGACACAGTTGCCACGTGACGCTCGGCGGCCTTGGCACGGGCCTCGCGCTTGGGATTGGGCTGACCCGCTCGGTTGGACCTGCGGTTACGGTTCCTGTTGTCGACGTCTGCCATACGTGGCCACCTTTCCTGTCGCTGCCGCTATCGGCTTTTCCCATCCATGATACCCCGCCGCGCACAAAAAAGACGGCCCCGAAGGACCGCCTTTCGCATCGTTTTACCGTGTCCGGCAGGAAGCATCGCAATGCCGCGCTTTAATCGCGACGGCCGAGGATGTTCAGAATGCGCAGGAACACGTTGATAATGTCCACGAACAGGTTGGATGCCATGAGCACGGCGTTGGGCAGCGTGGGCGGCACCGTCGTTGCCACATAGGTGTCGTAGCCGATGAAGCCGGCGAACACCACGATCACGATCAGGTCGGTGATGGACTGCGAAACGCCCATGAACATCAGCACGATCTCGACCAGAATCGTGGCAAGCAGGATGCCAAAACCAATGCCATACACACGCTGGAAGAACTTGGGGAAGGTCACGCCCAGCGCACCAAAGACAAAGGTGATGGCGGCCGTGGCGATAAAGGCGGTGTTAATGGTAGGCAGGTCGTAGTTGGCAAGACCAAACGACGCCGTCAGGCCAAAGGTGCTCGCAAAGACCACGTAGCCCACGAGTGACAGGCCCACGGACTGTTTGCTGGCAGCAGCCGACATCATGACCATGCCGACGATGGTCAAAATAAATGAGCCAAAGACCAGCGGCAAAGCGGCGCCGCTCATCATCATGCGCGCAAACGACATGGTGCTCGTAAAGTAAACACCGGCGCCCATGGCGCAAAAGCCCAAAAAGATCAGAGCAGACATGACAAGGTTGTACGCGCGCGGCGACATCTCCTTGGCACGGCTTGCGCCGGTCTCGATGGGGCCATTCTGATAGCCCTGGATATCGTTCATAATTTCGTCCTTTCAAAAAGCACCGCGACGGCGCCGTAGCTGACAAGTTTCCTGCCATTGTACCCGAACGCCACGCGTTCTTACCTGCGGCGCCCGCTCTCGAGTGTTCGGTCGAACGCCCACACCCACCAACGCATCACGTGTGCCTGCGAGCCGTCCGCCCGCTCGCGCGTCTGGTCCTCCAGATACAACTCGGTCGCGTGCCCGCCAAAACGCACCTTATAGGTTGCCGTACGAATGCCGTGAACCGTCAGGCCAAACCCAGTGGTCGAGACAATCTCGTCAATCGTAAAGCAACGACCGTCGACCCAGCAGACGGTGACCGGCACGACCTGTCCGCCCGCGAGGATGCGA
The DNA here is from genome assembly GCA_959596505.1 of uncultured Collinsella sp. Classification (GTDB taxonomy): domain Bacteria; phylum Actinomycetota; class Coriobacteriia; order Coriobacteriales; family Coriobacteriaceae; genus Collinsella. Next base: position 4,740 of record CAUFWM010000061.1, read on the forward strand.
GCCACGACGTCCACATACTGCTTGTGCACGCGCCGAGTTTTGCCATCTGTCTGTCGATATTCCATGCCCCCTATTATCGAACGCATGTTTGCATGTTGTAAAGCGAACAGGCTGTGGTTTTGGGGTGTTGGGGCGCGCGCACGTGTCCTCATGGTGTGTTAGCAAAAAGAACACCCACGGTCAACAGGGCTAATATTCATTTTTAGTGCCAAAAAATTCACTGCTCCCATCAGAACTCGGTAAAGAAACCCGCAGGAGGTGATACGATTTATCATGTTTCTGTAACGTGCCTGCAAACTTCGAGAAAGCCCATATATGGACGTAACGTTCTCAACCTTCCTCGGCCAACTTGTGTCGAGCCCAGTCCTTGCCGTCACCGTGATCCTCGCGCTCGGCGCCATCTTCGTCAATGGATGGACCGACGCACCCAACGCCATCGCGACCTGCGTCACTACGCGTTGCATGCCCGCCCGCGCCGCTATTCTCATGAGTGCCGCATTCAACTTCCTTGGCGTGCTCATCATGACGCACTTTAACGCGAGCGTCGCCAACACCATCTCCCATATTGTCGACTTTGGAGGAAACAGCACCATGGCGCTCGCCTGTCTGTGCGCGGCGCTGTTCTCCATCGTCGTCTACGGCGCCACAGCGTCGCGTTTTGGCATCCCCACCTCGCAAAGCCACAGCCTTATCGCCGGCCTGACCGGTGCCGCCATCGCCCTCGGCGGTGCGAGCAGCGTCAACGTCCACGAGTGGATGAAGGTCATCTACGGCCTGGCGCTCTCCATCGGTCTGGGCTTTGTCATGGGCTGGGTCCTGTGCAAGCTCGTCTCGATTCTTTTCGCCGCCGCCAACAGGCGACGTGCCAATGTCTTCTTTAAATACGCTCAGATCGCGAGCGCTGCGGCCATGAGCTTTATGCACGGCGCGCAGGATGGACAGAAGTTCATCGGCGTGCTCTTTTTAGGCGTGGCCTTTGCCAGCGGCCAGACGAGCGTCGGCGATGCCGGCATCCCCATCTGGATTATGCTGCTATGCTCGGCCACCATGGGCATCGGCACCAGCGTGGGCGGCGAGCGCATCATCAAGTCCGTTGGCCAGAGCATGGTCAAGCTCGAAAAGTACCAGGGCTTCTCCGCCGACCTGGCGGGCGCCGCGAACCTGCTGCTTGCCACCCTTACCGGCATCCCCGTGTCCTCCACACACATCAAGACCTGCGCCATCATGGGCGTCGGTGCCGTCAAGCGCCTCTCGGCCATCAACTTCGGCGTCGTCAAGGACATGATGTTCACCTGGTTCTTCACCTTCCCCGCCTGCGGACTCATCAGCTTTGTCATGGCCAAGCTGTTCATGATGTTCATCTAGTCAAACCGAACGTCCATCCGGACCGTAACACCTCGCCCACCCGTCTTCGCCTCGAAAGGACCCACTCATGGCAAAGAAACCCGATTCGTTCTACTTTGACAACTACGTCGCCTGCGCCGACCTTGCCGTCCAGGCCGCCGAGCTGCTCACCAAGATTTTCGAGAACTTCGATCCTGCAAAGATTCACGATATGCTCGACAAGATGCACGCGATCGAGCATGCGGCCGACAAGAAGCACCACGAGCTCGAAGACGCCTTGCTCACCGCCTTTATCACCCCGCTTGAGCGCGAGGACCTGGACCTGATGAGCTGCTCGCTCGACACCGTGCTCGACCGTATCGAGGGCGTCGTGCAGCGCGTCTACTTCACCAACATCCAGAGCATCCATCCCGACGCCATCGTCATCGCCCACAAGGTGACCGACGCCTGCCGCGCCATGAAGGACCTGATGGTCGAGCTGCCTAACTACCGCAAGTCCAAGACGCTGCGCGAGCTCGTCATCCAGATCAACACCATCGAGTCCGAGGCCGACGAGCTCTATATCAACGCCATGCGTAACCTGCACGTTAACGGCAAGGACCCGCTCGAGGTCATCGCTTGGCGTGACGTGTACGCCTTCCTGGAGTACTGCGCCGACTGCTGCGAGAATGTGGCCGATGTCGTGGATTCGATTGTCATGAAGAACAGTTGATTGGGGGTACATGTCCCACCGGTCGCGGGCCCGGCCACTAATAACCTTTTTCACTCCGGCTGCAAGCAGAGTCGTTCAAAAGGTTATTAGTGGCCGGGCCCGCTCCCTTATGCACCACCATTGGGAACTTTGGCTGATAGATTTAGCGCGATGGGGGTTTGGCTGAAGGGACCTTTGGTATCCGTTCGGACACTTTGGCCCTTGATGAGCGTTTGGCTGATTGCTGCTTTGGGTACTCTTTGGGTTACTTTTGGTTTGTTTGATTTTTAATTTTAGGAGGGCTTGTATGTCTTATTTGGATCTGGCTCGTGGTCGGTATTCTTGTCGCGAGTTTGAGGACCGTTCTGTTGAGCAGGCTGTGGTGGATGCCATTGTTGAGGCTGGGCGTATTGCTCCTTCTGCTTGTAATAATCATCCAGCCCGTGTGATGGTGCTGGATACGCCTGAGCTGTTGGAGAAGGCTGCTGCTTGTCAGCCTCGGTTTGCTCGTGATGGGTCTATCTTTGGAGCTCCGCTTGTCTTCCTTATTTGCAGCGTTACCGATGATGCTTGGGTGCGCCCGTATGACCAGATGAATTCCAGTGAAATCGATACGTCCATCGTGTGCGACCAGATGATGATGGAGGCCACCGAGCAGGGCCTGGGAACGTGCTGGGTATGCCATTTTAAGCCTGAGGTGGCACAGGAGCAGTTCAATCTGCCCAAGTGCGTCTATCCCTATCACATGCTCGTCTGTGGCTATCCCGCCGACCACATCGCCGATCCCGAGCATCGCGAGGCCCGCACTATTCCCCTCTCCAACTTCCTCCTCAAGTAGTTTTAGACATACCTTAAAATCTACCTTTTACCACGCGCCCTTCGCCGAGTTCTGTCCTATCGCATGCAGAGCTCGGCGTTTTGTGGCTTATAGGACAAAATGTGTGTCTACTTTAGGGGCATCGGCGCAGGTCGATGC
>CAUFWM010000062.1 GCA_959596505.1 uncultured Collinsella sp.
TGCAGAACGTGCCCGATATTTCCGATGTCCACGTGATGGGCAAGGTGCTCAAGGGTATGGGCGCTACGATCGATGTTCTCGACGAGCACACGCTCGAGATCGATACCTCCCAGGTCGATTCTTGGGAGGCTCCCTACGAGCTCGTCGCCAAGATGCGCGCCTCCACGGCTGTGATGGGTCCCCTGCTGGGTCGCTTCCATCGCGCCAAGATCGCCATGCCGGGCGGCTGCAACCTGGGTGCTCGCAAGATCGATATGCATATCCTGGGTCTCGAGGCTCTGGGCGTCGAGTTCGACACCGCCCACGGCTACATCAACGCCAGTGCTCCCCAGGGTCTGCACGGCACCACCGTCACGCTCGAATTCGCGAGCGTGGGCGCCACCGAGAACCTCATCATGGCTGCCGTGCGCGCACAGGGCACCACGGTTATCGACAACGCTGCCCGCGAGCCCGAGATCGTCGACCTTGCCAACATGCTCAACGAGATGGGTGCCAAGATCGTCGGCGCAGGCACGCCCGTCGTGACCATCGAGGGCGTGGAGGAGCTGCATCCCGTTACCCATTGCGTGGTGGGTGACCGCATCGAGGCCGGCACCTTTATCGTCGCCGGCGCCCTCATGGCCGATGAGCGCGGCGTCGATGTTACGGGCTTCTGCCCCATCCACCTGGGAATGGTGCTCAAAAAGATGGAACTTATGGGCATCGAGTGCGAGCGTATCGAGAGCGGCGTCCACGTCAATCGCGTCGAGCGCATCAGGCCGGTCGATATCCAGACGCTTCCGTTCCCGGGTTTCCCGACCGACATGCAGGCGCAGATCATGGTGCTTTCGGCCCTTGCCGACGGAAGCTCCGTAATTACCGAGAACATCTTCGAGAACCGCTTCATGTTCGCCTCCGAGCTCGTGCGTATGGGTGCCGATATTCGTATCGAGAGCCATCACGCCATGATTCACGGCGTCAAGGGCTTCTCGGGCGCACAGGTCACCTCACCCGACCTGCGTGGCGGCGCGGCGCTTGTGGTTGCCGGTCTTATCGCCGATGGCGTTACCGAGGTCTCGGCCATCCATCACATCAAACGTGGCTACGAGCAGTTTGTCGAAAAGCTGCAGGCGCTTGGCGCGCATGTCGAACATGCCACCGTTCCCGATCCCGTCATCTACTAATGCAGGTTGCCTATGTTTAACAAGAAACCCCTAGCGGATAACACCCGAAGACCCTCGACTGGTGCGCAGGCCAAGATCTACAGCCGCGACAATGTCGCACGCTATTCCGAGCGCGCCCGTCAGCGCCGTCGCGGCCGCACGGTTCGCCGCGTAGCTCTCATCGCCGTACTCGGCGTGCTGCTGAGCGCCACGACTGCTGCGGGTCTGTGGTTTGCCACTATCATGGGCAAGCTTGGCGACTCCAATGTCATTACCAACAACCTGCGCCAGATTCTGGTCGATACCAATGAGGCAAAAGATCCGTTCTACGTGTTGCTTCTTGGTACCGACGGTCGTCCGGGCGAGGATACGTATCGTGCCGACTCGATTATCCTGGCACGCATCGACCCCACGCAAAAGCAGGCGACGCTCATTTCCGTTCCGCGCGACACCAAGGTCGTGTACAAGGGCGAGACCATGAAGATCAACGCCTGCCACACCGTTGGCGGCGCCGAGGCCATGGTCCAGGCGGTCAACGAGCTGTGCGGCGTGCAGATTTCTCACTATGCCGAGGTCAGCTTTGACGGCATGCAGTCGCTTATTGATTCGGTTGGCGGTATCGACATCAACGCGACCGACGACGTCGACGATCCCGAGCACCTGGATATTAAGATTACCGCTGGTCAGCAGCATATGGACGGCGCTACTGCCCTTACCTATGCCCGCTGCCGCTACACCTATGCCGACGGCGATTACACGCGCATGCGCCATCAGCGTCAGGTGCTTGGCGCCCTTGCCAACCAGATTCTCAATAACTTCGATGCCACGAAGATCTTTGGCCTGGTTAATTCGCTGTCCGATATGCTCGTAACCGATATGAGCGTTCAGGATATCGTCTCCACGGTTAATGCCATGCGCGGCATGGATGTCGAGGGCATCTACTCGGCCAACCTGCCTTCGTATGCTGACGACAGCACTATGATCGACGGCGTGAGCTATGTCTTTGTCTACGAAGACGAGCTTAAGGAAATGATGGCCCGCGTCGACGCCGGTGAGGATCCCAAGGGCCCCAACACCATGGGCCTTTCAGACGGCTCCAGCTCCACGATCGGTGACCTCAACAACAATACGTCCGAGGACTACGCATATGGCACCGCGACCTCGTCGGGTGGCTCGGACGATTCCGACGATTCGAGCGACGGCTCCGATTACTACGAAGAGCCCACCGGTGACGGCAACGGCTACGAAGCCAACTACTAAGTTACGGCGTTTTACCAAACGCCGTAACGGCTCGACGCTGCGCGCCGCCCAGGGCGACAATTTGTCATTCAAAAGGCAGGGCATGACCAGAAGGTCAATGCCCTGCCTTTTTCATGCCAACTTGTTCGCCCTGGACGTCGCTCGCTGACGTTGGCTCAACCTGCGATGCCGACTACTTTTCTTGCACCAAAAAACGCCCCGTTCTCTGTTGAGGACGGGGCGATTCGTCTTTTGGGCTTATGCAGCCAGTCTTATGCGAAACGGGCGACGAGTTCCTGGAGGACGTCGGTCATCTTGACGAGCGAGCTGACCGGGACAAACTCGTTGACGCCGTGGTAACAGTAGCCGCCTGTCGAGAGGTTGGGGCAGGGCAGGCCGCGGAACGACAGCTGTGCGCCGTCGGTGCCGCCGCGAATCGGCAGTACTTGGGGCCCAACGCCGCAGGCAAGGTAGGCTTCCTTGGCAACATCAATAAGCTCGGGATAGTCACGAACGATCTCGGCCATATTTCGATACTGCTGCTTAATCTCGACCGTTACGCGCTCCTCGCCCAGTCGCTGGTTGAGCAGTGCGGCGGCGGCATTCATCAGCTCGAGTTTCTGCTGGAACTTGGCGGCATCGTGATCACGGACGATATAGCGCGCCGTGGCATGGTCGACCGTTGCCGAGACGCCCTCAAGGTGATAGAAGCCCTCGTAGCCCTCGGTGTATTCCGGGCGCTGCTCGTAGGGGAGCAGGGCGTTGAAGTCGCAGAACAGGTTGCCCGCGTTGACCATGCGCCCCTTGGCGTCGCCGGGGTGAATGGACTGGCCCTCAAAGCGAACGGTTGCCTCGGCGGCGTTGAAGCACTCCCACTCAAGCTCGCCAACCGGACCGCCGTCGACCGTGTAAGCGTACTTGCAGCCGAAGGCCTCGATATCCAACAGCTCGGCACCGTGACCGATTTCCTCGTCCGGGCAGAAGCAAATGCCGAGCGCGGGATGGGGCAGGGAGGGATCCTGCGCGATGCGTGCGACAAGCGCCATGATTTCGGCGACACCCGCCTTGTCGTCGGCGCCCAGCAGCGTAGTTCCGTCGGTGCAGACAAGGTCCTCACCCACCAGGTTGTTGAGGGCAGGAAGTTTGGCGGTGCTCATGGACACGGGCTTGCCGTCGACGATGCCGCAAACCAGATCGCCGCCATCGTAGTGCACGATGTGCGGCGCTACGCCGGCGCCCGGCGCGACCTCGGTGGTATCGAGGTGCGCGATCAGGCCCAGGGCGGGCTTATTCTCGGAACCGGCGCTAGCGGGAATGTGCGCGCAGACATAGGCGTTTTCGGTTACATGGGCATCGGTTGCACCCAGCTCGCGCAGTTCTTCGGCAAGCACGTTGGCAAGGTCGAACTGTACGGTGCTCGACGGCACCTGGTCGCAGTTGGCATCCTCGGACTGCGTGTTGATCTGGACATAGCGCAAAAAACGCTCGAGGACGTCGGGGTCCGTGGTGGTGTTTTCCATAAAGATCGCTCCAATCTTGGTCGTCGTGTGCAACAAGAACTCTAGCACGGTATGCCGCGGCATACCGCGACGCTTGGATGGGGTAGAATCAGCCATTGAGTGCAGAAGGGACGGATGTTCATGGATACGACAAATAGCTCGCGCGAGCTACACCTAACGGTGGCGAACGAAGACTACTTGGAGTGCATGGTTCGCATCGAAAGCGAAGATGGGGAGACCGGCGGCGTGCGGTCGGTCGATATCGCACAGCGCCTTGGCGTCTCGAAGGCATCGGTCAACAAGGCGGTTTCGGCTCTCAAGGCATCTGAACTTGTCGAACAGTCTCACTACGGCAAAGTTATCCTGACTGACCGTGGGCGCGAGGTCGGCTCGGCTATCTGGTATCGCCATCGTCTGGTCCGCACGTTTTTGGTTCAGGAGCTCGGTGTCGAATTTGAGCGAGCCGATTCCGAGGCCTGCATGATGGAGCATGCTCTATCCGAGGACACGATGAACCGCTGGCTCGCCTATCTCGAAAAGCAGGGAATCAGCGTCGAGGAATAGCGGGATATATATGGATACGAGTTATTACAACCGCTTTGGTGCCGAGGAACTTACGCGCCGCTTGTCGAGCGAGACCTTGTTGGCGCAGGGCCCCATGGGCAGTGTTCTGTTGAGTGAGTACGATGCCGCCGACATTCCACCGGCGTTTTGGAATCTGGCAGAGCCGCAGACCGTTTCTCGTATCCATCGCTTGTATGTCGCCGCCGGCGCGCAGGTGCTCATTACCAACACCTTTCAGGCATCAAGCTATGCCCTCAAGCACGACCAGATTGCGCCGTCCGTGGCGGAGGTCAATCGCGGGGCCGTCGACGATGCTCGCCAGGCGCACCCACAGCTGCTGCTGGGCTCGATGGGCCCGATTTGTATTGAGTGGTTTGCCGAGGACTCTGCCGAGTATCGTGAAATCCGAGGCATTGCGCGCGAACAAGCGCACGCCTTGCTCAATGCTGGTGTTGACGGTCTGCTGATCGAGACGGTGACGTCTATCCGTAATTTGCAGCCCATGCTTGCCGGCGCCCGAGATGCCGCCGACGGTATGCCTGTCCTGGTGAGTTTTGTCGTTGACGATAAAGGCGACCTGTTGGGCGATGGCCTCAACATCGAGGCAGCCGTTTTGTACGCCGAAAAACACGGCGCAAACTCGGTTGGTGTTAATTGCTGTTCGCTTGCGGCCGCGAACGCGGCGGTGTCCAGGATGGTTGCATCGGCGACTACTCCCGTCACGGTGCGTCCCAACGCGGGAAATCCGGTTCAGACACAGGATGGTCCCGTGTGGCATGAGGACCCCGAAGCCTTCGCTCGCGCATGCGTCGAGTGGAAGCGGGCGGGCGCCGCAATGGTAGGCAGCTGCTGCGGAACCACGGCGGTTACGACAGCCGCTATGGCAGATGCGCTCAATATATAGAACCCGAAAATGGGAGTATCGAATCACCGCCCCCGCTGGGGCGGTTTTTTTGTTGTCGGTGCGCACCTCGACGCTTTTGCCTAAACGGTGAACGAGCGTGCCGGCGGCTTGCCGGATGCCCGTTGCGGGTATACCTCATGCGTACCATGATCCAAACACTGCGAGGTGTCTGCGCGTGTGCGCGATAATTCACTTTGGAACTGACGGTTGGCGAGCTCGCGTCGACGGAGACTTTACTATCAACAACGTCGCTCGTGTCACTGATGCTATCGGCAGGCTATGGCAAAAGACGAATCCCGGTAAAACGGTATATGTAGGATTTGATACTCGGCCGCAAGCGCGCGAGTTCGCCGAGCTCGCGGCGGGCGTGATTGCCGCCCACGGGCTCGATGCCGTGCTCGTGTCTCGACCGGTGCCGACTCCCGCTCTAACGTGGGCGGCTGCGTATGACGGCGAGGCATGCGGCGCGCTTATGGTGACGGGCTCACATCATCCGCAGGGCTATCTATGCCTCAAGCTGCGGATGGGTGATGGCTCGACGGCCAACCAGGATGTCATCGAAGAGCTCGAGGAGACGATGGCCGCCGAGCCGCTGGGGCTTGAGGGGCAATACCGCACGGCAGATATAATTCCCGACTATATGCGAGCGGTGGCATCGTTTGTCGACGCGGATGCCATTCGCGCCGCGCATATGCGTGTGGTGGTTGACCCCATGGGCGGAGCTGCGCAGGGATATCTTGCCGACTTGCTTCGAGAGCTTGGCGTCGAAGTCCATGAGATTCACGCCGACGAGACGACCGATAGGGGAGATATCTGCCCCGACCCGGTCGAGCCGTGGGTGGATGCTTGTGAGCGCGCAGTTGTCGAAGACGGGGCGTGCGCCGGTCTGGTGACTGATGGCGACGCCGATCGTATCGGCGCGGTTGATGAGCGCGGCAGATATATACATCCACATCAGATCATGGCGCTCGTTTTGGGCGATTTGGTCCAGTATCGCAATCTGAAGGGACGCGTCGTCGTCAACCTTTCATGCTCCACGCTTGTGCGTCGCATTGCCGAGGCACTCGGCTGCCGCGTGGTCATCAAGCCCGTCGGTTTTAAATATATAGCCGCCGAGATGAAGAAGGGCGGCGTTCTCGTGGGCGGTGAAGAGGCCGGTGGTATCGGTATCGCCGCGCACATGCCCGAGCGCGACGGCATCCTTGCCTGCCTGATTTTGTGCGAGCTCATGGCCAAGACCGGCGCGCCCTTGGGCGTGCTTATCGATCAGCTCGAGGCGAGCTTTGGCAAGACGAGTTACGGACGTCGAGATTTGCGCCTTGAGGCCGAGGATGCCGAGACGTTGCGCACGCTGCTTCCCGGAGTGAATCCCAAGTCGATATGCGGCAAGGTACCGCAGAGCGTAAGTCATATGGATGGCTTGCGTCTGGCATTTGAAGATGACACCTGGCTGCTGATCCGTCCCAGCGGGACCGAACCGGTGGTGCGCGTGTACGCCGAGGGCTTTTCGGTGGAGGAGCGTGATGAGCTGCTGGATGCCGGCTGCGCTTTGGCCAGGGGTGCATATCGGCTGTAGCCAAGGGGCCTCTCTATATAAAGATGTGCTCGGCGAGCGGTAGCAAACGACTGGCAAACGTCAGTCAGAGGCATAGTTGTGTAGGAAATGTGTGCGCTCAGATTCCCGCCCCCGGGGCCCCTCCGGTCTGGCAATATATCTCCTTGCCGCGCG
>CAUFWM010000063.1 GCA_959596505.1 uncultured Collinsella sp.
GCAAGTGGGCCGTGCATCAGCGTGGTGCAGAGCCTAAGATTTTTGACTATGCGGACGTGTTGCAGTGCGAAGTAGCCGAGGCGGGCGATCCGGAGGCCGAGGAAGTGACTTCAAAACAGGAATTTGCCCAGCGTATCCTGGCAAATCCTGCCAAGGCGGCGAAAATAAACGCTGCCAAGCGTAATATGTGTCTTGGTATGGGCGTTGTTGTGGCGGTTCAGACGGGAAAAGACGAGGTTTCCAAATTAGAGATTCCCGTTATGACCGACGAAGTTAAACGCGATTCAAGTCTATATAAGTCGTATCGGAATGTCGCCGAGAAGATCAAGGCCGAATTTGATGCCATGGGAGGGCTGGCCTAATTTTGGCGGCATACGTTTCTGAATGAGGAGTCTGTGCAATGGCAGGCGAATCTTATGCAATTCCCCCCAAAGATCGTGCTGTTGAGGGAATTCTTTGGTATATCCAGCACCATCAGCTTGCCGGCGGGGATCGCCTGCCGGCCGAGCGCGTGCTGTGCGAAGAGATTGGCGTTTCGCGTACAGCGTTGCGTGCCGGTATCACGCGGCTCATCTCGTGTGGAACGCTCGAGAGCCGTCGCGGATCGGGTACGTATGTGTGTCCTCCCAAGCCGCTAAACATCTTTCAGGAAACGTATAACTTTTCCGATGCTGTGCGGACTGCCGGTCTGCACCCCTCTTCTCGTCTGGTTTCCACCGGGACCATCGAGGCGGATGAGGCGCTTGCCGACAAGCTTGGGGTGTCTGTAGGCGCTCCTTTGCTCCGCATGCAGCGCGTTCGACTTATTGAGGGCGAGCCGGCGTCAATCGAGACCGCTCACGTTAACCTGTCCCTGTGCCCATCGCTTACCGAGCACGATTTTGAGTGCGAGAGCCTTTACGATGTCTTGCTCAAAGAAGGCGGCGTGCGTGTTGAGCATGGACGTGAGCATATCTCTATCTCGCGTTTGAACGTCGAAGAGGCCGAGCTGCTCCAGCAAGAAGAGGGAACGCCGGTGTTCTATGAGAGCTCGATTGAATTTGATAAGGACATGCGTTTTGTGGAGCATTGCAAATCGGTGATTTTGCCCACAAAGTTTCGCTTTGCCGATAACGGCGAAGAGAACGGCATGAGGAGTGTGGCAGGTGAACAATGGCTGAAACAGTAGATGCCACCCCGGTTTATATGCGCATTCGACGCCGCATCGAGGAGCGTATCGAGCGCGGTACATATCCCACGGGTTCCATGATTCCGTCCGAAAAAGACCTCGCCGAGGAATTTGGTACGACACGCTTGACCATCCGAAGCGCTGTCGATGAGCTGGTTCGGCGCGGGCAGATTCGCCGTGTTCGGGGGAAAGGTGCCTTTGTGGCGCAGAAAGTACCTGCTTTTTTTGAACGCACGGGCGGTTTCCGTGAATCGGTCCGTGCTTCGGGCGGCGAGCCGTCCGTCCGTATTCTCGCACGTTCCAAGCGTTATGCGGGGCCATACTACGCTGACCTGTTTGGCATCGCCGAGGACGACCTGCTCTATTCCATTCGACGCCTGAACTGCATAAACGGTAGCCCCGTATCGATCGAGACGGCGCTGATTCCCTGCCTGCTGTTCCCAACCATCGAAGATATTGACGTGTCGGTCTTCAGCTTGTACGAGACCTATGAGATGCTGGGCCGAAAGCCAGTTATGGCACAGGAAAAGCTCGATATCGAAGCGCTGGGCGCACGAGATGCCGGCCTGCTTGGACTGGAGCAGGGTGATCTTGCCTTGACGCTGGAGTGCGTAAGCTTCGATGCGAGCGGCCAGGCGATCGAGTACGTCAAGTCGTTTAACCGCGGTGATGCGGGTGGATATACCTATACGTACTAGCTGGTTTTTTGCATAACGGGCTGAAAAGTTGACGGAATTTTGATTCGTTGAGCAGACCGTATATACAACCTTACATGGCTCAAAATCGACCGTTCGCCGATGGGGATAAAATAATCGACAAAGAGGTAGCAAAAAGCCGTAACCTGTAACTGTGATTGGTATCAAATACTAATGATTTGTTACGAGGTGAGACGATGAAGATGCTCGATTACGTTCAGCTTGCCCATGTGCGTATGGGGGAGAACCTCGAGCGTTCGTCTGAGCTGGTAGCGCAGCTCGTTGATATTTTCCAGTCCGGCTCTTTTGATGCACTGCGCATCGTTGCTTCGGGTTCGTCGCGCCATGCCGCCGATTGCGCCCGCGATTACCTGCAAGATGCGCTGCTGATGCAGGTGTCCGTTGTGACGCCCGAGGCCTTCGTCGATTTTGAACACACCTATCCGCAGCATGCGCTCAACATCGCCGTCTCGCAGAGCGGCTATTCGACCAATACGATTGCGGCGCTCGATTACATGCGTGCACACGATATGGCTGCAGTTGCGCTCACGGCAAACGTCGAGGCACCCATCAAGGAACACGCTGACATCGTTCTTGACTACGGTGTGGGTGTCGAGTCGGTGGACTTTGTGACTCTGGGCGTCGAGGTTCTCGTTGAGTACCTGGTGCTCTTTGGTATTTACGGCGGTCAGGCGCGCGGAACGATTGACGCCAAGGGCGTTGCTCAGCGTCTTGATGACCTGCGCGAGGCTATCCAGGCTAATGCCGTGATGTGCAAGACCGCCGAGGCATATGTCCAAGATCACATGCTCGAGCTTTCTGAGCACATGCCCGCCATGGTCGTCGGCAACGGCCCCAACTATGGTGTTGCCGAGGAGGCAGCGCTCAAGCTGAGCGAGACCATCAAGATTCCTGCCATGCATCACGAAGGCGAGGAGTTCGTCCACGGTCCCGAGATGCAGATCGTTCCGGGCTATCTGGTGTTTATCGTCGACGATCCGCAGGGGTCGGAGCGTCTTGCGAATATCGCCGATGCGCTATCGAACGTTACGGCAAAAACGGTGCTGCTCACGGCCCATCCCAAGGGTAGGGCTCACGAGGTTGCGGTGCCTCAGGTGGCTCCGCTGCTCAGCGCAATTCCCAATCTTGTGTTCTTCCAGACGATTGCGGCCATGATTGCCGAGCGTCTGAAGTCATGGAACGTGCACCCGTATCTCGATACCGTCTCCAAGCAAATGGAGGTCAAGGCAGAGGGCTACGAAGAGTCAGTCAATGCGCTTAAGGCCAAAGCGGCTGAGTGTTACGGAATGTAAGCGGGTTTTGATGCCCGTTGGCATGGGGGATGTGGAAACAACCCCAGAAAGGAGAGACAAATGAAGGAAACCGAGAAGATCGAGATCATGCATTTCGACCAGGAGGGCTATCTCGAGGACGGCAAGGCGCTCTACGAGACCGGCAAGAAGATGACCGCGCTCGCCGACAAGGTCGCCGACGAGGGCTACGACGCCGTGTTCCTGATGGGCGTCGGCGGCACCTGGGACGAGCTCATGCAGCTCGAGTACCTCATGAACAAGTTCGGCGACCGCGACCTCGAGGTCTACCTGATCCACGCCGCCGAGTGGAACGTCATGGGCCACAAGCGCATGACCGAGAAGTCCGTCGTGCTCACCGCCTCCGAGTCCGGCACCACCCCCGAGGTCCTCGAGGCCGTCAAGAAGATGAAGGGCATGGGCGTGCGCGTCTACGCCATGACCAAGCCCGAGGGCCCCATCGGCCAGGCTGTCGGCGCCGAGAACTGCGTCGCCATGGCTTCTGACCATGGTTCGGGCGGCTGCGAGAAGGGCTACTACCTCGCCGACTGCTTCGGCCTGCGCCTGCTCAACCGCCGCGGCTGCTTCCCCAAGTTCGATCTGTTTATCGAGCAGACCAAGGACATCTGGAAGGACATGCTCGATATCCGCAAGCGCTTCGAGCCGCGCGCCGAGGAGCTCGCCAAGAAGTACGCCCTGGCCCCCTACACCATGTTCATCGGCTCCGGCGCCCTGTGGGGCGAGACGATCCTGTTCTCGATGTGCATCCTGGAGGAGATGCAGTGGAAGCGCACCCGCTACATCACCTCGGCCGACTTCTTCCACGGCACCCTCGAGCTCGTGGAGCCCGGCGTCCCCGTGTTCCTGTTCATGGGCGAGGACGAGAACCGCAAGCTCGACGAGCGCGTCCGCGCGTTCCTCAACCGCGGCGTGACCGGCGACACCGACATCAACATCATCGACACCGCCGAGTTCGCGATCCCCGGCCTTGACGACGAGTTCCGCGTCATCGTGTCTCCGTGGATTCTGACGGTGCTCGTTACCGACCGCCTGGCTCGCTACTACGAGACGGTCACCAAGCACAACCTCAAGTATCGTCGCTACTATCACCAGTTCGACTACTAAAGAAAACGGGTGCGGGAACGCGCCGGGCTATTGAGAGGAACACAGAATGAGGCAGTACATCATCGCCAGCCATGCGCACTTCGCTACCGGCATCAAGGAGAGTGTCGAGCTGCTCTCGGGCGCTCGCGACAACGTCCACGATCTTTCGATGTTCGTCGATGACCGCATGGACGTGGCCGAGGAGGCCCAAAAACTGCTGGCAGACATGGCTGCCGACGATGATGTCGTTGTCTGCACCGACCTCTTTGGCGGCAGCGTCAACAACGAGTTCACCAAGATCGTCCAGACGCGTCCCCGCACGTACCTCGTTACCAACATGAACCTTCCTCTGCTTATCCAGCTGCTGTTCTCTGACGAGTCGGCGCCGGTTGAGGAGACGATTCGCGCCATCGTCGCTGCGGACGATACGCGCGTGAAGTTTGTCAACGATTTTTTGGTCGATGACGAAGAGGAAGAAGAGTTCTAATCCGCAGCACCTACTGACACGCCGTAAGACGGCACAAGACCTTTGGGGGGTCACATTATGATTCAGCTACTTCGCGTCGACCATCGCCTGCTTCATGGCCAGGTCGCGGTCTCTTGGGTCCAGGGCCTTGGCTCCAACTGCATTTTCTGCGTGGGCGATAAGGTCGCCAACGACCCGGTGTGGAAGACGACGCTCAAGATGGGCAAGCCTGCCGGCTGCAAGCTCGTCATCAAGGATATGGCGAATGCCATCGAGGCCATTAACTCGGGTGTGACTGACAAATACAAGATGATTATCTGTGTCGCCACCATCGCTGAGGCAAAGCAGCTTGTTGAAGGCTGCCCGCAGATCAAGTCGGTCAACCTGGGCAACACCAAGCCCAAGGACGAGAAGCGCCCCGATGCTCGTCAGGTCTCTCGTCAGATCTTCCTGACTGCAGCCGAGGAGGCCGATGTGCGTGAGATGCTGAACAACGGCGTCGAGGTCGAGATCCGTCCTCTGGCCGATGACCCCAAGGTTGACTGCGCAAGCGTGCTATAGGCGTTCAATTTCGAAGAGTCTGAGCTCTTCGTAGTGTCCTATTAGGAAAGGGGGATATATGCTTACCCAAGCAATCCTCATCGGACTTATCGCCGCATTTGGTAAGTTCGACTTCCAGCTCGGTACGCTCTATGCGTTCCGCCCCATCGTCCTGTGCCCGCTCGTGGGCCTGGTGCTGGGGGACCTGCAGTCCGGCCTCGCGATCGGCGCCAGCCTGGAGCTTCTGTTCATGGGCTCGATCTCCATCGGCGCCTACGTGCCGCCTGATGAGACGATCGGCGGCGTGCTCGCCTGCGCCTTCGCTATCCAGTTGGGCCAGAGCACCGAGGCAGCCATCGCGCTCGCTATGCCCATCGCCACGCTGTGCCTTGCCATCAAGAACATCCTCAACGCCGCCCTGCCGATTCTGGTTGACCGCGCTGATGTCTTCTCCGGCCAGGGCAACCTTAAGGGTGTCTATGCGATGCACTTCCTGATCGGTTTGACCGGTATCATCATGGCGTTCCTGCTGTGCTCGCTGTCGTTCTATCTGGGTGCTGACGCCATCCAGGGCATGCTCGACTTCATCCCGCCCTTTGTCCTTGCTGGCTTTGGCGTTGCCGCCAACATCCTGCCGGCCATGGGCTTCGCCATGCTCGGCCGCCTGG
>CAUFWM010000064.1 GCA_959596505.1 uncultured Collinsella sp.
GCGCCGAATGCTCGCCATCGAAATTTATCGATGGCCTATTTCAGACTGTAATGGGGCGTATATTTGCATCGATGGGGACGACACACATATATAGCGAGCCGCTGCTTGCCGTCCTCATGGATTGGGGAGGCCTTCATGAATCGCGCGTGTGCGAGAGCTCGAGAAATGCTAAAGCCTTTTGGCAAGAAAACCAATACCGCCAAGCGTGCCCTGAGGGTTTTGGCCGTCCCGCTGGCGGCGTGTGCGCTCATGTTTGGTGCGACGAGTGCGTCGGCCGATCAAGCGGTTCCTTTTGGCAACCATACCGTGCAGACGGTGAATCCCACCGGCACTACGGTCAATTTGTTCGACTATTGGGTCGTCGATGGCGACAACGATAGCTCGGCAAACATCAATAACGACAACGGCAATAACAACACTGGCATCAATAAGGGTCATCAGCTCAAGTTCAATGGTGGTGCCGGCACGGGCATTAACAAGTGGACGGGAAAAGTGATATTGGCGGCTTTGGACGTCTTTCGTTTGTGAAGAACACGCTGGTAAATGGCTATCCGTCGATCAATGCCGGCACCTACACCTCCTATAACACGAGTGGTGCGTACACCGACGAGTCGCTGGCCTATCTCTTTAATAGCGACAGCCAGGCAAATGGCAAGCAGAATGGTAAGGCCGTCTACAACAACGTGAAGGGTCTCTTCCAGCTTAAGGGCGGCTATTACGTTTACGACTCGTATGGTTCTAACGGCAACTATGCCGTATATAACCACACGACCAACTCTTTTGACGTCTACGATAAGGCTGGCGTATATAAGGACAGCGTGTCAGATGCGAATCGGGGTCAGTTCTTCCCCTTTGACTCGGCCGGCAAGGTTTTTAAAGAGAATGACGGTCAGCTCTCTCCTATAGGAATAACGGACGGAACGAACGATAAGCTCAACCACCACTTTGGCATGTCCATGACCACGGAGTTCGTCCAGCCTACGGGCGGCAAGACCACCGATAACAATGACATGGTCTTTAAGTTCTCGGGTGACGATGACGTCTGGGTCTATATCGACGGCGTGCTCGTGGGCGATCTGGGTGGTATCCACGAGAAGGCGACGCTTGATATTAACTTCGCTACTGGTGTGGTGCGCGTTGGACATATTGATGGCGCGAATGGTTCACCAAAGTATTTTCCGGATACTACCATCAAAGCAATGTTCAAAGCCGCCGGCGCAGATACCACCAACTTCCGCGACAACACCTTCCGCGACAGCACTAAGCACACGCTGAGCTTCTTTTATCTGGAGCGCGGCGCGGGCGCATCGAACATGTCGCTCAAGTTCAACCTCACCACCCTGCCGTCCTCTGAGCTCGAAAAGGTCGACCAGAACGGCGAGGCAGTTCAGGGTGCCACGTTTGCCCTGTATCGGTCAGATCCCAACTGGAACGCGCAGGGTGAGGCCATCGCCCGGGGCACGACGGACGCCAATGGCCAGCTGGTGCTTCTGAACTCAGATGGTTCGGTCCTTTCGTTCGACAACCAGCATTCCGAGGGACATGATTACTTTGTGCTCAAAGAGGTTGGCCTGCCCCCGGGATACCGCTCGAGCCTGACCTCGTCGACCACCGCAAAGCGAGGCGAGCTGCATCTGCAGTACAAGCCGGCTGCTGCAAGCGGTACGGGTGGCGTGGTGGTTGCGCCGCAAACAACGGTCACAACAGCCGATGACAACCAATGGACGGGCAGCCGCATGTGGCTGAACGGTGGCTATCTGGCCGCCAAGGAGACCATCTCCCTCCCTGAAGATACACAGGATAACAAGGGTAAAGCCATCCGCTCGGGCACGACCTTTGCCGTCGTGCTCAAGCGCACCGATAAAAGCATGGGTGACACGGACGAAAGCGCGTGGACGGCAGTTACGGGCAACCCGCTTAGCGGATATACCCTGTGCTCCACGCACGGCATCGCCGGCGCTGTCGAAGCTGCCAAATCAGCGGACACCAATGTCTTTGCCGTCAACACCAAGGGTGACTACGAGGTGTCGGTCAGCTCTCTGCCTGGCGATATCGAGACATACGCCGCCATGCTGCAAGACAAGAGTCAAGCCGACTATACCGTAGCGGTCTACCACACCACGGCATCGTCTCTGGCGGAGGCAACCATCGACAACACCTCTATGGTCCAATATCAAACGATAAACAGGCAGTTTTCTACGGTGATCCACCTCACCAACGTTCAGAACCGTCTGTTTGTGCAGAAGGTTGACGACCTGGGCAAGCCCGTGAACGGCGCGACGTTTGAGCTGTACCAGGCCAAGGACGTTACCGGCGATAGTCCCAGCGCGTATGCCATCAAGTCCGGTGCCACGCCGTATGACACCGTGCAGGCAAACGGCATGACCTATCCGTATGACATTGAGGGCGCTGCATGCTTCCCCCTCGATTCGGCAAATAATGCACCCCTTGTCAAGGGTACGTACTACCTGCGTGAGTCTAAAAGCCCGGATGGCTATGAGATTAACAGCACGATTACCAAGGTGATTGTGGATGATTCGGGCGTGTATGTGGATGCCGGCGATGTGGACGACGGTGTGCGTAGTATGAGTGGCCCGGGTTCGCTGATTGCTTCCCTGGCGCAGTTTGGCTCTCCCGACTCCATCGACAACACGCTTACGCACATTAAGGGCAAATTACAGAGCGCGACCGATGACGCCAGCGGCAATCTGACGTGGGGTCAAGCGAGCACCGCCGAGGGCGTGACGCCCTCTCTGACAGACAACTTGATGCACATGCGCTACGACAAGACGACGCAGGGAACCAGGTCGGTCTTGCGCTATGTCGAGGACGGTGGCGCGCGCGACGGTCAGCTGGCGACCATCTTTGCCGACACGGGCATCAACCGCATGGCCCTGTACCAGGAAGATGACCCAGCATATATAGACGATGCCTCCAAGACCCGTACTGAACTGGGCACGCTTCAGCTCAACCATTTGTTTACCACGGGTACGGCCGTGCAGTATGCCGACCGTCGCGTGGCGCGCCTGCAGGTGACTAAGACCGTGACGGCAGATGACGGGCTTACTGCACCCACTAAGGATGCGGACGGCAAAGATCTGACGTTTACGTTTAAGTTCGCCCTGCCTGAGTCCCAGAAGGGCTATGAGGCGCATGTATTTGATGCGAA
Organism: uncultured Collinsella sp.; assembly: GCA_959596505.1. Taxonomy (GTDB): domain Bacteria; phylum Actinomycetota; class Coriobacteriia; order Coriobacteriales; family Coriobacteriaceae; genus Collinsella. The sequence goes on from CAUFWM010000064.1 coordinate 3,170, forward strand.
CGGCAACGCTGTGGGCAAATCTTTTACGCTCAAGAACGGCGGCACCCATTCCATCAAGGCTGGCGAGACCATCTGCGTATACGACCTTCAGAAGGACGACAACTATAGCGTGAGCGAGCTCACCACTAAGGGCGAAGAGTCCAGCGGCAACGTGCTGGCGAGCATCGTTAACACTGTTACCGGCTCTGCTGACGAGTCGGTGCTTCCGGCCGGCTTTAGCCTCGTGAAACGTAAGGTCGGTGGCGAGGAGCAGTCGGGAACTGGCAACACCATCGAGGGCAAGATTGTCGCGCTTGCGGGCGGACAGATTCCCGCTGAAAACACGCTTGAGTTCACCAACAACTACAGCGCCAACCGCGTAACACTTGAGGCCAAAAACGGTCTGAGCGCCAAGAAGGTGCTCGAAGGTCGCGATTGGGCCGATGGCGATTCCTTTACCGCGCAGCTTACAGCCGACGACGGCGTTCCTATGCCCAGCGGTGCCAAGAGCAAGGTGGCGACGGTCGAGCTCACCAACGACCAGCCGGCGACGTTTGGCGATATTACCTATACCAAGCCAGGCACGTACACCTATACCATCAAGGAGGTTATCCCCGGCTCCGATGCCGGTGCGGACGGCATAAGCTATTCTGCTGCCGTCTATACCGCGACAGTCGTGGTGGAGGATAACCATGCCGGTGCTCTGGCCGTTGCGAGCGTGAAGGTGGTGCAGGAGTGCGACGACGCGGGTGCCGACACCAAGACGGATGTTGCCGGTAAGGTTGCAACCTTCACCAACCACTACGATACACACGAAGCGAAGATCACCATCCATGTTCAAAAGATCCTGACCGACAACGCCGGGAGTTTCCCGCTTTCCCAGAACGCCTTTAGCTTTACGCTCGAGGGCGTTGGCGGCTATGCGGACGTCAACGCTGTGTTCAGTCCCAATACGGTCGATGCGAGCGTGACGGCTCCCATGCCCGAGGGTGCCGAGGACAATACCGTAACCGTGGGCAACAACGCTGACGGTACGGTGGCATGGCCGGCGATCTCCTATACCGCCAAGGCGGATGCGGGACGCGCCTACGTGTACAAGTTCGCTGAGAATCTCGGTAGCATTACGGGCATGACCTACGACGGGTCGGTCTATTATGCCTTGGTGCGCAACGCCAAGAAGGGTGCCGGCATCCAGACTTCGATCGAGTACTACAAGGTTGCAGAGGACGGCTCGGTAAAGCAGCTGGACAAGGATGCCACACCTTCCTTTACCAATATATATAGCGTGGAGCCCACGAGCGTGACCCTGCAGGGCCAAAAGACTGTGAGCGGTCGCGACTGGAACCAGGGCGAACGCTATACCTTTAACCTCACCGCTGCTGCGGACGATGCCAACGCAACTGGTTTGAGCAAAACCACTGCACAGGCGGTGAAGGATGGGGTTGTTGCCGTTAACGCCAACCAGGCAGTCGCCAGCACGCCCGAGTCGGGACGCGTGGCCTCGTTCTCCTTTGTTGGCACCGAAGCTGCTCCGACCGTGACGTTCAATCGCGCGGGCACCTTTAGCTTCAACATCACCGAGAATGCTGCGCAGGATGGCCAGGCGGGCATGTCCATGGACAAGCACGCCGCACGCGCGACCGTCGTGGTGACCGATCTGGACGAGTCGGGCAACCACACGGGCAAGCTGCGCGTGTCGAGCGTGACCTACGCCAACACCGGCGCCTCCGATGCGGACAAGGCCGTAACCGACAAGGCCGCCTTTACCAACGCATACCATGCGTCGGGCACCTTTGATGGCGTGACGGTCAGCAAGACCCTTGAGGGTCGCGCTTCTGCCGCGGGCCAGTTTACCTTTGCCGTGACGGGCCTTTGGTACAACGGCGTTCAGACATCGGTCGACGGCGCCGAGGCTAGCCTATCCAATACGGCTGCGGGGGCCGGCGTGTCCGGTGCCGTGGTGGGCGCAAGCGGGCAAGAGAAGCTTTTTGCCCGTGAGCTCACGGAACAGGACCTGGGGCGTACGTTTGCCTATCGCATCCAAGAGAACCAGCCTGCGGCTGCCGGCTACGCCTATGACACCAGCTACACGGGTGATGCCATCGTGCTCGTTAAGGTCCTTGCGCGCAAGAACGACCCTGCCAAGCTCTACACCGTGACGACCGTGCTCAAGGGTGCGGGTGTGACGGAGCTGCTGGGCGCCGGCGCCGACGCGAGCGCGCTGACGGACGAAAAGATTGTCCAGCTCAAGCAAGATTCGCATACTTACGTGCAGCAGTACGATGCAAGTGAGGCCGGCGCCACGACGCCTACTGTCTCGTTTGTGAACCGTTACACGGCAAGTCTCGACTATGGCGCCGCTGGCGGCCTGTGGATCGAGAAGACGTTGACGTATCCCAAGGACGCGACCATTTTTGGCTCGCCTAAGAGCTCGTTCCGTTATATCGTCAAGCCTGCTGACGAGACATCTGCCAGCAAGGTTGGCATTTCCACGAATGGCAAGGTCTTTGAGACCGCAAATGTCGAGGCCGATGCTCTCAAGACCGTAAGTTTGGCACCTGCGGGTGGGCTGATCTTCAATCAGAATGATGCCGGCAAGACGTTCACCTATACGGTGAGCGAGATTGACGACAAGGCGACGGGCTATACGTACGACAAGACGGTCCATACGGTTAAGGCTGTCGTGGCGGATAACGGCGACGGTACGCTTAGAGTCACGACAGACACTATGACCCAATCCGAGGGCACTAAAAAGATAGGAGCCCCCGCTC
>CAUFWM010000065.1 GCA_959596505.1 uncultured Collinsella sp.
CAACGCGTTGCGCTGAGTCCTGAGGCTGTTGCAATGAAAATGAGAATCAAGGCAGGCCCGCTCCATCCGCCCCGTCATCTGTGGTTTACGTGGGGTCATGCGAACCGAGGGTATACTAACCGGCGGCGAATCTGCTCCATCGCTTAGGGCCGCTGCGTCTGGACGGCGCGTGAAAGGCTGCCAAAGCGATCGCCAGCGTGCTGAGCAACGTCCTCTCTGTGCGCACCTGTTTTGTATGTATTAGCGCACTACCAAGCACGCCCGCGCGGCCTCATGCCGCGCCCATTGCGCGTGCAGATAAGGAACAACAACATATGCGTAATTCTGTATCCGACGTCACGGACGCCGAGATTCTGGACGAGATCCGCGAGACCATGACCCAGGCTGCCTTCGATGCTGCCGACGAGGCCAGCGCCGCCGAGACCGTCGAGTCCGCGACCGAGAACCTGCCCGCCTTTGACGAGCTGGGACTTTCGGACGAGATGCTTCGTGCCATCGAGAACCTAGGCTACACGGCACCCACGCCTGTCCAGGCTGGCTCCATCCCCGTGGTGCTCGAGGGCCGCGACCTGCTTGCCGCCGCTCAGACCGGCACCGGCAAGACGGCCGCCTTTTTGCTGCCGACCATGAACAACCTGGAACACATCGCTCCGCCCAAACCCGTGCGTGGGCGCGGCGGTCGCAACCGTCGTCGCGGTGCTAAAAAGCCCGAGGGCAACGGCCGTGGCCCTGTGATGCTCGTCATCACCCCCACGCGTGAGCTTGCCCAGCAAATCGACGAGGTCGCGAGCAAAATCGCCGACGTCACCGGTCATGTCGCCGTGACCGTCGTGGGCGGCGTGAGCTACAAGCCCCAGACCGCGGCGCTCAAGTACGGCTGCGACATCCTGGTCGCCACGCCGGGCCGTCTGGTCGATCTGATCGAGCAGGGTGCCTGCCACCTGGACGAGGTCAAGGTGCTGGTGCTCGACGAGGCCGACCGCATGCTCGACATGGGCTTTTTGCCCGCCGTCCGCCGCATTGTGCGCGAGACGCCGGCCGAGCGTCAGACGCTGCTGTTCTCGGCGACCCTCGACGAGGAGGCCGTGGGCGAGATCACCGACCTGGTGAGCGACCCGGCACGCGTGGAGATTGCGCCCGCCACGTCGACTGCCGACACCGTCGATCAGTTTGTGTTCCCGGTGTCCATCGAGGCCAAGAACAACCTGCTGCCCGAGTTCCTCAAGAAGGAGGGCCCGGAGCGCACTATCGTCTTTATGCGCACCAAGCACCGCGCCGACAGCTGCTGCCGTCGTCTGGAGCGTAAGGGCATCAAGGCCGCCGCGATCCACGGCAACCGCAGCCAGGCTCAGCGCGAGCGCGCACTTTCGGCCTTCCGCGACGGCACCGTCGACGTACTGGTGGCGACCGATGTTCTCGCCCGCGGCATCGACATTAGCGACGTGCGCTACGTCGTGAACTTTGACGTGCCGGCCGAGCCGACCGACTACATCCACCGCATTGGCCGTACGGGCCGCGCCGGCGAGCTGGGCTGGGCCATTACGTTTGTGACCGAGCAGGATGTCGATGAGTTCTACGAGATCGAGAAGCTCATGGACAAGACGGCCGACATCTACGAGGCCGGCGACCTGCATGTGGGTCCCAATCCGCCCGCGGTTGACCCCGAGCGCGACCCTGCGGCCTTTAAGGTGAAGAAGAAGACCAAGCGCGGCAAGTCCAAGAGCAAGAAGAAGCTTGAGCAGGCGCGTCGCGACGGCAAGCGCAACGGCGACGATTACGGCGATGTGGCCGGTCGTTCCAACCGTGGTCGCGGCGACGGCGAGCGTCCGAGCCGTCCCAAGCGCGGCGGTAAGACCCGCGTGCGCGAGGGCGTTCAGGCTCGCGTGGACGAGGCCGTGGAGAGCGTGGCCCGCGAGGTGGCTGCCGAGGAGCGCGGCGGTGCTGGTGCCGCCGAGCAGGCCCCGCGCGGCAACCGTGCCGAGCGCCGTGCCAAGCAGTTCCAGGGCGAGGCGCATCGCCGTCGCCGCGAGGACGAGGACCGCGGTGGTCGTCGCCGTGTTGAGCGCGAGGACGAGGGCCGTGGCTCGCGTGGCGGCAAGCGTGGCTCGGGCGATCGTCGTCGTTCCGGTCGCAATGACGAGCGCGGTGGCCGTGACGAGCGTCGTGGCGGCGAGGGTCGCGGTGAGCGTGGCGCCCGCAGCGGTGAGTCCCGTGGCGGCAAGCGCTTTGAAGAGCGCGGTGGCCGTGGTGGCGAGCGTCGCGAGGGCGCTCGTGGCAACGGTGGCCGCAGCGGCTCCGGTCGTTCGAATGAGTCGCGCGATCGTCGCGATCCGCGTGCCAGCCGCGATCGTCGCGATGACTGGCGCAACTACGACGATACCCGCGAAGAGCGTCGCGGCGGCTACCGTGGTGGTCGCGGCGGCAACCAAGCCGGTTCCCGTGGCGGTCGTGCCGGCGGTCGTGATAACCGTGGCAGCTATGGCAATAGTCGTGGTGGCAAGCGCGGTAGCAGCTCCCGTCGCCCCGGTGACGGCGGCGGCAAGCGCAAGTAACATACGCGTCGCGCGGTAAGGCGAGACGAGTTCGGGCCCCGAGCAGACGATGCTCGGGGCCCTTTTTGTGGGCGTAGTTTGAGGTGGGCCGGCCCCCTCACGAAAAAGCACGGAGGCGGTCGCGGCAAGAGATGTGGGTTATCGGCTTAGTTGGAGATTCGCGTATGCGGGGTTCTGGCATAGACGGAGAACGTGAAGCTCCCTACTGACGCACGGTGGCCGCAGTGCCCGGGCGGACACACTCGGGATTCCGCTCGCTGCCTGGCGCCCTTGCTGCCATCTGACTTTCACGCTCGCATTGTTCTGGATGCGGGCGTGTTTTTTCACGGCACGCACGGGTCCCCCGGGGTGCGCCGTGCATTTTCGGGAGTTTTCAGCAAGCCGGGGTGGCTGCATACGCGCCGGAAGCGTCTATTTGATCTCGCGAGATCCCTCGACGGGCGATTTGGGTCGGCAGGCGGCGTACGGCGTGGCGATAGCGCGCGTTTCGCGCCGTGCCGTGCCCCAAAGCGACGCCGGCCGCGCGATGCTCCCGGTTCGCGGCGTCGCCGGCGGGGGTCGCGATGCTGAATACTCCGGTTTTTGCACGGTCCAAGCGGGGGTACGTTGGGACGGGAAGGGGCGCCCCCATCTATTTATGCATGGCACAAGCGAAAATATGCAAGACAATAGGGCGCCATGCGCCGGATGCCCAGATTGGGCGCGCCATACGCCGACGTTCGCCGCGTCCCTTCCGCGCCGTGCGCGAATCAAAAGGCGAGGGCAGTTATGGGCGTGCGGGCGGCCCTGCTGACGGCGGGGTTGCAGCGGAGCTTGCGCTTGCCGTGGGCGATCGCGCGCCCTGGGCGCCGGCGCTCGACGGCCGCATGCTCCTGCTTGCCACGCACGATGCCGCTGACGCTCGGGCCCTCAATATCTCGGACATCATCACGCTCTAAATACTACTTAGCAACAAAATGATCCGTATTTCTCCGTCCCCATGGGGTCGGGTATGGTATTCTATCTGCGGGGGTAATACTTAAGAATACAGAGTAATACCAACGCCGTAGAAACAAACTCCAGATGCGGGCCAATCGGGTTGCCTTCACAGCCCGTCGCCCAGCCGCGTGGCCCGCATCTATCCGCACCACCGTCGTTTCAAAAAGGAAGCGCCATGGCAGAACACATGACCCCGGTTGTCGCGAAGGTCTTGCCCGAGGAAAAGGCGGCCTTCGCGGCGGCAACCCAGCTCGTAGGCACCACGCCGTCCAACGCTATCCGTATGTTTATCGCCGCGTTTAATCGCTGCGGCACCTTTCCGTTCGACATTTCGCCCAGCGGGGCCTTTGGCGCTGCGCCCGATTCTCATCAATAAGTGATCCGTTTTCCTCCGTCCCCATGGAATCAGCTCTCTGCCGAGTTGTGGTAGAACTAGGGAACGGTTTTGAGGAGGTTGGCATGCTCAATGCGATGATTTGGGTGCTTGCCTGTTTTGGCGTTGTCGCTGCCGATATAGCCCTGAGCGTGGTTCTGTTTTCAGTTCTCGATGCCGTATCGGTGCTGACGGGCTATCCGATCGACAATCTCGATATCCAATGGTTCCAGGCTGCCGCTCAGACGGCATCGTTTTTGATGGCGCTGCTGTGGTGGCGTTATCTGTGGCCGCGTTCGTTTATGGCACGCCGGCAAAGTGAGCATCCACTCGGCGGGGGAGCGCGTGGGGCGTGGAAACGCATCGCCTGCGTTATCGTGATTGGCCTGGCCCTGCAGGTGGTCGTTGGCTACGTGACCGACGCCGTGCTGTCGCTGTTGCCCGAGGCGGCGGCCGATTACAGTGAACTTGTCGAGGAAACAGGCTTGGGCGACACGAGCTATCTGGCCGTCCTGACCACGGTGCTTGGCGCTCCGTTTTGCGAGGAACTGCTGGTTCGCGGTATCATTTTTGAGTTTTCGCTCCGAGCATTTAACCCGCAGTGCCGTCCGCTCTGGAAACGCCGGCGTCGCGCACGGGCGCAAGACGTCGCCATGGTGCCCTGGGCGGCCCCGAGTACCTGGGGCGTCGCCGCGGCGATTGTGCTGCAGGCGGCGGTCTTTGGCTTTATGCATATGAACTGGGTGCAGGGCTGCTACGCCGGCGCCGCCGGTCTGGTCTTTGGCTGGGTGCTCGTGACCACTGGAAAGCTCCGCTACGCGATCCTGCTGCATTTTGCCTTTAATGCCGGGTCGTATCTCATGACGTTGCTCTGGTTTGTGAACACGCCGTTCGACGTGGCAATTACGGTCGCTATCGCCGGCGTCATCCTCGTTGAGGCAATGCGCTCGCTGCGCCACGCGTGTGGGATGGACGCAGCGAGCGCGCCGCTGCCCTAGTTGCGACGCCCACCTCCGTTGGCGCCCTGACGTCCCTGGGCCGCACGGTTGCGGCCCGCGGTGTTCTGTGCGCGCGACATGCCGCCGTGGCCCTTGCTGCCCTTGGGCCCCTTGCCGGCGGCGCCACCGTGGGTCTTGCCGCCCTTCTTGCCAGCGCCGTGTCCGCCGCCAGCAGATGTCTCGCCCGGGCGTGGCGGCACGGGGCGAATCAGACAATGCTTGGTGTAGCCGATTAGGTCACGACGCCCGGCCTTTTCCAGCGCCTCGCGTACGAGCTTGTAGTTCTCGGGCTTGCGATACTGGATGAGCGCACGCTGCATGGCCTTCTCGTGCGGGTCGCGCGCCACATAGATCGGCTCCATGGTGCGCGGATCCACGCCGGTGTAGTACATGCACGTCGACATGGTGGACGGCGTGGGGTAGAAGTCCTGCACCTGCTCGGGCATGTAGCCCATGTCGCGCACGGCTTCGGCAAGGTCTACGGCTTCCTTCATCGTCGAGCCGGGGTGGCTCGAGATCAGGTACGGCACCACATACTGCTTGAGTCCGTATTCGCGGTTCAGGCGCTCAAATTTACGGCAGAATGCATCGTAGACGGCTCGGCTCGGTTTGCCCATCACGGACAGCACCGCGTCGCTCACGTGCTCGGGTGCTACGCGTAGCTGGCCCGAGACATGATACTCCAGCAGCTCGCGTAAAAACTCGTCCGAGGCATCGGCCATGGTGTAGTCAAAGCGGATGCCGCTGCGCACGAAGACCTTTTTGACGCCCGGCAGCTGGCGCAGGTCACGCAACAGCTGCGTGTAGCCGCTCTCGTCGACCACCATATTCTTGCACACGCTCGGCCAGAGGCAGCGCTTGTTCTTGCATACGCCGTGCTTGAGTTGCTTGTCGCAGGCAGGACGGCTAAAGTTGGCCGTCGGCCCTCCCACGTCGTTGATGTAGCCCTTAAACTCGGGATCGCGCGTGAGCAGCTCGGCCTCGCGCATGATCGAGT
>CAUFWM010000066.1 GCA_959596505.1 uncultured Collinsella sp.
CATCGGTTAATACGCACCTGTTCGTTTTCTTAAGACCTTCTTTATGCCGCAGGTAGGTAATACGTTTTTTCGCGAACCCCTCTGGGCTAAACGTCCGCTAACAGGGGCGAGCGCGGTCGCCTTTTATTTGTCCGCGCGCACCGTTTCTTCGTATTTTCGACGTTAGCCGGTTTGGCCCAGAGACTACAGCGTGCCGTAGATGCGGTCGCCGGCATCGCCCAAGCCGGGGACGATGTAGGCGGCCTCGTTGAGGTGGTCGTCGATGGCGCAGGTATAGATATGCACGTCGGGGTCTTTCTCGGTCAGCGACTTGAGGCCCTCGGGGGCCGCGACGATGCACAGCATGCGGATGTCCTTGACACCGCGCTCGCGCAGATAGCTGATAGCCATCTCGGCAGAACCGCCCGTGGCGAGCATGGGATCGACGACCAGGCAGATACGCTGGTCGATATCCTTGGGCATCTTGCAGTAATACTCATGCGGCTCGTGGGTGACCTCGTCGCGCTCCATGCCAATGTGGCCCACGCGGGCAGAGGGCACCAGGTCGAGGATGCCATCGACCATTCCAAGGCCCGCGCGCAAAATGGGGACGATGGCGAGCTTCTTGCCGGCAAGCTGCTTAAACGTGGCAGTGGTGATGGGAGTCTCGACTTCGACATCCTCCATGGGCAGGTCGCGCATGGCCTCGTAGCCGTCAAAAAGCGCGAGCTCGCGTACGAGTTGGCGGAACTGGTTGGTGCCGGTCGACTTATCGCGCAGGATCGACAACTTGTGCTGGACGAGCGGATGGTCGACAAGCGTCACGCGGGACGCATCGTAGGTAACGGTCATGGGTTGATGCCCCTTTCGTTGCGGCCGCAAAACGACCTTGCTGACATGACGCACAGCGATGTTGCCGCCGCCCGCCATGCATAAGTTTAGCGGTTTGTTGTATCGAACGCTCCGTCACAACCCTACTGAGTGGTGCTGAGCGAACGCCTGACCGCATCGTGCCAACCGTCCAGGTTGTGCTCGCGACGCTCAACGGACATATGGGGGTGGAACGTCTTAACGATCTGGGCGTTTTGCTCCAGCTCCTCCAGATCCTCCCAATACCCAACCGCAAGACCCGCCAAGTACGCGGCACCGATTGCCGTGGTCTCCACCGACTCACATTGCAGCACGGGGATATCCAGCAAGTCTGCCTGGAACTGCATGATGAACTCGTTGCGCGAGGCGCCGCCATCGACGGACAGGCGCTCGATCGAAAGACCCACGTCCTGCTCCATGGCACGCAGCACGTCATAGCTCTGATAGGCCATGGACTCGCAAGCGGCACGCACGATGGTCGCGCGACTCGAGGCGCCGGTCAGACCGCATACGATGCCGCGGGCGTGCGCGTCCCACCAAGGTGCACCCAAGCCCGCAAAAGCGGGGACAAAGTAGCATCCCTCGTTATCGCCGATCGAGGAGGCGAGCCGTGCCGATTCGGATACGTTGGAGATAACGCCCATGTTGTCGCGCAGCCAGTTCATCGTTGAGCCGGCGGCAAAAATAGAACCCTCGAGCGCATAGCTGACCTTGCCGTCCGCAGCGATACCGATGGTGGAGACCAGGCCATTCTTGGATTCGACGATCTCGTCGCCGGTATTCATGAGCATAAAGCAGCCCGTGCCATAGGTGTTTTTGGTCTGGCCGGGATGGAAGCAGCAGTGACCGAACAGCGACGCCTGCTGGTCGCCCGCCACACCCATGATGGGCGGCATGTTGGTCATGATGTCGCTCGCGACGTGACCGTAGTCACCGGAGCTCCAACGGACCTCGGGCATCATGGCACGCGGGATGTCGAAGAGAGCCAGCAGGTCATCGTCCCAGTCCAGCGTATGAATATTGAAGAGCGCTGTGCGGCTGGCATTGGTGTAGTCGGTGGCAAAGGTTTGACCGCCGGTGAGGTTGTAGATGAGCCAGGTGTCGATGGTGCCAAACATAAGGTCGCCCGCCGCCGCGCTCTCGCGCGCGCCGTCGACGTTGTCGAGAATCCATTGCACCTTGGAGGCCGAGAAATACGGGTCGAGCGTAAGGCCGGTGCGGGAACGCACCAGCTCCTCGCAGCCCTGCTCGGCCAGTTTATCGATTGTCGAGGCGGTGCGGCGACACTGCCACACGATGGCGTTGTAGATAGGCTGGCCACTCACGCGGTCCCATACCACCGTGGTCTCGCGCTGGTTGGAGATACCGATGGCGGCGATGCGATCGGAATGGATGCCGCTCTTAAACTGGACCTCCATCATCACGCCGATCTGGCTGGCAAGCACCTCCGTGGGATCCTGCTCCACCCAGCCGGGGCGCGGGAAGCTGGTTTTGACGCTACGACGTGCCTGGGCGACAATGCAGCCGTACTCGTCGACGATGGTCGCGAGCACCGAGGTGGTGCCGCAGTCGAGCGCCATGATGTAGGAACCGCCAAAGTTAAACGAGGCATCTTCCATGCCCAGGCTGCCCAGATTCAACGACATCGCTTACACCTTTCTATTGCATCGGGTCGGACAGAACCCGCTCGATCTCTGATGCGGGAAGTGCGCCTTGGCGCAGGATCTGAAGCTCGCCATGCTTAAACGTCACGATGGTCGAAGCGTCGCGGCACGGGGTCTCGCCCGCGTCGACGGCCAGATCAACCCCCTCCAGAATACGGTCCTCAACGTCGGCAAAGCTTGCCGGCGCGGGCGTGCCATGCGTATTGGCGCTGGTGCAGGCAAGAGGGCTGCCGCAGGCGCGGATGAGCGCTTGCACCACGGGCGAGGCCGAAGCGCGAAGTGCCACCGTGTCGTCGGCGGCGCGCATAAAGGTCGGCACGCAGGGGGCCGCCTTGACCACGATAGTCAGGGCACCCGGCCAGCATCGTCGGGCGAGCACGCGGGCCTCATGAGGGATATCCACGCCATAGCGATCGAGTGCCTCGGCATCATCAACCAGCCAGGCGACCGTTTGCGTGAGCTCGCGCTGCTTGAGGGTAAAGATACGACGATAGCCGGTACCGAGTGCGGGGACCGCGGCGCCGTTGACGGTGACCTGCGGATCGCGCGGCCACGGCAGAGGTTCACTTGTATCTTGTGGAACGGCATCCGAGAAGACGTTGACTGCCACGGCGACACCGTAGACCGTCTCGGTTGGAATAAGCGCCAGGCCACCGCGACCGAGTAGCTCGGCCGTACGCTCGACGGCGAGCCGATGCGGCTCACGCGTTCCCTCGAATACCCGATAGACCGTCTGCATGTGTATGCCAGCCCCTTACGCTCTGGTGCAAGTTTATTTACTGTGGGGCATTCTCGCACGAAACGTTCAACCTATTTGCCCAGAGCGCATGTTGGTTTGGTGAGCGGCTCTAGTAGTCGGTGAAAGTGAGGGGGTTATTGGACTGCGACGAACTTCTTTGGCCTGCCGGCGTGGCGTTCTTGGGCGGCGTAGCGCTCGATGCTGTCTATCGTTATCATCCGACGGCCGTCGACGAGTTCAACATCGAGCTTTCCTGCTTTGACCAGCGCGGTAATCCGCGAAGCGGAGACTTTGAGGTCCAGCGCTGCGTCTTTAAATGTTCGGCACGCCGCTTCCCGAGCGTCCTCGTGGTCGATTTCGACTGAAAGGGCCACGACCTCGGCCGAGCGTTCGTACCCTGCCGGAGTCAAACCGTTGTTGAGGTCGTCGGCCAAAAACGCCATCAGTGCCTCGGTGGCATGGGCAATCGCTTCTTCGCGCGTGTCGCCATCGGCAAAGGTGCCAGGAATCTGCGGGAAGCTAGCGCAGTAACCGTCGTCTTCTTTTATGAGAACGCAGTCATAGGTAAATCGCTGCCTCATTTTGCCTCCAACTACCATCCAGCTTGGCGACGAATACTTGCCCACGTGCCCTTCTTTGGTCGATCACCACCAGAGCCGTTCACGGTGACAACGCGGTCACCAGAAACATACTTAGCATGACTACCGACTTGCGCGGCCTTCACGAATCCATCGTGCTTGAGTAGGGCAATGATTTCCCGAAAGGTAGGAGGTTGCATGGGCCGACCTCTTTCAGCCGTCCTAATTATAAACTAATTTATAATTTTTGCTAACCAGTTAATAAATATTACTGGCGCTGTTTGGGCTCGGTGACGATGGCTCGGACGATGCGGGGACGATCGGTGAGGTCGCGGACGATGCGCACGTCCGAGAGACCCGCCTGGCGACAGAGCTCGGCCGCGGCATCGAGGGCGCCCTCGTAGAGCTCGCAGGCAAACAGGCCGCCGGCGCGCAGCATATAGGGCGCCGCATTGAGCAGGCGGCGGAAGATATCGAGGCCGTCGGCGCCGCCCTCGAGCGCTAAATCGGGCTCGAAGTCCTTGACCTCGTGCGGCAGCGAGCGCATGACGTCAGTCGGAATGTAAGGCGGGTTGGAGACGAGCACGTCGAAGGTGCCCCATTCCTCGCGGGGGATAGAGCTCACCAGGTTTGTGAGGCTGAAGGCGACCTCATCGGACGTAAGCCCGAGCGCGTCGCGGTTTTTGGTGGCCAGGTCAATGGCACGCGGTTCGATATCGGTAGCGGTGCAGGTGACATGGCCGCGGCGCTCCCAGGCAAGGGAAAGCGAGATGCAGCCCGTGCCGCAGCCGACCTCGAGAACGCGGGCGATACGGGGCTCGACCGGAGCGGGCGCGGCGGCATCCTCCGTCAGAGACGCCTCGTGGTCGGCGCCTTCGATGGCGATGCCGTATTCGTCGAGCTCGGGCTCGGCGGCTTCCGCGGCTTCGGCTTCTGCTATCTGCGTGGCGGCTTCCTCGGCCTCGCGGTCGGCCAGTTCCTCGGCATAGGCACGGCTGCCCAGTACGTCGCCACCCAGCGCAGCCTCATCGGCAGCCGTGAGGTTAGCGGCACGGCGCTCGGCCGTCGCTCGCTCGTCGGCCAATGCGGCTTCGACTTTGCGCGCTTGCTCGACCTCGTCGTTCCAGGGCAGCTCAACGCGCTGACGGGCGGCAGCCTCGGGGCTCAGCACCTCGGCATCCAGATAATTGAGGACTTCCTCGACGAGCATCTCGGTCTCGGGACGCGGAATGAGTACGCCGGGGGCGCACGCGACGTCGATCATGCGGAACTGCGTGCTGCCGGTGATGTACTGCAGCGGCTCGCCCTTGGCGCGGCGGACGACCGCCGCGTGCATGGTCTCGAGCTGCGCCGCATCGAGCGTCTCGTCCATACGCATATATAAGTCAATGCGCGCCAGACCCGTGGCTGCGCACAGCAGCCACTCGGCAGAAAGTCGGGGGTGTTCCTCGCCGCGCTCGGCCAGGTACTCCTTGGTCCACTCGAGACAACGCTTGATGGTCCAGATCTCGTTTGCCATGGGGCCCTCCCCTCTTAAGCGCCGGGCGGCGCGCGAATGTCGGAGCAGATTGTAAGCGAGGCCAGCGCTTGGCAAGGGACGATTGAAGGCGATTATCGAGAATCAGCCCAGAATTTTGCACCGGGCTCGCTCAAAGTGTTCATTCGCCGACGTCTAGATTTGCATTCGTCAAGCTTTTGGCAAGGTTGCCCCAAAACTAACCAATATCTAACCAAACGCTTGCCACATCACTTGACGCGCAACGCGTCAAAAATCACCCCGCGACTTCTTGGACGATTTTTCAAGCAATATTTTCAATTGCAGATGCATACCGTTAATTGCTTTCAGCAGGTAGACAGCTTGAAGTCTATCAAAGACGATTGAATAACATCTCAAAGCAATAAGCCCAACCTAGTCGTTTAAGAACGTCCCCAATGACCACCTCTAAGGCGCCGCAGGTTGAGCATAAGTCAGCGAAAACGCCCCTAAGCGAGCAAGGTGACGT
>CAUFWM010000067.1 GCA_959596505.1 uncultured Collinsella sp.
AGGAAAAACCTGCCAAAATAAACCTGTCCCTAAATGGCAGGTTTTACTGGAGGGTGGCGTCGATGGCCTTGACCAGGGCGCTGCGCATGCCAGCATCCTCGAGCGCGACGACGCCCTTGATGGTGGCGCCGCCGGGTGAGCATACGGCATCCTTCATCGCCGCAGGATGCTGACCAGTCGCAAGCTGCAGCTTTGCCGTGCCCAGCACCATCTGGCTCACAATGCGATAGGCATCGGCGCGCGGGATACCGTGCTTGACGGCCGCGTCGCCCAAGGCCTCAATCGCCATGGCGACAAATGCCGGGGCGCAACCACCCACGGTGCCACCCACAAACAGCAGGCTCGTGTCGAGCTCGACGACAGTGCCAAGCTTACCGAGCAGGTCGAGCACCACGGCACGCTGCTCGCCGTTGAGCGTAGAGGACTTCTCGCAGGCGATGACGCCCTCGCCCACCGAAACCGGCGTGTTGGGCACCGTCGAGATATGCGCGACACCCGGCAGGACCTGCTCCCACTTGGCGCTATCCCAGGTCCAGGCGACCGAAAGGACAACCTTGTCGGCAAGGGTTTCTTTGAGCGGAGCGAAGACCTTCTCAATCATGTATGGCTTGACCGCAGCAACCACGATATCGGATGCGGCGACAACCTCCGCCGCATCACGACAGGCAACCATCCCACGTGCCTCACAACGCTCGACCAAGGCGTCGTAGTGGCCCGCGCAGGCGCACATATCGCTCGCAGCCACACCGGCGGCGATCCAGCCATCGGCCATAGCGCTCGCCATATTGCCAAAACCGACAAATCCGATCTTCATATCTCATAGTCCTCTCAGACACGCTCTTCAAAACGAAGGCTATTGTCCCACGGCATTGTTTCGTATTGCCGACCTATTTGTGATACGGCTCGCCACGGCTGATCTTGCAGGCGCGGTAGATTTGCTCCAGCAGCACCACGCGCGCCAAGTTGTGCGGCAAGGTAATACGTCCAAAGCTGAGCATCTCGTCGGCTCGTGTGCGCACGTCATCGCTCACGCCGTCCGATCCACCAATCACAAAGGCGATGTCGCTGTTACCACGCAGCATAAGATCGTCGAGCCGCGCTGAAAGCTCCTCGCTCGAGCGCTCTTTGCCCTCAATGGCAAGCAGGATCACATGCGCTCGAGGCGGCAGGGCTGCGAGAATCGCCGCCCCCTCCTTGTCGCGTGCGGCATCCACGCCGCCCGCCTTAGCCGGGTCGATATCGGCCACCTCGCGGATATCCACCTTGGCATAGGCACCTAGGCGCTTGGTGTACTCAGCGCACGCGTCCTTCCAAAAGCGCTCCTTGAGCTTACCGACGCAAACGACGGTGTATTTCACGCGCGTCTACTCCTTCGAATCGTTTTGAACTTTGCTGGCGGTCAGCATCTGCTCGAACATCGAGGCCGACTGCGAGAAATCGCTCGGCAGTACGACCGTCGATGTTTTACCCGTGCGAGCGAACTCTGTCATCATCTCGGACCACTGCGTAAACATGAACAGCTGGTTGGCCTCGTCGTTACCGACACCCGTCTCCTGGATGATCTCGAGCGAATCCTTGATGCCCAGCGCGATGGCCTTGCGCTGGTTGGCGATGCCTTCGCCCGCCTTTTCCATCGCCTCGGCCTCGGCGGTCGCCTCGGTGACGCGCTTGATGCGGTCGGCCTCGGCGAGCTCCTGCGCAGCAGCGCGCTTTCGCTGGGCAGCATTGATGTCGTTCATGGAGTTCTCGACCTCGGTCGGCAGCGCGATCTTGGTGATGAGTGTCGACACGAGGGTAAAGCCGTAGGCAGCCATCTGCTCGGACACGGTGGCATTAACGTCCTTGGCGATGTCATCCTTCTTGGCAAAGACCTCATCGAGCGTATAGACAGGGATGGAAGAGCGCAGGGCGTCGGTGATGAAATCACGCATCTGGTCGACGGGCTCCTGCAGCATGTAGTAGCTCTTGTAGATGCCCGAATCTGCCGGGCCGGCGCCCATGTCATAGCTCACGTGGTACTGAGCAGAGACCTCAAGGCCGATGGTCACGTTGTCCTGGGTCTTAACGTCGATGCCAAAACCGTTTTTCATGGTGCGCAGACTCACCGTGGCGGCCTTGCGGTCGATCACGGGCACCTTCATGTGGAAGCCCGCGTTGACGATGCGATTGAACTTGCCCAGACGCTCGATGATCACGGCATGCTGCTGTTCAACGACATAGCAGGCGTTGGGGAGCAGCAGCAACAAAATGATGATGGGAAGCAGAAGACTCGTAAGGGCGGCAATGATTCCGGACAACAGCATGGTCTCTCCTCTGATAGGCTCACGTTGGCACTAGGATACCCGCACGAAGCAGCCACGTGACATCAACAGGAGGCCCATAACAAAAAAGCTCCCATTGCTGGGAGCTCTTTCATTTAATGGTTCGGGCGAAAGGACGTCCGCGTATCCGCTTCGCGGATCCGCGCCGGCTTCGGCCGCCTGCCGGCGTCCTCGCCAGCTCGCTAAAAACGCTCCGCGTTTTCTTGGCGCTCGCTCCTTCGCAGGTTCAAGTCCCCGCGATGGGCCCATAACAAAAAAGCCCCCATTACTGGGAGCTCTTTCATTTAATGGTGCGGGCGAAAGGACTTGAACCTTCATGGGGTTGCCCCCATACGGACCTGAACCGTACGCGTCTGCCAATTCCGCCACGCCCGCGTGCAGGAATTAGAATAACGGAGCGCTACCGCGAACGCAAGAACTATTTTTGAAAAAGATTGCAGGCATTTTCCCAAGCTGCTCGCGCGATTGCCTCAGCATCCTCGCCGGTACGATCGACACGGTCGTTGACCAGCGTGTTTGCCGTGATAGAAATCATTGCCGGCTCGCACTCAAGACCGCGAATGGGCTCCGGTGCCATATACGGGCAATCCGTCTCGAACAAAATGCGATCGAGCGGGGTCGCCGCAAATGCCTCGCGCACCTCGTCGTTGCGCTTAAAGGTGGCCGCGCCGCCATAGGCGATATAGCAGCCCAAACCCACAAAGCGCTCCATCGTAGTTCGATCCTCGCCAAAGCAGTGCAGCACGCAACCGGCCTGAGGCACGCCTACCTCGCGCAGCACGTTGTACGCATCAACGTGCGAAGTGCGCTCCCCATCCGAGTCCTCGTGCCGCAGGTGCAGCTCCACCGGCACATTGCGGCGCACGGCAACTTCGAGCTGACGTACCATGCAATCAATCTGCACACTGTGGGGCGCCGGCGCGATGTCGTCGTCGTAATCCATGTGATAGTCCAGACCGATCTCGCCGATGCCGACGCACAAAGGGTCATCGAGCGCAGCAACAACCTGTGCGTGAATGTCGTCGGTATAATCCGGCGCGCCATAGGGGTGAACGCCAGCGAGATACTTGATCTGCGGAATATCCCGCATCGGCAGAATTTCGCGCACGAGCCAGTCGCTATAGTCCGTCACGCTGCGCTTGTCGGCGATGGGGTCGAGCATCGTCACCAACAGATCGACGCCCGCGGCTTTGGCGCGCACGAGCGTTTCGGGCACTTCTTTGCCCCAAAACGAAAGCAGATGCGCATGCGTGTCGGCAAGCGGTGCCAAGGGCACGGGGCAGGCAACCGTCTTCTTTTTCTTGGTAAACGTCACGCGTTCGGCATTAAGCGTCATGGATTAGCTCCTGGGCCAGGCGGACAAAGTCAGCAACATCGAGCGTCTCGGCGCGCGTGGTGGGTGAGATACCGCAAGCCTCAAAGGCGGCATCGAGCACGTCCTTGGCAAAGCCGTTGGCGCTCATGGAATTGCGGATGGTCTTGCGACGCTGAGCAAATGCGGCGTCAATCACGCGGGTCACAAACTCGCGATCGAGTCCTTCGGGCACCACGCCGTCAACACGGTCGATACGCACGACGGCCGAGTCCACGTGCGGTGCCGGCATAAAGCAACGCGGCGGCACCTCAAAGCGACCCGTCACCTGCGCATACAGGCCCAGCTTTGCCGTATAGCCGCCATAGGTCTTGTTGCCCGGCGTTGCGGCAATGCGATCGGCAACCTCCTTTTGAACCATGACGACGGCGCGCTTGAGCGCGGGCATCGTCTGGAAGAACTGAAGGATGATCGTCGCCGCCACGTTATAGGGCAGATTCGCGACAAACACCGTGGGTTCACCACCGGCGGCCTGCTTAATCTGCTCCAGCGTCACCTTGAGCGCGTCGCCCATGATAAAGCGGAAGTTGGCGTAGTCGGCGGCATGGGCATCGAGCACCGGCTCGAGCTCGGGATCGGCCTCGATCGACGTGACGCACGCCGCCTCCTGCAGCAGCGCAAGCGTGAGCGTACCAACGCCCGGACCAACCTCGAGCACGCGTTCATCGCCCGCAAGCTCGGAAAGCTCGCAAATGCGCTCAATTACATGGTTGTCGATCAGGAAGTTCTGGCCCAGGCGATGCTTGGTCGCAAGGCCAAACTCCTCCAGCAGCTCCCTTGTTGCCGTGGGGTTTGCCAAAGGCGAAGTTGTCATAGTTGCCTCCTTAGCATGGTGGCGGCGTCTTGAAACAAAAGGGCATGGACCGTTGCGGCCATGCCCTTACATCTAAACAGCAAATTGCCGATATGGCGCGCGGCGGCTTAGCCCAGACGCGGGAACAGCGGCTCGCCCTTCTCGACGGGCTGACCACCGGCAAGCAAGCCCCAAGCGCAAATGCCCTTGAGGTCGTCGCTCGCGGCCTCGTCCTCGCACGACAGGCGGCGCAGGGCCTCGGCAGAAGTCTGGGGCATGAGCGGCATCAGCAGGTGAGCGGCAATGCGGATAGCCTCGAGCAGGTTGTAGATCACAAATGCCAGCTCGTCAGCCTTGGTCTCGTCCTTGGCAAGCGCCCAGGGCTCGGAGTCCTCGATGTAGTGGTTGGCGGCATGGATGAGCTCCATGACCTCGTCCTTAGCTCCACCGTAATCGAGCACGTCCATCTTGGCCATGTAGCGCTCGACCAGGCCATCGGCGATCTTTGCCAGCGGGTTTTCGAACGCATCGAACGACGCGGGCTTGGCGGGCGCGCAACCGTCAAAGTACTTGCCGCTCATGTTGAGCGAACGCGAGATAAGGTTGCCCCAGCTGTTGGCCAGGTCGGCGTTGTAGACCTGCTCCATGCGATCGAAGCTGATGGCACCGTCGGTGCCGGGGACGACGTCGGTCATGAAGTAATAGCGATAGCCCTCGACGCCCAGCATGTCGATAACGTCCTGCGGAGCGATGGCGTTGCCGCGGCTCTTGGACATCTTCTCGGCCTTGCCGGTCTCGGCATTGCGCACGGTCAGGAAGCCGTGGGCAAAGACGTGCTCGGGCAGGGCCTCACCAATGGCCATGAGCATGGCGGGCCAAATGACGCAGTGGAAGCGGATGATGTCCTTACCCACGATGTGGAACTGCGCGGGCCAACGATAGGCCAGCTCGGTACGCGCCTCGTCGGTGTCGACGCCGTAGCCGACGGCCGTCATATAGTTGAGCAGTGCATCGAACCACACGTAGGTCACGTGGCCCTCGTCAAACGGGACCTGAATGCCCCAGTCAAAGCTCGTGCGGCTCACGGAAAGGTCGTTAAGACCGCCCTCGACAAAGCTGCGCACCTCGTTCATGCGGAACGCAGGCTCGACAAAGTCGGGGTGCTCGTCGTAAAGCTTGAGCAGCTTGTCCTGGAAGGCGGAAAGCTTAAAGAAGTAGGACTCCTCCTGCACGCGCTCAAGTGGACGGTGGCAGTCGGGGCACAGGTGCTGGCCGACGCTGCCGTACTCCTCGTCGCCCTTCTGGACCTGCGTATCGGTGA
>CAUFWM010000068.1 GCA_959596505.1 uncultured Collinsella sp.
CGTAGCGGGTGGTTCAAAGCTGGCCGCTGCGCGGCCAGCAGACTAAAGTCTTGAAGCGAACGATAGGTGGGACATATGTCCCACCTATCCTTTATCGCCACTGTTTTCGTAACACAAGCAACTGCGTAATCGCTATAATTCAAGCCCAGTTAAAACACGATGAGCCGTAAAGCGAAACTCGAAGGAAATATACACGATGTCGCAACTCGACCGCAGCCAACTGATCCCCGATCCGCAACAGCCCAGCAGGCAGCCCGGAGGCATCCAATCGCCCCGTCCCATTGCGCCAGCCCATGGTCAACAGCACGGCGCGGCAAATACCTCCCCGCGCCCCAATCAGGGCCAGCATCAGCAGCGTCAGCAGCGTTCCGCACATGGCGCCGGTCACAACCAGGGCTCCTCGCACACTCGAGTTTCCAACAACCGCGGCCCCGCCAACAACCGCTCCGCAAAGGGTAATAAGACGGGCGGCAAGACGGCGTTCTTCGTCGTCCTCGGCCTCGTCGCTATCGTCTATATCGTGGGCGTCGTGGCGTTTTCGCAGATTGCCTACCCCAACACCACCATCGCCGGCGTCGATATCTCGTTTTCCAACGCCTCATCCGCCGCTACCAAGGTCAACTCAGCGTGGAAGCACTACAAGCTCACCGTTTCGGGAGATGACTTTAGCTGGACCTATCAGCCCGAATCCGACGAGCCCATCGTCGACGGCGAGGCAGCTGCCCACGAGATTATCGGCAGCAACGAGCCGCTGCTGTGGCCCTCGCGCCTGATTGCCTCGCTCGGCGGCAAGAACGTTAGCGCGACCAAAAACGGTACCATTGACCTGGAACAGGACGTCGACCTGTCCATGCTCTCGGACGCCTTTGACCAAAAGCAGTTCGAAGGGGATCTGGGTGCCGCCATCGACGCATTCAACGAGGGCCGCTCGGGTACCTTTGAGGCATCGAGCTCCTACGACGAGAAGGCAGGCAAGTTCACGATCGAGAAGGCCCGCTCCAACGAAAAGCTCAACCGCGAGCATGTCATTAAATATGCGGAGATCGAGCTCGCGTCGCTGTCCGAGACCGTCGATCTTACGAAGCTCGGAAACGATGCCTACGAGCCGCTCAACGGCACGCTCACCAACGACCAGATCCAGGCCGCATGCGATGCCGCCAACAACTTCCTGGGCGTTAACGTGACCCTTAAGCTCAACGGCAACGATGCCGGCAAGGTCGACGGCAGCTCGGTGCTGCAGTGGATCAGTTTTGACGACCCCGCGAACCCCACACTCGACACCTCCCAGATCAGCAACTGGGCAGCAGACCTCGCCAATGGCTTTAACACCGTGGGCTCCACTCGCTGGTGGACGCGCGCCGATGGCAAGCAGTGCGCCGTCGAAGGCGGTGACTTTGGTTGGTCCATCGACAGCAGCACGCTTGCCAAGCAGGTCGAGGATGCTATTAACAACAAGCAGACCGGCGAGATTGAGATCAATTACTCCCAGAAGGCCGACACCTTTACCGCCAAGGGCGAGCCCGATTGGAAGGCGTATATCGACGTCGACCTGTCCGAGCAGCACGCGCGCTACTATGACGAGAGCGGAAATATCGTTTGGGAGGCCAACTTTATTTCCGGCAAACCGGGCGAAGACGCCACCCCCGAGGGCGTGTGGCAAATCAACAGCAATGACGGCGCCACCAAGCTTATCGGCGCCAAGGACCCCAAGACCGGTAAGCCCAAATACGAGAGCCCGGTGAGCTACTGGATGCCGTTTGAGGGCAACATGGTTGGCTTCCACGACGCTACCTGGCAAAACGACAAGAGCTTCGACGATCCCAACTCCTATAAGTGGTGCGGTAGCCACGGCTGCATCAATCTGCGCCTGGCCGATGCCAAGGCGCTCCACGATTGCATCAGCGTCGGTCTGTGCGTGGTCGTCCACTCCTAGCACATCACGCGTGTCACAACAAAGCTCAGCGTCACCTACCTTTCGATGCTGAAAGAATCGCGCCTGTGCGCCCGCCCCAACCGGTGGGCGCATATACTTATCGCGGTAAGTTCTATAAAGGAGACGCTATGTCGAATGTCCCCACCATCACCCCGGGTCCCGACGATACCGGGCGCGTGCCGGAAGGCGCAACTGAAACTCTACCGCTCATCACAAGCGCCCCCACGGCACAGCAAAACGACGACGAGCAAGGTAACGCCGGAATATCCGACGATGAGGCTTACGCAAAGCTCAAGGCCAAGCGCGCGGAGCGGCGCCGCAAAAAGCTCGTCCGCCGCGGCATCGCTGCCGGCATCGTGGGCGGCATTGTCCTAATAGCCATTATTGTGAGCGTTGTCCTCAATTCGCAGCCGCAATCTGCAGGTGAACCTGTTACCGACATGGTCATGGAAGGCACCTTTACCACGACTGTCGAGGCAAAAGGACAGCTCAAGCCAATTTCTGCCTCAGTGGTCTCCCCTTCTGTTGACGGCACGGTAGCATCGATCAACGTGCAAGCCGGTCAGAGCGTCAACGAGGGCGACGTGCTCATGACCATTAAAAACGATGAGCTCGATAACGCCGTTGCCGAGGCGCAGCGCGCGGTCGCGGCCGCCCAGGAAGACCTGAAAAACGCGCAGGCGGCGCTCGCCGCCGCACAGGCAGCACCGACGCTGGATGTCGACGGATCTACCACCCCGACGGATGTAACCTCCGACGCCAGCGCCGTGTCGAGCGCCCAGCGCAATCTCGCCTCGGCCCAGGCGACCCTGGACCAGGCAAACGCCAAGGCGGCCGAACGCACCGTAAAGGCCCCCAGCTCGGGTAGCATCGTCGAGCTCAACGCCAAAGTGGGCGCTACGGTGACCGGAGGCATGGTCATGGGCGAAGGCGACACGAGCGGCGGCAAGCAGTGCATGCAGATCGCCGACCTCTCCAAGATGAAGGTGACGGTTCAGGTGGGCGAAAAGGACATCGCCAAGATCGCCGTGGGCCAGAGCGCCAACGTTACCTATCCCGCGTTTCCCGATATCGTGAGCCAGGGCACCGTCACGGCTATCGCGTCGGTGGCAAACTCCGACGCCGCCAACGGTGGCGGCGGCAGCGTGACCTTTAACGTCGACATCCTCATCGAGGCACCCGACAGCCGCCTTAAGCCCGGTATGACTGCCGAGGTCTCGGTGGTGACCGAGCAGCTTGACGACGTAGTCATGGTGCCCACCATGGCGCTCATGACCGAGGATGGCGAGCACTATTACGTCAACGTGGCTGCCGATGACGAAGGCAAGGAGACGCGCCGCGTGAAGGTAACTGTCGTGACGCAAAACGACAACGAAGCTGTGGTCGGCAAGACGCAGGTCAAGCGCGACGAGCAAGGCAACGAAATCAACCCCGACGTGCCGGTTACCAAGCTGCGCGATGGCGACACCATCGTAATGGATACTGACGCGGGCATGACGGCAGACGGCGGCGACGGCATGCCTGCCGACGGGGGCATGTAATGCGTCCCGTCATCGACATCCGCAACGTGCACCGCATCTTTGAGAGCGAGGCCGGTTGCGCCCACATCCTGCACAACGTGAGCCTGGCGGTAGACCCCGGTGAGTTCGTCGCCATCACCGGCCCCTCGGGCTCGGGCAAGTCGACGCTCATGAACATCCTGGGTTGCTTGGACAAACCGACGGCGGGCGACTATTACCTGCAGGGGCTCAATGTCGCCGAACTCGACGATGATGAGCTCACCGAGGTGCGCGCGTTGAGCATCGGCTTTGTCTTTCAGAGTTTCAACCTACTGCCGCGCCTGTCGGTTATCGAAAACGTCATGCTGCCGCTGTCCTACACCAATGTGCCGCGCAACCAGCGCGAGATGCGCGCTGTACACGCGCTGCAAGCCGTCACACTACCGGTCGACCATTGGGACCACCGCATATCAGAACTCTCTGGTGGACAGATGCAGCGCGTCGCCATCGCGCGCGCCCTCGTCAACGATCCGCCCATCATCTTGGCCGACGAGCCCACGGGAAACCTGGACTCGGCAACCGGGGCGCTCGTCATGGAAACCTTCCACAAGCTCCAGGAGCGCGGCAAGACCATCGTGCTCATCACGCACGACCCGGGCATTGCCGCCGAGGCAGACCGAGCCGTAACCATTCGCGACGGGCGCATCCATGACGGCGCATATATCGCGCATGCGCCGAATACGCTACGCGGCGCCATCAGCAACCTACCCGTGATTTGCGCACCTTCTACAACGCCGAAAGGAGCGAAGGCATGAGCTCCCGCGATCTTATCCAAGAAGCCCTGCACTCGCTCGAGGCCAACAAGGGTCGTAGCCTGCTCACCATCCTGGGCATCGTCATTGGCATCGCCTCGGTCATAGCCATGACCTCGCTCATCGGCGGCATCCAAAACAGCTTGGTCAACAGCTTGGGCCTCAACGCGGCCCGCATGGTGCAGATCTACTCATCCCAAGAGCTCACCGATTCGGACGTCGAGAAGCTACGCAAGATGGTGCCGCAAATTGAGCAGATCGGCATCGTCGACAGCGCCTATTCCGAGTACAAAGTTGGAGATAAAAGCTATACCGTCATGGCACAGGGCGTCGATAGTGACATGCTCGATGCCGTGGGCGCCAGCAAGATCGTTGCCGGTCGCACCTATAGCGACATCGAGTCCAAATCCGGCGCTCGGGTGGCGCTCATCGGCCGCGGCGGCGCCGAGCAGCTGTACGGCAACGAGCAGGACGCGATCGGCAAGACCATCAAGGTCTCGAGCGGAGACGTGCAGATCATTGGCGTTATCGACGGCGGCAACGACTCCATGGGCTCGCTGAGCCTGTACATGCCCCGAGCAACGATCGCCGAGCTCTACGGCGATGACAATCCGTCGTTTCCCAGTGTGATGGCACTCGCCGCCGAGGGCACCGATATGGACGAGCTCTGCAAGACGATCGAGTCCAAGGTGCGCAGCATGAAGGGCATCTCGGAGGACGACGAGTACGACAGCGTGTCGGCAAGCTCCATGAAGAGCGCTATCGATGCCCTCAACTCCTTTATGGGCGCCTTCTCGCTCATCATGGGCGCAGTTGCCGGCATTTCGCTGCTTGTGGGCGGAATCGGCATTATGAACATGATGCTCACCAACGTGACCGAGCGCATTCGCGAGATCGGCATCCGCCGCGCTCTGGGCGCAAGCCGACGTGATATCACCGCCCAGTTTTTGGCCGAATCCTCGGCGCTGTGCATCACCGGCGGCATTTTAGGTGTCGTGATTGGCTATCTGCTGGCCTGGGGGCTCACGTTCTTTGCCGCGGGCTCGGGCATTATGAGCGAGTTTGGGGCCACTGGGACGATTACGCCGAGCTTCTCAATTACGACCGTGTTGATCGCGTTTGCCGTATCGGTCGGCATCGGCGTGATCTTTGGGTTCTACCCCGCCCGCCGCGCCGCAAAACTCGATCCGGTCGAGTGTCTGCGCTATCAGTAAGCCACTACCAATACGTTGCGGTGAAATAGTGACTGTTTAAGCGTCTAAAAGCGCATATGGGGGTGCGGACAGAAAGTTGGACCGCGGGGCGGTCCGGACTGGAGGTTCGCAT
>CAUFWM010000069.1 GCA_959596505.1 uncultured Collinsella sp.
TCCTTCGCGGCAACCCAGTTGTCGAGCAGCATCTTAAAGCGGGCGTTGTCGGGATCTTGCTCGAGCATGGCCTCGTAGCGCTGCTTGACCGCAGGGCCCATCTTACCCTGGCACATCGCCCAGCCCGCAAGCTCGGCATCCCCAGCCAAATTGGAAGCTACGCGGTCGATAATCTGCTGGTAATAGCTCTGGTCGGCGCCAAAGCCGCAGGTGCCAAACAGGAACACGCGCTTGCCGTGCAAGGCGGAGAGCAACGCCGCGACCGAAGGCGTGCACGCGCCCTTGTCGCACCAAAAACCGACGAGCACCATGTCGGCCGCGCAGGCCCCCTGCGCCTCGAGCGCAACCTGATCTGCATCCGCATCGTCACTCAACGCCGCGGCATGGACAAACTCAACGCCCGCAGCCTGCAGAGCGCGCTTGATCGCACCCGAAACCATCCTGGTATTACCGCTCTTGCTGTTAACCACCAAAGAGCACGTCATAGTCACGTTGCCTCGTTTCCCCCAAAACTAAAGCCACTAATGCAATTTATTAGATGAATATCTTAGTACTAACGTGACAGATGTAAACCACCTTCTGTCGATTGATTAATTTGCCCCACGACCGTGCTTACTGGGCAAACTGGCTGCGGTAGAGCTCGGCATAGAAGCCGTCTGCCGCCAGCAGCTCGTCGTGCGTGCCGCGCTCGATAATCTGGCCGTCGCGCATGACCAGAATGCAGTCGGCGTTGCGGATCGTCGACAGGCGGTGCGCCACGACAAAGCTTGTGCGACCGGCCATGAGCTCGTCGAATGCCGCCTGTACCTGCAGCTCGGTACGCGTATCGATGCTCGACGTCGCCTCGTCCAGCAGCAGAATCGCCGGATCGGTGAGCATGACGCGCGCGATGCACAGCAGCTGTTTTTGACCTTGGCTAAACGTGCCGCCGTCCTCGCCGATGACCGTATCGTAGCCGCCTGGCAGCTGCACGATAAACTTGTGCGCGTGCGCGCGCTTGGCGGCCTCGATAATCTGCTCACGCGTGGCATCGGGGCAACCGTAAGCGATATTCTCCGCCACCGTGCCCTCGAACAGCCAGGTGTCCTGCAGCACCATGCCAAAGGCACGGCGCAGGCTCGAGCGCGTGTAGTCACGCGACGAGCGCCCGTCCACCACAATGCGCCCAGCATCGATATCGTAAAAACGCAGCAGCAGGTTGATGAGCGTCGTCTTGCCACAGCCCGTAGGACCGACCAGGGCAAAGCGCATGCCGGGCTTGGCATCGATGCAGATATCCTGCAGCAGTTTGCGGTCGGGCACGTAGCTAAAGTCCACATGCTCAAAGGCGACCTCGCCCTTCGGGGCGGCGAGCTCTACGGCGTCCGACGCGTCGGGCTCCTGCTCGCGCGCATCGAGCAGCGCAAACATGCGGCGCGCCGAGGCGTACGCGGTCTGAATTTGCGTAATGACGTTGGTGACCTCGTTGAACGGCTTGGTGTACTGGTTGGCATAGGACAGGAAAATCTGCACGCCGCCCACCGTGAGCGCCGCGGGCACGCCCGTGATCACGCCCACGCAGCCGATCACAGCGACCACGGCATAGATGATGTTGTTGATAAAGCGCGTGCCGGGGTTGGAGAGCGAACCCATAAACTGCGCGCGCTCACCCGCGGTGTAGAGCTCAGCGTTGAGGGCATCGAAGCGCTGCTGAGCGTGCGGACCGTAGGCAAAGGCGTCGACAAGTTTCTGCTCGCCCACATACTCCTCGATATGACCACCGAGCTGCCCTTGGATGCGCTGCTGTGCTGTAAAGCTCTTGTTGGAAAGCTTGGCGATGGCGCCGGCTGCAAAAATGGAAAGCGGCGTGACGAGCACCACCACGAGCGTCATGATCAGGTTGATGGAGAGCATAAACGCGAGCGTGCCAACGATGGTGATAACGCCGGTAAAGAGCTGGGTAAAGCCCTGCAGCAGACCGTCGCCGACCTGGTCGACGTCGTTGACCACGCGACTCATAAGGTCGCCGTGGGCATGGCCGTCGATAAAACTGAGCGGCATGCGGCTGAGCTTATCGCTCGCCTCCACGCGCATGTCGCGCACCGTTTCGTAGGACAGGCGGTTGACGCAGTAGCCCTGCAGCCACTGGAAGGCCGCTGCTCCCACCACGACGAGCGCGAGTTTGGTAACGAGCGGCAGCAGCGCGTCGAAGTCCACCTGACCGGCGGCAACGATAAGGTCGATGCCCTCGCCGATGAGGATGGGCGTATAGAGTTGCAAGATCACCGAGATGGCGGCGCTCACAAACGACGCCGTAAACGAAATACGGTGCGGGCGAACATAGCCCAGCAGGCGGCGCGTCACCGCGCCCACGGGATAGCGCTCGGGATCACCGGGTTGGCGCGGGCCGTCGCCCAGGTCGTTGAGGTTATCGTTGCCGGACACATTAGCGGTCATCGTGGCGACCGAACCGGAAGAAGTATACGGGTTCATCTAGCAACCCTCCTTTGAGCAAGTAGGCGCAGGGGCAGTCGGGGCGGACGCGGGCACCGTGCTCCCCTGCTGGCCCTCGAGCTCCTCGCGGCGCAGCTGCGACTGGCAAATCTCGCGATAGAGCTGGCAGCTTGCATACAGCTCGTCATGCGTGCCCAGGCCCGCAACCGATCCGTGGTCGAGCACGCAGATCATGTCGGCATCGCGCACGGTCGAGACGCGCTGGCTCACGATGACCGTCGTGAGCGGCAGCCCGCCCTCGGCGGCACCGCGCACGCTGCGCTCGCGGATGGCATGGCGAAGCGCCGCGTCGGTCTTAAAGTCGAGTGCCGAGGCGGAGTCGTCCATGATCAGGACCTGCGGCGAGCCCACTAAGGCGCGCGCGATGGTCAGGCGCTGGCGTTGGCCACCGCTGAAGTTCTTACCGCCCGCCTCGACCGGGGCATCGAGCCCCTGCGGCTTGTTGCGCACGAATTCGCTGGCCTGCGCCATATCGAGCGCCGCCCAGAGCTCATCGTCGGTCGCTGACTCGTCACGCCAGGTCAGGTTGCTGCGGATGGTGCCGCTCACCAGCGACGCGCGCTGCGGGACGGTCGCGACCACATGGCGCAGCTGGTCGAGCGGCCAAGTGCGCACGTCGGCGCCCATCACGCTCACGCTGCCAGCGCTCGCATCGTACAGGCGCGGGATAAGCGAAACGAGCGTGGACTTGCCGCTGCCCGTGCCGCCGATAATGCCGAGCGTTTTGCCCAGCGGCAGCTCCAGGGTCACGTCATTGACGGCGTTGGCGGCGCCCGTGCCAAACGAAAAACTCGCATGGTCAAAGCTCAGCGCGGAGACCGGAACAGCGTCACCCGCCAGGTCGCTCGGCTCGGGCAGCGCAACCGGCTGGTTGTCCTCGTCGGTGATGCTCGGCTCGCAATTGAGCACCTCGTTGATACGCGACGCACTGGCGCTCGCCTTGGTAAAGACCACGACCAGGTTGGCGACATACACGATGGAGGTCAGGGTCTGCGTCATGTAGTTGACGAACGCCATGACCTGGCCCTGCGTGAGCTCGCCCACGTTGACCTGGATGCCGCCCACCCACAGGATGGCGCACACGCCCAGGTTCATCACCAAAAACGTGACGGGATTAAGGATTGACGAAAGCTTGCCCACCGCGATGGCGGTATGTGCCTGGTCATCGGCCGCTTGGGCAAAGCGCTCGCGCTCATGGTCCTCGCGCACAAAGGCGCGAACCACGCGGGCGCCCGAAAGCCCCTCGCGGCAAATGAGCGCGATGCGGTCAAGCTTTGCCTGCAGCTGCTTGTAGTACGGAATGCAGCGCGCCATGACAAACCAAAACACCAGGCCGATGGCGGGCGTGCAAATCAAAAAGATGATGCCGAGCTTAAGGTCGATGGCAAGGGCCGCGACCATGGAGCCCACCGCCAGGAAGGGCCAGCGGATGAGCATGCGCACGCCCAGCGCCACAGCTAGCTGCACCTGGTTGACATCGTTGGTGATACGCGTGATGAGCGACGGCGTGCCAAAGCGATCGAGCTCAGCATAGCTCAGCTTATTGATGTGCCCGTAGAGCGCGCCGCGGATGTCGGTACCCATGCCCTGCGAGGTGAGCGCCGCCATCTTTTGGCAGACGAGCGTAAACGAGATGCCGATCACGGCCATGGCGGCAAGTACCATACCGTAGTGGACGACGGCGTTCACGTCGTGCGAGCCAATGCCCTTATCGATCATCTGGGCAATCACGAGCGGCGTCAGCAGGTCAAAGATCACTTCGATCAGCTTGCACGCAGGGCCAATCACCATATACCGTCGAAACTTGCCACCAAAACGCCTGAGCAGCTCAATCATAAAAGGGCGCTCCCTATCATCATTCACACTCAATTCGAATCATGATAGTACGGTGAGCCCAAAAGAAGCGTAAACAACTCGTCATTTCTAATGGGATTCGGTTTCCAGAGAAGCGGAGAGGTGCGCACGCCCGGTCAGCGGCGCGCCAATCGATTGGTATACTTACAGTAGTGCTACCAGCTGAGTCGCCAACCCTTGAAATGAGGTGCCGAGATGAACGACATT
Source organism: uncultured Collinsella sp. (assembly GCA_959596505.1). GTDB lineage: Bacteria > Actinomycetota > Coriobacteriia > Coriobacteriales > Coriobacteriaceae > Collinsella. The sequence goes on from CAUFWM010000069.1 coordinate 4,555, forward strand.
CTCGCAAGAAGAGCAAGACGAGCAACTGTGGGCATCGCCCTTTCCGCGGCGCTTGTCGCGGGAATCGCCCCCCCCCGTAACGGCGATCGCGGCAGAAACCAGTTCCCCCACCGGTGCAGTTGTCTTGCAGACGGAAGATGCGACCGCCGCAAAAGAAAAAGCGTATGCAGCCATGCAGGAAGCGCTCAAAAACCTCGAGGCCGCAAAAGACGCCGCAAGTCCCGAGAAAATTGCGAGATTCAATGATGACATTGCCCGTTTTCAAGAGCTCCGCGACAAGATGGTGGCGCAAGCCGCCGAATTGAGGGAATCCCTTCCCGCCATGCAAGCGGACGTCGATGCAGCCCAAGCCAAATACGACGAGGCCATCAACCGGGTAAGCGAGCTCCAGGCAAAATTAGACAAGAAACTTGAGGCGCTTAAGGCACTCGAAGCACTCGGCGACGAGGAGCTTGTCGAAACTACTAAACAGCAAATAAAGCAGTTGCGCAGTGAAATCGTAACGGCAAAAGCGCAAGAAGACTCTTGCAAAACAGGGCTCCGCGAGCGCCACGACGGCCTCAAAAGGCAGGAAAGACAAGTTAATGACTGTGAACGTGCTGCAGAGAAGTATAAAGCCCATACCGACCAGTTCATAGCCTGGCGAGATGCGCTCCTCGACAATTTGAAAAAAGCGCAAACGGCCTATGACGACGCCTGCAAGGCATACGAAGAGGCAAAGGCCGCGGCAGACAAGGCCACCTCGCCCGAGATAACGCAACCGACCGAGACGACGCCTCCCTCCAACTCGGCGCAACCGGCCGAGGCGACACAGCCCACCGGCTCGTCCGCGACCGGCAAAAATACCCCGCCAAGCTCCACCAAGCAGGCGAACTCGAGCAGCGGCAAGCAAGCAGATACGACCGCCGGCAAGCTCGCGAACA
>CAUFWM010000070.1 GCA_959596505.1 uncultured Collinsella sp.
TATTAGAGATGCAGCACGCGGTCGCGGATCTCCTCGGTTCGACCCTGGTTCCAGAACTGGGTACCGATGTAGCCGCACGTGCGACGGGCGACATTCATCTTCTCCTGGTCGCGGTTGCCGCAGTTGGGGCACTCCCACACCAGCTTGCCATCGTCCTCGACAATGCGGATCTCGCCATCGTAGCCGCACACCTGGCAGTAGTCGCTCTTGGTGTTGAGCTCGGCGTACATGATGTTGTCGTAGATGTACTGCATCACGCGAATGACAGCCTTGAGGTTGTCCTGCATGTTGGGAACCTCGACGTAGGAGATGGCACCGCCCGGCGAAAGTTGCTGGAACATACCCTCGAACTTGAGCTTGTCGAATGCGTCGATCTCCTCGGACACGTGGACGTGGTAGCTGTTGGTGATGTAGCCCTTGTCCGTCACGCCCGGGATGATGCCAAAACGACGCTGCAGGCACTTGGCGAACTTGTAGGTCGTCGACTCAAGCGGGGTACCGTACAGCGAGAAGTCAATATCGCTTTCGGCCTTCCACTCCGCGCACTTGTCGTTCATGCGCTGCATGACGGCCATGGCAAAGGGCGTGCCCTCCTTCTCGGTGTGGCTGTGGCCCGTCATGTACTTGACGCACTCATACAGGCCGGCATAGCCCAGGCTGATGGTGGAGTATCCGCCCACGAGCAGCTTGTCGATTGTCTCGCCCTTCTTCAGACGAGCGAGGGCACCGTACTGCCAAAGAATCGGTGCGGCATCCGAAAGCGTACCCATCAGGCGCTCATGGCGGCACAGCAGAGCGCGGTGACACAGCTCAAGGCGCTCGTCGAAGATCTTCCAGAACTTGTCCATGTCCTGGTGCGAGCTCAGTGCGACATCGGGCAGGTTAATGGTCACAACACCCTGGTTAAAGCGACCGTAATACTTGGGCTTGCTCGGGTCATAGTTCAGCGCGTTTGCAACGTTATTAAAGCCGTTGCCCGAGCGGTCGGGCGTCAGGAAGCTGCGACAACCCATGCAGGTGTAGCAATCGCCATTGCCCGCGGTCTCACCCTTCGAAAGCTTGAGCTCGCGCATCTTCTTCTCGGAGATGTAGTCGGGCACCATGCGCTTGGCGGTGCACTTGGCGGCCAGCTGAGTCAGATAGAAGTACGGGGAATCCTCGTAAACGTTATCGTCCTCGAGCACATAGATAAGCTTGGGGAACGCCGGGGTGATCCACACGCCCGCCTCGTTCTTAACGCCCTCATAGCGCTGGCGAAGCGTCTCCTCCACGATCATGGCAAGATCGTGCTTCTCCTGGACCGAGCGGGCCTCGTTGAGGTACATGAAGACCGTCACGAATGGTGCCTGGCCGTTGGTGGTCATAAGGGTCACGACCTGATACTGAATCGTCTGGACACCGCGACGGATCTCATCACGCAGACGGTCCTCTACGACCTCACGCACCTTCTCTGCGGGAGCGGAAACACCGAGCTCCTCAAGCTCGCGGGCAACCTCGCCGCGAATCTTCTGGCGGCTCACCTCGACGAACGGGGCAAGATGGGTCAGCGAAATCGACTGGCCGCCGTACTGGGAGGAAGCAACCTGGGCGATGATCTGCGTCGCAATGTTGCAGGCAGTCGAGAAGCTATGCGGCTTCTCAATCAGCGTGCCCGAGATAACAGTACCGTTCTGGAGCATGTCCTCCAGGTTCACCAGGTCGCAGTTATGCATGTGCTGGGCAAAGTAATCCGAATCATGGAAGTGAATCAGGCCCTCGTTGTGCGCATCCACGATCTCCTGGGGCAGCAGCACGCGCTGGGTCAGATCCTTGGAGATCTCGCCGGCCATGTAGTCACGCTGAACGGAGTTGACGGTCGGATTCTTGTTGGAGTTCTCCTGCTTGACCTCTTCGTTATTGCACTCAATCAGCGACAGAATCTTGTCATCGGTCGTGTTCTTTTGGCGCTTCAGGCTCTGAACATAGCGGTAGATGATGTAGTGGCGAGCGACCTCGTAGCAGTCGAGACGCATAATCTCGTCCTCGACCAGATCCTGGATCTCCTCGACCGATACGGTGTGGCCGGCCTTCTCACATGCCTCGGCGACGTTTTGTGCCGCATAGATCACCTGGCGGTCGGTAAGGCGAGAGCCTTCCTCGACCTCCAAGTTTGCGGCGCGGATCGCATTGACGATCTTATCGATGTCAAAGGTAACCTCGGTGCCGCTGCGCTTGATGATCTTCATCCTCTTGCCTCTTTCGCATCGTAGCCTCATTGCGCTTCAGAGCCAAACGATGCCCGGCAGGGCTTACCCTGTCTTGCGGCGCCGTCGCGCAATCTGTGTTTTCGATAACCATAGGCCCTCATGCGGACAATCCTCGCAGCCAATCAAGGGGCTCAAAGATCCATCCAAATAATGGGGCGAATAAGGTTCTCGTTCTCTGTCCGCCATCTATCATACGACAAAGAGGCATCTATATCCTGTATTCTTTTTTTAGGTCAAACACAACATATAGTGTTTCAGCAGGTCAAAGCAATTGGTCAATTTGCAGACGCATTATAAATGAAGGCCTCTTGGCAGACTGCTAAAACGTTATCAACCCAACTACCTGCACAGCAGTTTTGAAACCCCCTCAACCGTGCCGCCGCCAAATAGCACCAAAACCAAGCTGCTCGCGCCAAAAGAATCCAAAAGATTGTCCTTGACCAACATGTTGCGGTCATGATGGGCCAGGACACATGCAATCTGCCGGCACCCCTACGGGATACAAAGACCATCGCGTACGGACCTTGGATCAATATTTGATGACTTATTTGGCGGCGCGCTTGGTGACAAAAAACAAAACAGCCCAGAGGACATAGCCTCTGAGCTGCGAACATTTGGTGGGCGTTAGAAGATTTGAACTTCTGACCTCTTCCGTGTCAGGGAAGCGCTCTCCCCCTGAGCTAAACGCCCAAATGGAGCGGACAACGGGGCTCGAACCCGCGACCCCAACCTTGGCAAGGTTGTGCTCTACCAACTGAGCCATGTCCGCTTACGAGGATTAATCTTACGTGATGCCCGCATCCTATGCAAGAACTTTTTTTGAAAAGTTTTGCGACGCCCTCGCGAACCTCGCGAAGACATCAGCCACCACGGAAGGCGCAGGCAAACGCAAACTCGCCGCAAGAGGCCCTTACATCTCACCGAGCATGATCCAGGCAGAGCTGTCCTGCGCGAGTCTGCCGTCTGCAAGCGCTGATGAGGTGAGCAGGACCCTGCCCGCCGGCAGCTCCACGGGTGCTGCACCGAAGTTCGTCACGCACGCCCAGCCGTTATCGCGGCGATAGGCGATGACGCCGCCCTCAGCGCCCTCGGCACCATCCGCAAGACCGGTGCGCCCGTCAAGATCGAGCCACGCAAGATCGTTGGCGCACCCGCGCAGCTTGCGCCGCAGCCAGAGGGCGTCACGATAGAGCGCAAGCATCGATGTCGGGTCCGTTTCTTCCCTATCGGCAGCATAATCGGAAAACCATGCAGGCTGCGGCAGATGGGGCGCCGCATCAGCGTCCGCCGGCGAAAACCCAAACGATCCGCCCTGCGCGGGATCGTCCGCCGCTACCCACGGCAGGGGCACACGACAGCCGTCGCGCCCCTTCTCGCGCTTCGGTCCGCGCGTATTGGTTGCACTGGGATCTTCGAGTGCAGTCCACGGGATATCAGCCACCTCAAAAAGACCGAGCTCCTCACCCTGATACACGTATGCCGAGCCCGGAAGCGCCAGTTCAAGCAAAAGAGCCGCCCGCGCGCGGCGCTCGCCGAGTTCACGGTCCTCGTCATAAGACGACCCGTCGCGTAAGAGCCAGTCGAGCGCAATCTGGTGGTAGCGCGTCGCCTTGATTTGCGGCAGGGCATAGCGCGTCGCCACGCGCGGCACGTCGTGGTTGGAGAGTACCCAGGTCGAGGCGGAATCGGATTCGATAGCTGCCTTCAAGCCCTCCTCGATTGCAGCGTGCATGTCATCATAGGTCCAAGTGGCCTTGGCAAACTCAAAGTTGAATGTCTGGCCAAGCTCGCTGGGACGCGCATAGAGATACTGGCGCTCAGGCAGCACCCACGCCTCGGCAACGGCGCTGCGCGGCGGATTATAGCGGTCGAACACGCGGCGCCACTCGCGATAGATCTCGTGGACCTCGTTGCGGTCCCACAGCGGATGGGCGCCGTCGTCAACCATGTCATCGCCCTCGGCGAGATGCCACCGGTCGAGGTCATCGCGGTCGAGATCCTTGGCGAGACCGTGCGCCACATCGATGCGAAAGCCATCGACGCCTCGATCGCTCCAAAACGCCAGGACGTCGCAAAAGAACGCGTGAACCTCGGGGCATGACCAGTCAAAGTCCGGCTGCTCGGGCGTAAACATGTGCAGATACCATTGACCGTCCGCAACACGCGTCCAGGCGGGGCCGCCAAAGTTGGCATTCCAATTGGTGGGAGGCAGCTCGCCATGCTCGCCGCGACCATCGCGAAAGATATAACGGGCGCGCTCGGGCGATCCGGGGCCGGCGGCAAGAGCGGCTTTGAACCAGGGGTGCTGGTTGGATGAATGGTTGGGCACGATATCGATGATGACCTTGATGCCGCGCGCGTGAGCCGCAGCGATCATGTCATCGAAGTCGTCAAGCGAGCCGAGACGTGGGTCGACATCGCAGTAGTCCGCCACATCATAGCCGCCATCGACAAGAGGCGAAGGGTAAAACGGGCTCAGCCAGATGGCCTCGATGCCCAGCCGCTCAAGATAGTCCATCTGCTGGGTAATGCCCGCGATATCGCCCAGACCCGAACCGGTCGAATCCTTAAACGAACGCGGGTAGATCTGATAGATCGCGGCATCGGACATCCATGAGCGCGAAGAGGACTTTTCTGCAGCCATGGGGTGAGCCTCCCTTGCAACGAGGTTTTGCGAGATGCCCACGATGATACGCCCAAAGCTGTCATTCGAGGCAAACAACGCCACAGCCACACCCCAAAACGCTCGCTCCCTCTCGGGCTCGAGCCTCCTGGGACGAATCGATCGATTAGTGAAAAGAACGGAAGACTCACTCCCCCGGCCACAACAGCGAGCGGGCTCCGGGTGCCCCAGGTTGCCGCGAAAGAGGAGGGAAGCGTACTTTATGTACGCGACCGACGATTGAGGGGGCAAGATGGGGTGCCCGGGGCTCGCGCAGCGTCAACAAAAAACGCGGTTCGTTAGAACCGCGTAAGATAGTTGGAGCGGACAACGGGGC
>CAUFWM010000071.1 GCA_959596505.1 uncultured Collinsella sp.
AGGAACTCATCGTTCACGTTGCGCTTACGAGCGAGCTCGGAAGCGGCGACGATGCTCGTCCACTGACGCACGACCTGCATGGGCATATCGGCGCGGTCGCAGTAGAGCTCCAGGTAGGCCTCAGCCTGGTCCTTGCTGTTGAGGGCAAAGAGCAGGTAGGTGGTGGCAACGTCGGCAGCAGGGGAGCCCTGGGTGGCATGTGCCCAGTCGCAGACGTACAGCTGGCCGTCGTCGCCGACGATGACGTTGGAGGGGTTGAAGTCGCCGTGGCAGACCTTGAACTCCTTGGTCATGCCGTCCAGACGCTCCTGAAGGTTGTAGCGCGTGGTGGCATTGAGCTGATCGAGGCTGTCGATCATGCGGGCGAACTTATCGCGCTGACGGTTGAGCAGCGGGGAGGTGTAGCCGTGGATCTCGATCTGGAGGTCGACGAACATCTCGAGGTACTCACCAAAGCGCTGGGGCTCGGCAGTCATCTTCTCGGCAAGGGTGGTGCCCGGAACCTTCTCGGTCACGAGAGCCCAGCCGTTGGCGTTCTCGAGCTGGGAAACCTCGAGAGCCTTGGGGCTGCGGATGCCGCACTCATTGATGCGGGCAAGATTCAAAGCCTCGTTGAACACGTCGGAGACGGGCTTGGTCTCGTTAAAGACCTTGACGATCTTGTCGCCCAGGTCGTAAACGACCTTGTTGCCGCGACGGACGAGCTCGGTCTTGGAATCGGGGAGCAGCATGATTGCATCCTTTCAACGATGCGATAGAAGCAACGGCGGGGGCGTGCGTACACTCGTGCACCCCCGCCGCAAATAACCGTGCTAAAAACTAGCAGACGGCGTAGTCCTGGGGCTCGCGGCCGTAGTAGGCGTCCAGGTAGAGCTCCTTGATCTCGCTCATGAGCGGGTAGCGCGGGTTAGCGCCGGTGCACTGGTCGTTGAATGCCTGCTCGGTCATCTCGTCGAGGGTGTCGAGGAAGTACTGCTCGTCAACACCGTAGTCGGCGATGGTCTTCTTGACACCGATGAAGTCCTTGAGCTCCTCGAGCTTCGTGATGAAGTTCTCGAAGACCTCCTTGTCGTCCTTGCCCTCGATGCCGCAGTACTTGGCCATCTCGGCGTAGTTGTGCAGCGCGTTGGGGTAAGGATACTGGGAGAAGGTACCCATCTTGACGGGAGCCTCGGCGGCGTTGTAGCGCATAACGCGGGTCAGGATGACGGCGTTTGCGAGGCCGTGGGGCAGGTGATGGAAAGCGCCGAGCTTGTGGGCCATGGAGTGGTTGAGGCCCAGGAAGGCGTTGGCGAAGGCCATACCGGCCATGCAGGAGGCGTTGTGCATCTCCTCGCGGGCATGCGGGTCCTTGGCACCGTTCGTGAAGCTGGAGGGCAGGTTCTCGAAGACGAGCTTAGCAGCGCGCTCGGAGAGGCCCTTAGTGTAGTCGGAAGCCATGATGGAGACGTAGGACTCGATGGCGTGGGTCATGACGTCGATGCCGGAGGCAGCGGTCAGGCCGCGCGGGGCGGTCATGCAGTTGTCGGCGTCGACGATAGCCATGTTGGGGAGCAGCGCGTAGTCGGCGAGCGGCCACTTGATGCCGGTCTCCTTGTCGGTGATGATGGCGAACGGCGTGCACTCGGAGCCGGTACCCGAAGAGGTCGGGACGGCAACGAAGTAGGCCTTCTTGCCCATCTCGGGGAAGGTGAAGATACGCTTGCGGATGTCCATGAAGTCCATGGCCATGTCCTCAAACTTGCACTCGGGGTGCTCGTACATCATCCACATGATCTTGCCGGCGTCCATAGCGGAGCCACCGCCGACGGCGATGATGACGTCCGGCTCAAAGAGGGCCATCTGCTTGGCGCCGCGACGTGCGCACTGCAGCGACGGATCGGGCTCGACGTCATAGAAGCAGTCGTGGGCGATGCCCATCTCGTCGAGCTTGGCCTCGATGGCGCGGGTGTTGCCATTCTTGAAGAGGAACTGGTCGGTGACGATGAAGGCGCGCTTCTTGCCCATGACGGTACCGAGCTCGTCGAGGGCGACGGGCGTGGAACCCTTCTTGAAGTAGACCTTCTCGGGAGCGCGGAACCACAGCATGTTCTCACGGCGCTCGGCCACAGTCTTAACGTTGATCAAGTGCTTCACCCCAACGTTCTCGGAGACGGAGTTGCCGCCCCAGGAGCCGCAGCCCAGGGTCAGAGACGGCTTCATGCCAAAGTTGTACAGGTCACCGATGCCGCCGTGCGAGGACGGGGTGTTGATGACGATACGGCAGGCCTTCATGACGTGCTCGAACAGGCTGATCTTCTCGGCCTGGGCGGGGTGCACGTACAGAGAGGCGGTGTGGCCCGGGCCACCGGCGAGCACCAGGTGCTCGGCCTTGTCGACGGCCTCCTGGAAGTCCTTGGCGTGGTACATGGCCAGGACCGGGGAGAGCTTCTCGTGGGAGAACTCCTCCTTGGCGGGGTCGGTGGAGGTGACCTCGGCGATCAGGATCTTGGTCTTGGCGGGAACCTCGATGCCGGCGAGCTCGGCGATCTTGGCGGCAGCCATGCCGGGGATGCGGTGATCGAGAGCGCCGTTCTTGAACATGGCGGCACGCAGGGCCTCCATCTCGGCACCCTGCTTGACGAAGTGGCAGCCGCGCTTCTGGAACTCGGCCTTGACCTGGTCATAGATGGTGTCGATGACGGTCACGGACTGCTCGGAAGCGCAGATCATGCCGTTGTCGAAGGTCTTGGAGTGGATGATGGAGTTGACGGCGAGCAGCACGTCGGCGGTGTCGTCGATGACGACCGGGGTGTTACCGGCGCCAACGCCCAGCGCGGGCTTGCCCGAGGAGTAAGCGGCCTTGACCATGCCCGGGCCACCGGTGGCGAGGATGATGTCGACGTCGCGCATGACCATGTTGGTCAGCTCGATGGAGGGGACATCAACCCAGCCGATGATGCCCTCGGGGGCACCGGCCTTGACGGCGGCGTCAAGCACGAGCTTGGCAGCGGCGATGGTGCACTTGGCGGCAGCCGGGTGCGGGGAGATGATGATGGCGTTGCGGGTCTTCAGGCTGATCAGCGTCTTGAAGATCGCGGTAGAAGTGGGGTTGGTCGTCGGGATGACGGCGCCCACGATGCCGATGGGCTCGGCGATCTTGGTGATGCCGTAAGCCTCGTCGCGCTCCAGGACACCACAGGTCTTGGTGTTCTTGTAAGCGTTGTAGATGTACTCTGCGGCGTAGTGGTTCTTGATGACCTTGTCCTCAAGAACGCCGCGGCCGGTCTCCTCGATGGCCATCTTCGCCAACGGGATACGAGCCTTGTTGGCAGCCATGGCGGCCTCATAGAAGATCTTGTCGACCTGCTCCTGCGTGTACGTAGCAAAAAGCGCCTGGGCCTCTCGCATCTGAGCGAGCTTGGCCTCAAGCGCCTCTACGTTGTCCACAATTGCGGGAGTAGTGTTTTCCGGTGACTTTTTCACCATTTGTGTCTCCTTGCGATCGGAGATTTACCCTACGCCTTGCATGATAGCAAGAAATTATTCGGCGAACGGTCAGATTCCTGTAAAAGGCACACTAAAACGCTTCAATAAACTGAAGCGTTTTAACTAAACTATCTACCAGTGCATCGCCCCGCTCATTGGGGACAGGCTTACACGGGTGTTTTCGCTCATGTAAGCCTGTCCCCAATGAGTGCAAAAAGGCGCCCTCCGTAGGGGAGGGCGCCTTTGGTAAGTTCTATGTGAACGCGAGGTCTTTGACCCGGAGAGTCCGAGGTACTTGTTGGTAAGACCTTATTTAGGAGCGCGCAACCTTGCCGGACTTGAGGCAGGTGGAGCAAACGTTCATCTTGCGACGGTGACCATCGACGACGACGTAGACGCGCTGGATGTTGGGGCGGAACTTACGGTTGGTGACGCGGTGAGAGTGGCTGATGGAGCGACCGGCAACGGGGTGCTTACCGCAAACTTCGCAAACTTTGGACATAACTGACCCTCCTTGGGCGACAAACGAACATGTCGCGTTAACAAACAAGCCTGAACTATAGCACAGAAGCAGATCCCTGTGCGTAATCTACACAGAGATATTTCTCTTTTGGCGATAGTGCTCACGCCACGGCCCTGGACGTAGATCCGATTTGCGTGCAGCAGAGGGGATTATGCCAGCTCGTGCGTACGTTTTCAAGCTCGTCCCAAAAATATATATAGGTTTATTGAGCATCGGGCTCCGTTTACGGATTGCTCTGTATTTATGCTCGCAATTAAGCTCGAGGTTGGCTACACTATCCCTTGACCATTAAAGGGGTACGAGATACCCACATGGAATTACATAGCTGCCAAAGAGCAGCCCTTCCTGTGGGTGTCTGGTCCGCTTTGAGCGGTCGGGCATCTATTTTTTTGACTGTGTCAGCAGTCAAGACATGTGAGGAAGGAGATCGATGGGCACGACTTCCCCCAAGGCGGTCATCATGGACGAGACCGCCGTCAATCGAGCGATGACCCGCATCGCGCACGAGATTCTCGAGCGCAACGAGGGCTGTGAAGACCTCGCTCTGGTCGGCATCGTCACGCGCGGCGACCTTCTGGCAAAGAAACTCGCCGAGGAGATCAAGGAGATCGAGGGCGTCGACGTTCCGCTCGGCAGCCTCGACATCAGCTTCTACCGCGATGACTACGCTACCAATTTCGCTCCCGCGATCCACGCCACCAACATTCCCTTTAGCGTCGACGGCAAGCGCGTCGTGCTGGTGGACGACATCCTGTATACGGGCCGTACCATTCGCGCCGCTCTCGACGCCGTCATGGATCTGGGCCGTCCGAGCCGTATTGAGCTGGCAGTCCTCGTTGACCGCGGCCACCGTGAGCTCCCCATCTCGCCGGACTTTGTCGGCAAGAACGTTCCCTCGTCGCATGAGGAGAACGTGCACTTATATATGAAGGAAGTCGACGGCCACACTGCCGTCGAGATTAACGACGTCGCGCCGGGTTCCCACGTGGGCTCCGCGCCGCTGGGAGGTGAGTAGTACCGTGGCGTTCAACCATAAGCACCTGATCGACATTACCGAGTACTCCGAAGAGGACATCAAGCTCATCCTCGAGACCGCCAAGGCGTTCTCCGAGGTCAACGAGCGTGCGATCAAAAAGGTCCCCACGCTCAAGGGCAAGACCATCGTCAACATGTTCAACGAGCCCTCGACGCGCACCCGCAGCTCCTTCGAGCTCGCCGAGAAGCG
>CAUFWM010000072.1 GCA_959596505.1 uncultured Collinsella sp.
AGCACTCCGCATGCACGCGACGGAACACATGCCCGGTAATCCCCTCCATAGGGGCAAGCGAAAGAATCATCTACTCTTCTCTCATATCAACGGATGTGACAAAGGAACCGCCCCCTTGTTACATGCATTATGCCTTGTGCTCCAGATGATTCACAAGGCAGAGGCAGCAGCTTGACGATAATCACCCTTCCATCCGGCGCCTCATGCAACGAAGGTGAATGGTTTTCCGCGAAGTGAACGAGTGAAATCGGACCCTCGATGCATCGACACTTTTGGAAGGCCAATTCCTGCGGTTTTATCACTCAAATCCTGCGGTTTTAGCGTCGAAAAATGTGGGTGCTTCAGGGGTCCAAATTAGGTCGTTCACTTCTCGGGAAACCATTCACCTTCGATTTGCTGTTTGTGGGCATCGGCAGCGGCTTCATGCTCCAAAAGACGACGTTCGCGATCAAACGATCACCAACAGCACGCTGTTGACCGCTATGTATGAACAACAGACATCCTCCACTCATCTATACTCAAGAGCGTGTGCACATCGCCCCCGAAAAACGATAAGAGTCGAGGCCCCATGCAGCAGCTCACCGAGCAAGAAAAGAAACGTATCCAGCGGTACTGCACATACCCCAAAATCGCAGCGACCGCACTCGTCATGTCGTTCGTAGTATGCCTGTTGATGTTGCCGCTCCAAATGGTCAACGATATCGCGTTCCACCAAAAGGAATTCCTACCCGCGGGCATATATACCGCCATCGCACTCACCGTAATCGAACTCGCCATCTTTTGCTATTGCGCTCTTGCGCCGCGCTTTGGAATGCAGGGCAAACAGTGGAAGGAACTGCAGAGCAGGCTTGCGGTGGCCCAGACCAACAAGGACCATTCCGCGGAGGTCGCCGGCGTGCTTGCCACGCAAGCTGCCGGCCGCCTGCTCAAGAACAGCGATAACGATCTCGCGCGCAACCTGGGCGGTGCCGCCGAGGTTGCCAGCGCCGTAGGGGCAGTCGCCACGGCGGCAGACGTGCTGGCCGAGACCTCGAGCAATGCCGAGGCCATGGCAAACGCATACGGCGTGACGATTCCAAACGTCAATAAGCAGATCATAGCTCTCGCAGTGTTGCCCGCCATTGTGCTGCTTGGCGTCTACATCCCGCAGTTTGTCCAGGGAAATAACGAGCTTCAGGCAAGAAAGGCTGCAGCCGCCGAGCAGCTCGCCATCGCGCAAGATGCCTTGGAGCCCGCGTGCGAACGCGTCGCGGCAGACGACCCATACGAGTCGTATCACGACTACGGCTACCGCATTATCGGCTATCTGCGCGATAATGACCTCGGCGCTCAAGCAGCCTATGTCTACCTTTCTTTCGATGCAGATGGCATGCTCACGGACGTCGATTACGTCAGTCAGATCGACCCCGAGGCAAGCCTCGCAGACAACCTCGCCCGCGCCGAGCAGGATATCGCGACGCTCTGCGCCCCGCTCAACGGGTTGGACATTTCCGTTGCCACACCGGGCCTCCTCACGCCATGCAGCCTGTCGGATGAATTTAAACAGACATTTTTAGCTGGCTCCCTATATGAAGAAATCAGCATCAAGACGGAGGACGAATCTATCAAGTCGTACTACACCTTTGACACCGAGGCCGCAGAAGAATTCGACGAATACACCCATCCGGAAATTAGGCTCATGCTCTCTGCAAAGAAGAACTAAAGGCTTTCGATCTAATTGCCGCTCGCGAACATCGTCTATATCTCGAGGTCTAATACTTTTCCGAGAAGTGAACGACCGTATTTGGACCCCCGAAGCATCAACATTTTCAGACGCCAAAACCGCAGGATTCAACAATCAAAACCACAGGAAATTGCATCTCAAAAGTGTCGACGCTCCGGGGGTCCATTTTGACTCGTTCACTTCTCAGAAAAGTATTAGACCCCAATTTCGCGAGGGCCCAATGTGACAAAGGGGCTGTCCCTTTGTCACATCATTCGGAGCGTAGGGCTTCCACAGGATCCTTTTTGGATGCGCTGCGAGCCGGCAGCAGACCGGCGACGACCGTCAGCAGCACCGAAATTGCAATGAGCACCAGCGCATCCTGCACGGGCAAGCTCATCAGATTGGGCACCTGTTTGGCAGCAAGCGCCCAGGCATTAACCGGAAAGCTCACGGCCACCACGACGACAATGGCAAAGACGCCGGAGATGAGGCCTTCGATAAAGGTCTCGGCGTTGAACACGTTTGCCACGTTGCGCTTCGACGCGCCAATCGCGCGCAGGATGCCGATCTCCTTTTTACGCTCCAGCACGCTGATATACGTGATGATGCCGATCATGATGGAGCTCACCACCAAGCTGATGCTCACGAATGCGATGAGCACCAAGCTGATGGTGTTCACGATGTCGGTCACCGAACCCATGATGATGCCCATGTAGTCGGTGTACGAAATTGCCCGATCATCATGGCCAGCGGCTTTGACCTGCTTGTTGTACGCATCGATGTGATCGAGTACGCGCTCCTTGGCCTCAAAGTCGCGCGGGAAAATCTTGACCGAGATGGGATCTGCCTCGTCCGCATAACCCAACGTGGTCAGATTGTTGTCGTAGGTAAGCTTCGACGCCTTCGCATAGCTCATCATGAGCGAGCTCAGGTCCTCGGCGTCCATGTTGAAATGGATGGCATGAGCAAAGGCACTCGCATCCACGCGCATGGCGCTCGCCAGGTTAGCAAAACTCGACGACATCTGCGTCGCCATCTGGCCCATGAGCCCTGCTGCGCCTGCCCTGAGCTGAGCTGACACCGTCGCCGCAATCTGATCGCTGATCGACTTCATCACCTGATCCATAGCCTGCTGCAGATACGGAGCCAGCTGCTTTTGCACATAGTCGGTCATCGCCTGCTGCAGGCGCTCGGCCAGGGCATCGCCGCCGAGCGCTTTGAGCTGGGCCAGGATTTGCTGGGCTGCCGTATCACTCTCAAGATACGCCGAGAATGCGGCAGCAAGCTTTGACGCGTCCTTAAGATCATCGGGTGACAGCGCCCTAAACTGATCAGACTGCAAAAAGCTCTCAAACAGCTGGTTGGCTAGCGTTCCCACCTGCTGCATTTGCTCGGGCGTGAGTTCCAGGCCGTCAAAGATGCCCGAGAAATCTGGAGCCGGCGCTTTGGCCATGATGTCACCAAAGTCGATGTCCTTGCCAACGCCCGAAAGATCAATATCCAGGCCCGACAGATCGACGCCCGAAAGATCAATGCCGTCGCCGGCCGCACCCGAGAGCGCAGACGCATCAAACGAAAACGCACTCTTGAGCGCCGCCTCGTCCACACTGAACATGCTGCCCAGATCAACGCCTTGCTTGGCCTCGCCTTGCAGTTCGTCGAAGGTTTTGCCCGTAAAGACATCCGTCTCGGGGTGGGCAAGCTGCTCCTGCACAATCTGCGAATTTGCGGCGCGCTCCATAAGCCGGCGAGTCAGCGCATGCGTGTAGGCAATGCCCGGGGACAACGCGCTCGCGTTGGCCGTCTCGTTGGGTCGCACCACGCCCACAATGTGCACGTCAATACCGTTGGCAACCTTGGCCGTCATAAAATCGGCGTCGCCAGACATGTCAGTCCACATGCCGGTCTCTTCGTTTTTGCGATAGGCATCGGCCGGCGACAACACCTTAAACGTCGTGGACAGCGCATCGTCGTAGGTAAAGTCGGCGCCGGTCTCGGGCGTCTCGACCCCACCGTCAGCCGTCATGGCGCTGTTAACCAGATCGTCGAGTTCATTGATATCCAACGCACCGATGCTGTAGAGCGTGTAGTCGCCCACCGTGCCGCGACTCGAAAGCACCATTACGGCTTCGTTAGCAGACGTAGGCCAATGCCCCGCCACGACGTCGTATTGGCTGTCGAGCAGGCTCTGGTCGTCAATCATTTCGTTGAAGACCGAGGTTCCCATGGACTCCATGCTCACCGTTGCTGCCGAGCTCGCGCCGCCGCTCATGGCCTCGGTCATGGCATTGGGCACCAGACGCACGGGCTTCTCGTCTCCCTTGCCCGCGCGATAGACAACCGGCGTTACGCCATAGCCGTACTGAATAGCGTTGACCTCTTTGTCGATGCCGTCGCCACCGGCATCGAGCCATGCCTTAAAGCTCGTCATGTCGTTGGACTTAACACTTGCAAACATATCCTTTACGGCCGTGACCACGGGAATCTTATCGGTTCCCTTAGCCTTGCCGCCGACGCTGTCGTCGGACGAGTCCACGTTTTCAGGCGAGCCATCATCCGTGGCCCCCTGTCCGCCCATCATGGACGACAGGTCGTAATCCTGCTTGGAAATGGTGAGCGGATAGCTCGACAGCGTATCCTCCTCGACCTTTTTGATGTAGCCGTTTACGCCGTTGGACAGCGCTAGGATCGCCGCAATGCCGATAATGCCAATCGAACCTGCAAAGGCCGTCATGGCCGTGCGACCCTTCTTGGTCATGAGGTTTCGGGCAGAAAGCCCCAACGCCGTCACAAAGCTCATCGAGGTTTTGCGCGTAGGCTTAGCCTCGCGACGCACGGCCTTTGCTACATCAAAGGGGTCGGAATCGTCGGTGATCTTGCCGTCCGCCAGGTTAACGATGCGCGTGGCGTACTGGTACGCCAGCTCGGGATTGTGCGTGACCATAATAACCAGACGGTCGCGCGCCACGTCCTTGAGCAGATCCATGACCTGTACGGATGTCGTTGAATCCAAAGCGCCGGTCGGCTCGTCTGCCAGCACAATCTCGGGATCATTAATCAGGGCGCGGGCGATGGCCACACGCTGCATCTGCCCGCCCGAAAGCTGGCTCGGGCGCTTGTTAACGTGCTCGCCCAGGCCGACTTTCTCCAACGCCTCGCGCGCACGCTGGCGACGCTCGGCATGCCCCACGCCCGTGAGCGTAAGCGCCAGCTCCACGTTTTCCAAAATGGTCTGATG
>CAUFWM010000073.1 GCA_959596505.1 uncultured Collinsella sp.
CGACGGGCTTGCTCACCGACTCGCCGACGGCCTTAAAGCCGGCGAAGTGGATGACACGGTCGATCTGGTGGGTATCGAAGATCTTGTTCATCGCGTCGCGGTCGAGTACGTTGGCCTCGTAGAAGGTGAGGTTTTTGGCGGCCTCATCGCCCACGATGGTCTTGACGCGGTCGACGGCGACAGCGCTGGAGTTGGAGAGGTCGTCGACGATGACGACCTGGTAGCCGCCCTCGAGCAGCTGAACGACGGTGTGCGAGCCGATAAAGCCGGCGCCACCGGTTACGAGGACGCAGGTGTCTTTGGGGTCGAGTGCTTTGGACATGTAGTCTCCTATCGAATCAGGAACACTTCTTCAGGGGAGTATAGCGCAGGCAGGGACACCCAAATCGTGCGCTGTAGGAAAAGCAGAGGATTGTGCTAACGTACTCATAGAAGAGCTTGCGTACGCATAACCTGATCTTTGGCATTTGCTTACGAGCCGCTGACCTTGTAGTTTCCTGCCGTTCGTGGAAATCGTTGGGACGCGCCATATGTACGCTAATATGTATGAGTTGAGCGACATATAAATAAACATGTAACGGAGTAGATATGTCACCAAACAGCGATTCCATCCTTTCCCAGGAGCTTTCGCGTCGCACTGCCCTCAAGGCCCTGTTCGGCGCAGCTTCTGCAGCCGTTCTTTTTGGTCTGCCCGCTCGCGCCCATGCTGCGGAGGCCACCAAGGAAACCACCGACAAGCTCAATGCGGCCCAGGCTCAGCTTGACGAGGTCCAGGCCCAGCTCGACAGCATCGCAAATGAATACGCGGCGCTGGCCAACAAGAACGCCCAGACCCTCAACGATATCGAGGGCGTACAGGGCCAGATTGACAGCACGCAGGCGCAGATTGACGAAAAGAAGGCCGAGCTCAAAAAGAAGCGCGACGATCTTTCCGATCGCGTTTCCGCCAGCTATAAGTCGGGCGGCACCAACATCCTGTCGCTGCTGCTCGCCTCGGGTTCGTTTGAGGAACTCGTCGCCAATGCGCACTATGTTGAGAAGATCAACAAGAGCGACCGCGACGCCATCGAGGACATTCAGACCATCCAGGAAGAGCTCGATGCGCAAAAGACCGAGCTTGAGTCGCAGAAAGCTGACTTAGAGAAACTCAAGGATCAGCAGACGGCTCAGATGCAGGATATGCAGGCCAAGCAGCAAGAAGTCCAGACCGTGCTGAACGGTCTTTCCGACGACGTCAAGGAGCTCATGGCTCAGCGTGATTCCGAGATTCTCGCTGCCGCCCAGGCCGAGGAGGCTGCCAGGAAGGCCGCCGCTGCCGCGGCCGCCGCGAACAAGAACAATTCCTACTCGGGTGGTTCGAGCTCGGGCGGTGGATCGTATGCGCCCGGAACTCCGCAGCAGAATGCCGGCTCGGGCAAGCAGCAGGCTGTCGTCAACGCGTGCTACTCCACGCCTTCGCCGGGTCAGAACTGGTGCGCGGCGTGGGTTACCAATGTCTTCCGTAACGCCGGCGTTGGCTACTTTGGCGGTAACGCGTGCGATATGTTTAACGCCTGGTGCTATAGCTCCGACCGCTCGGCGCTGCAGGTGGGCATGATTGTTGCCGACTCATCGCATAGCGGTACCGGCATACCGGGCCTGATCTATGGCCACGTGGGCATCTACGTTGGCGGCGGCATCGTTATGAGTAACGAGGGCGCCATCACGTCGAGGTCGCTTGACTCGTTCATTGGGTTCTACGGCACTGGCTCTGGCGTGCGCTGGGGCTGGCTTGGCGGTATTGCGCTGTCGTAACTGCGGCTTGGTCCGGGACAGTCCGAGAGGCATAAGGTTGCCTGCTCGGGCAGTCCTGCTCGCACGGAGAGCACATTAAGTGCTCTCCGGCTCGTGCGGAACTCGCGATCAACCTTATGCCTCTCGGACTGTCCCGGCCCTCTCGGGTCCTGAGCGCGATACACCGGACTGGTTGTCTGATATAAAGATGGCGAAGGCCCCTTTCGGGGCCTTCTTTTTAAATAAAATTATCGACTCCGTGGACTTCGGTTTTGGAATTTGGAGCCGACGGCTCATCAAAGTGGAAAATGAAATATAACCTAGCTGCAATAATCGCCTTGTTGCGAACTCGAACTGATCATGTAGATCTAAAATAGTCGCAATATACAATTGTCGTGTGGTGCGTTGGGTCGGAGCTGCTGCGGGTCCTATATGGATTGCGGTCTTGCGCCCCGATGTTCAAACAGGTTTCTCTCTAGACGGGAAGTTGCTCATGGACACCATATATGACGGAGACGACTGGGTCGATCATTATAGTTGGCGACTAGTCGGCTCGGATGACAATGGGGATGTGGTGTTTGATGGACTATGTCCAAAGCATCTCCATCCTTTTGTCTCGTCGTTAATTGAGAGTTCCGCTCGTGTTGCCCCCTACAGCTCGGCGTCGCTTCATGATACGGACGTTTTGAAGACCATAAAGGAATCAATTGACGAGGGCACGATGAGTAGCTTGCTGTTTTCTCGCCTTGTGGGGCTAGATGAGATTGGCTCGAAACGACTGCTTGCGGGCGAAAAGGTGGAACTCACTTATCGGTCGATGATTTCAATCCTGCGGATGGCCGATGTTCTTCGCAAATAAATGAAAACGGGACAAGTGAGCTACGTCACTTGTCCCGTTATTAATTAAAGTGGACCGCGGCGAGCGGGCTATAAAAATTCGCCGACTCGGTGGACTTCGGGTTCTAGGTCTACGTCGAACTGCTCTTTGACTTTGGCTTGGATGTCGCGGATGAGTTCGTCGACGTCGGCGGCGGTGGCGTGGTCGGCGTTGACGATGAAGCCGCAGTGTTTTTCGCTCACCTGCGCGCCGCCGACAGCATGGCCGCGCAGGCCGGCATCCATGATGAGCTTGCCGGCAAAGTAGCCATCGGGGCGCTTGAAGGTGGAGCCGGCGCTCGGCATGTCGAGCGGCTGCTTGTCCTCGCGGCGCTGGCGGTAGTCGTCCATGTCGGCCTTGATCATCGCGGCGTTGCCCGGGGCGAGATTGAAGGTGGCCGAAAGCACGGTAAAGCCGTCGTCGGCGATGCGGCTCTTGCGATAGCCCAGGTTAAGCTCGTCGACATCGAACTCGATGATGCTGCCGATGCCGCGGGTGCCGTCGTCGAGCATGCGGGCGGGCTTGTAGACGCGCACAGACTCCAGCACATCGGCCATGCAGGCGCCATAGGCGCCGGCGTTCATGTAGCAGGCGCCGCCGACCGATCCGGGGATACCCGAGATGGGCTCCATGCCGGTGAGACCGGCCTCGGCTGCCGCCGCGGCGACATCGGAAAGCAAGGCGCCGGCTGCTGCCGTGACGTGCGTGCCGTTGACCGTAATGTCGGAGAGGCCCTCGCCAAGCGCCACGACGACGCCGCGGATGCCCTTGTCACCGACGAGCAAGTCGGAGCCGTTGCCCACGATGGTGAGGGGCAGATCGCAGCGATAGCAGGTATCGAGCGTGGCGACGAGGCTCTGCTCGGTATCGGGCGTGACAAAGACGTCGGCCGGGCCGCCGATTTTAAACGTGGTGTGCTCGCGCATGGGCTCGCTCATCAGCACGTTGTCCTCGCCGGCAACGCCAGCAAGCGCGCACAGCAGGTCCTCGTTAAAAAAGTCGTTCTCGTGCATACGAATATCCGCCTTTTGGTGGTCGTTGTCATCAATCGATTGCAATATACCCCACCCGGACGGATTTGGTGCGCTGGCGGCGATAAAACAGCCGTCTACCGGATTGGTAAAGTGTTTATCATCGAGGTAGAGGGACGGTCGCTATACTTTCAAGGGATTGCGCGAATACTCGGAAGGAGCGAGATGGGCAACAAAGTTACTCTCAAGCAGATTGCCCAGGAGGTGGGGCTTTCCCCCTCGTCGGTCTCGCTTGTTCTCAATAATCGGCCCTGCCGCATCTCGGAAGAAAACCGCAAGCTCATCAAGGAGGTCGCGGCGCGCAACCACTATGTCCCTAACCAGATCGCGCGCAGCCTGGTCATGCGCGAGTCACGCACGCTGGGCCTTATCGTTCCCAATATCGAGAGCCGCTTTTTTGCCTCGCTCGCCGGCAGCTTGGAAAAGCGCTGCCGCGAGGATGGCTATGCGCTCTTTATTACCAGCTCGGGTGGAAGTGCCGACGACGATCTTGAGCTGCTGCGCCAGCTGGTGACGCGCGGCGTCGACGGCGTCTTTCTGGTAGTGGGTGACGAGTTCTCCGACGACCGCGCCCTGCGCGAAGAAGTCAGCCATCTGCCCATTCCGGCGGTAATGGTCGACCGTGCCATTGAGGGACTCGAGTGCGACAAGGTGATGTTCGACCACGAGATGGGTGGCTACATGGCTACCCGCTACTTGATCGAGCAAGGACACCGTCGTATTGCCTGCTTGGTTAATGCGCGCCGTTCCAATACGGGTCGTAAGCGTCTTGCCGGCTACGAGCGTGCGCTGCGCGAGGTTGGCCTGCCGATCGACGCACGTTTGGAGTTTGAGAGCGAGTACTACATTCCGAGCGCCTACGAGGCCTCGGAGGCGGTGCTCGCAACTGACGCCACCGCCGTGTTCGCAAGCTCGGATAACATTGCCCTCGGTCTGCTTAAGCGCTTGCACGAGATGGGTAAGAGCATCCCGGGCGATATCTCGGTGGTAAGCTATGACAACTCGGCGGCCGACGTTCTCTTTGAGCCAGCGCTGACCGCGATTGAGCAGGATCCTGGTGTCCTCGCGGAGCATGCTTTTGGCTGCATGTCCAAGCGTCTTGCCGGTAGGGGCGGTAGACGTGCCGAAGAGGTCGTT
>CAUFWM010000074.1 GCA_959596505.1 uncultured Collinsella sp.
AGGGGACAGGCACCTTTGTGGTGGTTTTCGACGCTAACGGTCGACCATCTCGCGCCATGAGATTAAACTTGAATTGTTCTCTGAACATATCCATTTCTGCCTATCCTCAACAGATCTCTGTCTCGAGGAGCGCATATGAAGCCGTCTCATTCCACCGGTCGCAACATCATCGCCATTCTCGCCATGCCCATCGTGATGCTCTTCCTTATCGTCATCACGCCCTTTTCTTTTGGTATCGCCTCGCCCTTCGATCTTTGCGGGATGATCGACGCCGGTTCGCGCGCCACCTCGCTCTCCTTTGTCTGCCGTGGCGTGTTCTACGAATATGCAATTCCCACCGGAAGTTGGCAGTCCAAGTTACCGTTGCTCGGCAAGGTCGACGGATGCTCCCCCTATTTCTGCCTTGAACCTCAGGCGCTAAACTATCTAATCGACGACCAGCCCCTCGACTCCATCACCCTCGCCTACGACTACGCACCAAACACCGATGAGCGCCACATGAACCAAGTCCTCGACAAGATGCTTGGACAGTGCGGGCTCACCGAGGAGGCCGGTCGAACCATCTATAGCAACCAGCAATTAAAGCGAACAGAACTCCGCCGTGTCGGAAAAATCAAAGGGCGAAACGGGGCTGCCTACTGGCAGGCCTGGGCGACACGCGACAAGAGCGAATTCGGGCACAGCACCTATACGGTCACCGTCTACACCAAAGATGGAATCAAGGACGATGTTGACGATTTCGCGTCATCCAAACTCGGCATCCCCAAAACAACCAAACCCGCCAGCCCAGATGAAATTCTGTAGAGACGCTCATTAGAATGTCGTTCAACGAGCACGGCAACATCGAGCTCGCCCCCCACCACCACAAAGGAGACAGGAGCCTTTGTGGTGATCTTCGGCCCCGGCGTTCACCATCTCGATCTATAACATCTAGCTGCCGTTTTGGACCTCAGATGTTACAGATCGAGACGAAATGTTCAGCAGTTCCCGTTTATCTAAATCTGTAACAACTACTCGGCAAATAAGGGTCTACCTGTTACAGAACGAGACAACAAAAACCGCCACAAAGGTGCCTGTCCCCTTTGTGGCGGTTTTCGACAAAAAGAAGCCGCCCCATTAACAGAGGCGGCATCAAGCAAGTCTATTTATTAGCGTTCCTCAAGACCCAACGAGAACGTCGCGGTAGCCCCGGCCACACCTTTCCCTCGGGCGACCCTCGCGAAGCGCGTGAGCACGAGGGAAAGGTGTGGCCGGGGCGTACAGCAGAGTTACTCGGCAGCGGCCTTGAACTTGTTGTAGTTGATCAGGCAGCCGGCCTTGACGATGGCACGCTCCTCTGCCGTCATATCGGCAATGTAGAGCTCAATCTGCTCGACCGCACCATCGGCACGTACCACGTAGGCGGCAATGTCCTTCAGGTCGCCATCGAGCGCGGCGCGGATACCCGGCACAAAGACGTAGTCGCCCACCTCAAAGTTGGGCTCGGCCTCCATCTGGAAGGGCACCATGCCCCAGTTCATCACGTTGGAGCGATAGCGCTTGGTGGCGTACTCGTGAACGATATTGGCCAGACCGCCGATTGCGCGCTGGCAGCTCGCGGCCTGCTCACGAGCAGAACCGTCACCGGGCTTCTTGGCATAGAGCATGGAGCCGTACTCGGTCGCCTTGGCGTCGGCAGCGACACCCGCGCCGGCCAGTGCCTCAAACACGCCGGCAAGCTCGGCATCGAGCGCCGCCAGGTCGCCTGCTGCCTCGCCAGCAACGCGGCGCTTCTCCACGGCGTCGACCTCCTTGGAACGACCCACGTAGGCCGGGTCGCGACGGCTGAGCGTAAACTCGGCCAGACCCAACGGGTTGGAGCGGAAGGAGCTCGTCTCGCCCGAGGGAATGAGCTCGTCAGTCGTGGTGACCGGGTCCATGATTTTGGAGCACACCTTGAGCAGGATGTCATCGCCGAGGGGCTCCATCGCGGGCCACGGCTTGATGTTGGGACCCTCGACCAGCTCGTCGGCAGGCTCCGCCTTGCCAAAGCCCCAGTACACGCGCTTTTTGTACGGCGCGTCGTCAAAGGTGTACTCGCAGGCCTCGTCCCAAGTCTCCTCGGGCAGGTCGGTCGCCGGCGTCAGGACGCCGCCGTTGGCAGCCGTCGCCGCAATGGAGCGGGCATCCATCAGGGCCACGGCGCTCAGCTGGCCATTACCCGGCTTGGAACCCTCGCGGTTGGGGAAATTGCGCGTGGTGTGGCGGATGGACAGGCCGTTGTTGGCAGGCGTGTCACCGGCACCAAAGCACGGGCCGCAGAACGCCGTGCGCACGATCGCGCCGGCCTCCATAAGGTCGTAGATATAGCCGCGGCGTGTAAGCTCGAGCGCCACGGGCTGGCTTGTGGGATAGACCGACAGCGAGAACTCGCCGCAGCCGGTGTTAGCGCCCTTGAGCACGCGGGCAGCCTGGACCACGGAGTCGTAGTTGCCGCCCGAGCAGCCGGCAATAACGCCCTGCTGCACGTGCAGCTTGCCGTCGACGATCTTGTCGAGCAGGCTAAAGTGCGTCTTGCCTTCGCCGATCTTGGCAGCCTCGAGCTCCACCTCGTGCAGGATGTCCTCGAGATTCTCGTTGAGCTCGTCAATCTCGAAGCCGTTGGAAGGATGGAACGGCAGCGCGATCATGGGCTTGACGCTCGACAGATCGACCTCGACGCAGCCGTCGTAGTAGGCAACGTCGGCGGGCTTGAGCTCGCGGTAGTCGTCGCCGCGGCCGTGCATGGTCAAAAACGCGTGTGTGTCCTCGTCGGTAGCCCAGATGCTCGACAGGCAGGTGGTCTCGGTGGTCATGACATCGACGCCGTTGCGGTAGTCAGTCGTCATACTCGCGATGCCGGGGCCCACAAACTCCATGACCTTGTTCTTAACGTAGCCCTTGGCAAAGACGGCGCGGATGATGGCGAGCGCCACATCGTGCGGGCCGACGCCGGGGCGCGGGGCGCCCGTGAGGTAGATGGCGACGACGCCGGGATAGGCAACGTCGTAGGTGTCGCGCAGCAGCTGCTTTGCCAGCTCGCCTCCGCCCTCGCCCACGGCCATGGTGCCCAGGGCGCCATAGCGGGTGTGCGAGTCGGAACCCAGGATCATCTTGCCGCAACCGGCGAAGTTCTCACGCATAAAGGAGTGGATGACGGCGATGTGCGGCGGAACGAAGATGCCGCCGTACTTCTTGGCCGCGGAAAGGCCAAAGACGTGGTCGTCCTCGTTGATGGTGCCGCCCACGGCGCACAGCGAGTTATGGCAGTTGGTGAGCACGTAAGGCAGCGGGAACTGCTCCATGCCCGAGGCACGCGCCGTCTGGATGATGCCGACAAAGGTGATGTCATGGCTCGCCATGGCATCGAAGCGAATCTTGAGCGCCTCGGGATCTCCGGACGTATTGTGTGCCTGGAGGATCGAATACGCGATAGTGCCACGCTTGGCATCCTCGGGCGTCTGCGTAATACCGCGCTCGGCGGCCTCGGCCGCAGGCACAACCTCGCTGCCGTCGCGCAGGTAGATGCCGTCCTCGTACAGCTTGACCATACTGTCTCCCACTCTGCCCAAAAGATTTGGGCGCATAGCATACATTCGTTCAATATCGTGCCATAGAACGGTTGCGAGTGGGTTACGAATCTGCACGTTCACTTTATCTCGGTAAAGTAAAGGACGAGCCCAGTGTGGGCCGGAAGATTTGGTGCAAGAGCGTCCCTTTCGACTAGTCATTTAAGAACGTCCCCAATGACTACCCATAACAACGCCGATGTTTTGGCGCGGACAGCGAAAGCCCACCAGAGCGAGCAAGGTGCCTTGAAACAAGGCGGCATTGATCTTCTGATCATGCCGCCGAAGTTGAAAGGCAGATTGCCGCTCTGGCGGGCTTGCAGCGTCGACCGGTCCGCCGTTCGTTAGAACGGCGGAACCAAAGGCGCAGCGTCGAGCCGTTACGCCGTTCGGCAGAACGGCGTAACCTACAGATCCCCGCCGGCGCCCAGCAGCTTGCGCATGACCTGTTCGGGGTTGACTGAGCCGTCGCGCGGGGCCAGGGCGGTAATCTTCTTCTGCATCTTGTACTCGTGCAGCTCGTCCTCGAGCTGGCGCACGCGGGCGCGGAGCTTCTCGTTTTCGCGCTCACGCTCCTCGGCACGCTCCTTCATATCGAGAATACGCACCACGCCGGCAAGGTTGATGCCCTCGTCGGTCAGCTGGTTAATGAGCTCCAGGCGCTCGATATCGGCACGCGAATACAGACGCGTGTTGCCGCCCGAGCGCTGGGGATTCACCAGGCCCTTGGACTCGTAGACGCGCAGAGTCTGCGGATGCATGCCGGTCAGCTCGGCCGCCACGCTGATCATGTACAGCGGTTTGTTCCTATTGTCCTCGGCCATGCTACCTGACCCCTTTCCGTCTCGTTATCGTCCATCATAAGCCCGCGGGCGTGGGCGTGTGCCACGACCGCCCTAGTACGTCGCCTTGTAACGGTTGACCTTCTCGCGGTAGTCGCGCGTGTCGGCCTCGCGCAGCTTGGTCATGGCATCGCGCTCGTCGTCGGACAGGTTCGTGGGGACCTGTACCTTGATCTCGACGAGCAGCGCGCCCGTACGGCCACGGTGCTTAACGTCGGGCGCGCCCATCTCCTTAAAGCGGAACTTCTTGCCTGTCTGGGTACCCGCGGGCACCTTCAGACGAACCGTCGCACCGCCGGGCGTCGGCACGTCCACCGTACAGCCGAGCGCCGCCTCGTAGACCGAGACCGGTACCTCCATGGTCACGTCGGCGC
>CAUFWM010000075.1 GCA_959596505.1 uncultured Collinsella sp.
GGTAGCGATGCTCAAACGCCACGGCATGATCGAGCAGCTCGCGACGGTACGAATCGGAATCGAGCATGACACGCATGGCCGTGCGCAGCGAGTAGCGCTGGCGCGGCAGGTCGTTGGACTCGCAAATCATCATACCGGTCGTGGAAAGCTGTTTATCAAAGAGAAGGTTGAGATTGAGCAGCAGCGGACGCAGCTGCAGGCCGATAAAGAGCGCCACGATCAAGAACACGCCCAGAATGCACAGGTTAAACAGGTAGTTGAACGAATACATGCCGCCGACCGTCTCGCGCAGCAGATTGATGCCGTAGGTAAAGGGCAGCAGCGGGTGCAGCCACTGGAAGAAGCCGGGCATCATCTCGATGGGGTACATGCCCGACGAACCGGGGATCTGCACGATGACGAGAATGACGCCGATAGCCTTGCCGATATGCTTAAACGTGGTGGACAGCGCATAGATGATATTGACGTAGGTGAACGAAATGGCGATGCCGCCCAGCACGAACAGCAGCGGGCTGACGCACTGCACGCCAATCACCAGATCGCCTACCGTAACGATGATGGCCTGCAACGCGCCCAGGATCACCAGTAGCAACCAGCGGCCAAAGTAACCCTGACGCGCGGTAAAGCTGCCGATGCCTTCGCGGTCGACCTCGAGCTTGTAGATGGCGATAAGCACGTAGCCGCCCACCCAAAGCGCTAGGTTGGTATAGAACGGGGCAATGCCCGAGCCGAAGCTCTTGACTGGATAGATCGACTTGGACGCGAGCTCAACCGGAGATGCCATGAAATCTGCCACGTCATTGACGTCGACGTCCATGAGGTCGGCTAACTCGCCCATAGACTCAGAGGTCTGCAGCGCCGCAATGTCATTGGCGGCGGTCGCGAGCTTGTCCTGAACCTTGGCAAGGGAGGCGTCGGTTTGGGACAGCGTGGTCTTTGCCTGCTTGAGCGTGGCGTCGAGCTGCGCCAGCGTGCCGCGCGCGCTCGCTATCGTGGGGGTCATACCCGACACAATGCCGGTCAAATCGCCCGAAACGGCGGCAAAGGAATCGAGCGCGCTCGAGGCTTTCGGCAGCGCGTTTTGACCCAGGTTCGTCTGGGCCTGGCCAAGGTTGGTCGCACCGGTCTGAATTGCGTTATTGATAGCGTCGCTTGCACCCGAGACGGCCGCGGCGTCATTCGCCATGGCGCTCGACTGCGCAGACAGACCGTCCTTGATGCTCTGAAGCTTTTCATTCTGCTCGCGGAGCAAATCGATGGTCGATACAATGCGCGCGTCAATTTCCTCGGAACCTGTCGACGTGTCATTGACGAGAATCTCCAAATGCCCGATAACGGCCTTATTGTGATCGATCGTCGCTTGGAGAGACTCGAGTGAGTTGTCGATGCGGGTGGTCGTAGATGTGACTGTGCCCGTCAGCTTGCCAATCGCAGCGTTCGCAGAGGCTGACGTCTTGGTGAGCGCAAGGCTGCCTTCCGAGAGCGCCTTGGAGAGCGAGGCGACAGAGTTGCCCGCCGTAGCGCGAGCCTCGCCCAGCAGGTCATTGCCCTGAGCGATTGCCTGCGTTAGAGAGGGCGTCTGACCCTGCAGGCCCGCCAACGCGGCATCAGCCGAGGCGATAGCGCCACTCGTCTTATCGATGGCGGCATTCATATCGCCAATCGAATCGCGCACCTCACCCAAGGTGTCGGATGCCTCGGACACCGAACTTGTCAGCGAGTCCTGAGTCTGGGTTGCCTTGTCCTTTAAATCGACACCGGCATCCTTGGCGATACTGGCAACAGTCTCGCCCACCGTGGAGACAAACTCCGAGTTGATCTGCTCCTCGATGGTGTTGGCACCGGTATCGGTGACCTTGGGCGCAATGGCGCTCTTCTTCTCATTGACGTAATAGGTGAGCTTCGGCTGATGGTAATTGCCATCGAGCATCGAGACAAGATTGTCGGAGAAGTTCTTGGGGATTACGATCGCCGCGTAGTATTCCCCGCTCTCGACGCCCTCTTTGGCATCGGCAGCCGAGTCGACGAAGGTCCAGCCCAGCTGATCGTTTTCCTTGAGCTGGTCGACCACCTTATCGCCTGCATTGAGCTCGCCCACCAAGTCATTCTGGGTGCCCTGATCGTTGTTGGCGATGGCGATTTTAATGCCCTGGGTATTTCCGTACGGATCCCAGTTGGCAACGATGTTGTACCAGGCATACAGCGAGGGAATGACGCACACGCCCAAGGTAACCACCAGGGCGACGGGGTTCATAAGCAGTCGCTTAATGTCGCGCTTAAATATCGCAAAGGAGACCTTTGCGTTGGATAGTTTGCTGCCGAGACTCACGCTTGGACCATCCATCCTGTCGTTGAATCGAATCGTACTATCGACAACCATTGTACGTAGGCGCTTTAGTGTCTCAGGGCACAATGGTATTGAGTTTTGCGGGTAGCAATATACTACGAAGACGAGTTAACGTACAGTTGTACAGTATCTTAAATTTCAGCAGGTCACAAAACCACAACCCGCACAAATTAGCAATCCGAATAGTCATCGGGTAGTCATTGGGGACGTTCTTAAACGACTAGTCGAACAAGAACGTCCCCAATGACTACTTTGGGCCACGAAAGCGTCGCAGGTTGAGCATAAGTCAGCGAAAACGCCCCTAAGCGAGCAAGGTGACGTGAAAGAGGAGGGAAGCGTACTTCGGTACGCGACCGACGATTGAACGTCAGATTGCCGCTTAGGGGCGTTTGCAGCGTCGAGTGGTTACGCGGTTCGTAGAACCGCGTAACCCCCTAGTTACATAAGCTCGCAAACAGCCGCCGCGAAGGCAACGGGGTCCTCGGGGAGGATGCCCTCGACCAGCAGGGCCTGATCGTAGAGCAAGCCGGAGTACTGCTTGATCTTATCGGCGTCGCCTGCCTTCTGGGCAGCGACAAGCTTGTCAAAGACCGGGTGCTTGGCGTTGAGCTCGAGCACGCGCTGGCTCTTGGGCATGCCGTCGGGCGCGCCCTCGGGCCCCTTCTGGAGCACCTTCTCCATCTCGAGCGAAAGCGGACCCTCGGTGGTGATGCAGGCGGGAGCGTCAGTCAGACGCGCAGAGACGGCGACCTTCTCGACCTTGTCACCGAGCGCCTCCTTCATGGCGTTAAAGAGATCCTCGTTCTCCTTGGTGGCGTCCTCGGCCTCCTTCTTCTCGTCATCGGTCGCCATGTCAAGATCGCCGGTCGCGACGTTCTTAAGCTCCAGGTGACGATCCTCGACCTCGGGCTCGGCACCATCGGCAACTGCCTTCTCGGCAGCCTCGCGAGCAGCGTCATCCTCGTAGACCTTGGGCATATCGGCAGCCACGTACTCACGCATGGCCTGGAAGGTGAACTCATCCACGTCCTGCGTCAGCAGCAATACATCGTAGCCGCGGTCGAGCACGCCCTTCACGACGGGCATCTTGGCCAGACGCTCGCGCGAATCGCCGGCGGCATAGTAGATTGCCTTCTGGCCCTCGGGCATGCCCTTGGCATACTCGGCAAGGGTGATCATCTTCTGCTCCTTGGCAGACCAGAACAGCAACAGGTCGGCGAGCTCGTCGGCCTTCATGCCGTAGCTCGAGTAGATGCCGTACTTCAGACCGCGACCAAAGTTCTCAAAGAACTTCTCGTATGCCTCACGGTCGTTGTCGCGCATGTCCTCAAGGTCGGCGGTAATCTTCTTTTCCACACGCTTGGCGATAGCCTTGAGCTGACGGTTCTGCTGCAGCGTCTCGCGCGAGATGTTGAGCGACACGTCGGCGGAATCCACGACGCCACGGACAAAGTTGTAGTAGTCGGGCAGCAGGTCGTCGCACTTCTCCATAATCAGCACGTTGGAGCTGTAGAGCGCCAGGCCCTTCTCGTAGTCCTTGCTGTACAGATCGAACGGGGCGCGGCCCGGCACAAACAGCAGGGCGTCGTACTCGAGCGTGCCCTCAGCATGGAAGCTGATGGTGCGTGCAGGATCGTCAAAGTCGTGGAACGTTGACTTGTAGAACTCGTCGTAGTCCTTCTGCTCGACATCGGAGCTGCGCTTTTTCCAGATCGGCGTCATTGAGTTGACGGTCTCGAGCTCCTGGTAGTCCTCGTACTCGGGCGTGTAGTCATCGCCAGCATCCTCGGGCTTGGGCTTCTGGCGGCTCTTGGACACCATCATCTGAATCGGGTAGCGCACATAGTTGCTGTACTGCTGAATCAGGCTCTTGAGGCCCCACTCGGTCAGGAAGCGATCGTAGGTCTCGGCCTCGCCGTCGGCGTCGAGCTTCTCGTTCTCGCGCAGCGTCAGGATGACATCGGTACCGTGCTCAGCACGCTCGCCATCCTCGATGGTGTAGCCCTCAAGACCGTCGGACTCCCAAACGTG
This sequence comes from uncultured Collinsella sp., assembly GCA_959596505.1. Lineage (GTDB taxonomy): Bacteria > Actinomycetota > Coriobacteriia > Coriobacteriales > Coriobacteriaceae > Collinsella. The sequence continues at coordinate 4,379 of CAUFWM010000075.1, forward strand.
GGCGATATCCTCGCCATAAGCGCGGCTGACGACCTTCACGTGGCTGGCGACCATAAAGGCGGAGTAGAAACCCACGCCAAACTGACCGATGATGTCGACATCGGAACCCTGCTGCTCGGCGTTCTCAGTCTTAAACTCCTCGGAGCCGGAATGGGCGATGGTGCCCAGATTGCGCTCAAGCTCCTCGGCGGTCATGCCGATACCGTTATCCGAAATGGTGATGGTACGGGCATCTTTATCAAAGGAAACACGAATAGCCAGGTCGCCCTGGTCGAGCTTGACGCTCGGGTCCTGCAGGCTCTTAAAGTTGAGCTTGTCGACGGCGTCGCTCGCGTTGGAGATAAGCTCGCGCAGGAAGATTTCCTTATTGGTGTAGATGGAGTTGATCATGA
>CAUFWM010000076.1 GCA_959596505.1 uncultured Collinsella sp.
GAGCGGGGGCTCCTATCTTTTTAGTGCCCTCGGATTGGGTCATAGTGTCTGTCCGCGCCAAAACATCGGCGTTGCCGGGCCGGCACTTGGGGACGTTCCTTTTCTGCCGGCACCTGGGGACACTCCTTAGCCGTTGGGGGCGTTCTTAAACGACTAGTCTGGGCGGCGGCCGTGTGCTGCTGTCCGCGTGGCGGCGTATAATCGGCGGCAGATGACTTGGACGTTAGGAAACCATGACCGATAGCATGCAGCAGATGGCGCTCGACACGCTCGGCGCCTATTTTGGCTACACCTCGTTTCGCCCGGGACAGGACCGCATGGTCGATGCGATCCTTGCCGGTCGCGATGCGCTGGGCGTTATGCCCACGGGTGCCGGCAAGTCCATTTGCTACCAGGTGCCCGCGCTCATGCTGCCCGGCATCACCTTTGTGGTGAGTCCGCTGCTGTCGCTTATGGAGGACCAGACCCGCGCGCTGCTCGCGGCGGGTGCGCGTCCCAGTTATCTCAACTCCAGCCTTACCCCGGCCCAGCAAAATACCGTGCTCAAGCGGGCGCGCGAGGGCCGCTACCAGCTTATGTATGTGGCGCCCGAGCGCCTGCTCGAGCCGCGCTTTCTGGCCTTTGCGCAGGAAGCTGCGGCCGAAGGCGGCATCGGCGTTCCGCTCGTGGCCATTGACGAGGCTCACTGCGTGAGCCAGTGGGGCCAGGATTTCCGTCCCGCTTACTTGCAGATTCGCGAGTTTATCGATTCGCTGCCGCGGCGCCCGATCGTGGCGGCGTTTACCGCCACGGCGACCGAGCGCGTGCGCGCGGACATTCAGCAGATGCTCGGCCTGCAAAACCCCGCGACGGTGGTGACGGGCTTCGATCGCAAGAACCTCTACTTTGGCTGCGAGGAGATGGGCGACAAAGCCAAGGCAGCGTGGGTGCGCGACTATGTGATCGCGCATTCGGGCGAGAGCGGCATCGTGTATTGCTCGACCCGCAAGACAGTCGATGCGCTGGCAGGCGATCTTGCCGAGGCGCTGGGCCCCAGCGGCATTCGTGTTGGCCACTACCATGCCGGTATGGGTAACGACGCCCGCCGCCAAAGCCAGCGCGCCTTTATCGACGACGATATTCAGGTGATGGTTGCCACCAACGCCTTTGGTATGGGCATCGACAAGCCCAACGTGCGCTACGTGATTCACAACAACGTGCCCGAGAGCATCGAGGCCTACTACCAGGAGGCGGGTCGCGCCGGCCGTGATGGCGATCCGGCCAGCTGCCACCTGCTGTGGAACGGCAACGATTTTCGCATGCGCCGCTTTCTGATCGACCGTGGCGATGCTGCCGATGAGGCACTTGACGACGAGCAGCGCGCGTGGGCGCTCCAGAATCGATATCGTCTGCTCAGCCAGATGGAGGGCTACTGCAATACCACCGGCTGCCTGCGCGAATACATGCTGCGCTACTTTGGCGACGAGGCCGCGGCCGAGCATGCTGCTGCGGCTGGTGCGGGCGCCACCGCCACGGATGACGCCGAGGGCTGCGGCAACTGCAGCAACTGCCTCACGCAGTTCGAGGTCGAGGACGTCACCGATATGGCCCGCGCCGCCGTGCGCTATGTGGCCGCGCGTCCCATGCGCTTTGGCAAGTCGCTCATCGCCGACGTGCTTCACGGCGGCAACACCGAGCGCATTCGCCAGATGCATCTGGACGAGGACCGCGGCTACGGTGAGCTGTCGAGGGAATCGGTCGGGCGCATCAAGGACATCATCGGCCAGCTGTGCGGCCGCGGTTATCTGGCCACCTCGCAGGGGCAGTACCCGGTCGTGGGGCTGGGCCCGCGCGCCGGCGAGGTCGAGGACGAGGCGTTTGCCTTTACCGTTAAGCGTCGCGCGTCCAAGCGCAAGGCCTCGGCCCGCGCCCGCCGTGCGGTGGATCTGCTGCGCGAGGAGGCCGAGCTGGATCAGCGCCCGCGCGTGGGTGACGATGCCGAGCTGTTCGAGCGCCTGCGTGCCCTGCGCAAGGAGATCTCGACCGAGCTGGAGATGGCGCCGTACATGGTCTTTTCCGACAAGGCCCTGCGCGGCCTGTGCCGCCTACGCCCGCAGACGCGCGACGAGCTTATCCAGGTCAACGGTATCGGCGAGAAAAAGGCCGACGCCTTTGGCGAGCAGTTTATGGCGGCGATTGAAGAGTTTGAGTCCGAGTATGCACGGAATGGAGCGTAACGATGACATCCGACGATAAAACCGAGCGCACTGAGGTGTCCGCCGTGCCGCTGTACCAGCAGGTTATGGACGACCTAAAGGGCGAGATCGCGCGCGGCGTGTACGCGGCCGGCTCGCGCATTCCTTCCGAGATGGAGCTCGCGAAGTCTTATGGCGTGGGGCGCGTCACCGTGCGCCGCGCCGTCGAGGAACTGTCGCGCGCGGGGTATCTCAACCGCCAGCAGGGGAGGGGCACGTTTGTGTGCGCGCCCAAGCTCAAGCGCAAGATTGTCCAGAAGGGTGACGTCCAGAGCTTTTCTGAGGGCTGCGCTGCCAACGACATGGTGGCCGGAGCACGCCTGGTGTCGCGCACGGTGGTTGCGGCGACGCGCGAGGACGCGGCGTTTTTTGGGGTGGAACCCGGCTGCGAGCTCATCGTGGTCGAGCGCGTGCGCACGGCAGACGGCGTGCCCGTCATGCTCGAGAACAACGCCTTTGTGCTGGCCGACCATCCCTATCTGCAGACGCTTGCCGACAAGGATCTCACGGACAATTCCATCTTTGCGCTCGTTGCCGAGCATTCGGGCCGCGCGCCGCTCAAGTCCGACCCCTGTACGGTGGAGATTGCGCTTGCCGATGCTCAGGCGGCCTCGCTGCTGGAGGTGCCGGTCGGCGAGCCGCTCTTCTATATGGAGGCGTACTTTACCGATGAGGACGGGCGGCCCTTGCTGCTCGGACGCCAAAAGATCGTGGGTTCGCGCTACGTGTTCGACATCTAACGTCCACAGATAGAACGATATAGAACAAATTTGGTGAGATGGCTTCACGTGCGTCGTCATGCGTGCTATAAATAGGACAACATAGAACGACCGCAGGTACGAGCTGACGTCGTTCAAAACCGCCACACAAGGAGGAGCATCACCATGAACGCACACGATCTGATTCAGGAAATTATCGAGCGCAAGGGCAAGATTGAGAATGTCTTTTGGATCGCCTGCGGCGGTTCGATGATCGACCTGATGCCGGCCAACGAGCTGCTCAAGCGCGAGGCAACCACGTTTACCTCGACGGTCTACACGGCACGCGAGTTTTGCCTGATGGCCCCCAAGAGCCTTGGCGAGAAGTCGCTCGTCATCGCCTGCAGCCACAGCGGCAACACGCAGGAGGTCGTCGACGGCTGCGAGATGGCGCTGGCTGCCGGCGCCGAGGTCGTTGCCCTCACCGACTGCGAGGGCTCCAAGATCGATAACGGCAAGTGGACCACCTGGGTCTATCCGTGGGGCGAGGGCGTGTCACAGGTCGAGGTGCCGCAGGGCATCGGCGCTCTGATCGCCGCCGAGCTGCTCGACCAGCAGGAAGGCTACGAGGCACTCGCTGACATGTACGAGGGCCTTAAGCAGATGGATGCGCTGCTGCCCGCCGCCCGCGAGAAGGTCAACGCCGAGCTGGGCGATCGCTTTGCCGAGCTCTGCCAGCAGCACAAGTTCTTCTATATCCTGGGTTCCGGCCCCAACTTTAGCCAGACCTACGCCATGGCCATCTGCTCGCTCATGGAGATGCAGTGGCAGCACTGCTGCTACATCCACTCTGGCGAGTACTTCCACGGCCCCTTCGAGGCTACCGAGCCCGGCGTGTTCTACTTTGTGCAGCTCGGATCGGGCGAGTGCCGCCCCATGGAGGAACGCGCGCTCGCGTTCCTCAACACGCACACCGATACGATCATGGTGCTCGACGCGCTTGAGTGCGGCGTGGGCGAAGTGCCTGCCAGCGTGCGTTCGTTCCTGGAGCCGATCTTCTTCTACGCGATGAGCTGCGAGCTGCGCGCAGCCCGCGGTAAGGTTTTCGACCACAGCCCCGAGGTTCGTCGCTACATGGGCATCGAGCAGTACTAGGTAACGGGAATTATCTTTTTTGACGGGGTCTGCGCTGCGCGCGGGCCCCGTTTTGCGTTGTGGCGGCCGGATTCGTGTCTGCGCGAAAACGAAGGTGAATACTTTTCCGCGAAGTGAACGACCTATTTTGGACCCCCGAAGCATCGACATTTTTTGGCGCCAAAACCGCAGGAAAATCTTAATGAAACCGCAGGAAATGGTTCCCATAAAGTGTCGATGCTTCGGGGGCTCGTTTTTGCTCGTTCACTTCACGGGAAAAGTATTAGACCTAAATTTGCAAGCGTATCGTGTGAGTCAAAAAGCGGGCCGCGCCGATGGGTTTCCGGCGCGGCCCGCTTTACATGGCGTCCGTATGAGCGGGGTGTCGCGGCAACCGACTCTTACTTTGCGTCGTAGGCCTCGGCATCTCACCAGTCGAGCTGGGCGATGTTGTCGCGAATGTGCTGGCAGCTCTTGTGGAAGCCCTCGAGCTCGTGCTCGGACAGGTCGAGCGTGTAGACCTCCTCGACGCCCTCGGCGCCGATCACGCACGGCAGGG
>CAUFWM010000077.1 GCA_959596505.1 uncultured Collinsella sp.
CACTCCGTTGACGAGTTTGTCCGCGCACTCGAGATGTATGTCGAGCTGTGCCCCTGGGCTGCCGGCTACGAGATCAACGTGAGCTGCCCTAATATCGCCGCCGGCGGTGCCGCCATGGGCTCCACGCCCGAGGGCGCCTCTTCCGTTATGGCTGCTTGCCGCAAGGTGACCGATAAGCCGCTGTTCGTGAAGATGGCGCCGGTCAACGTCGCCGAGATCGCCAAGGCCCTCGAGGCTGCCGGCGCCGACGGCCTTTCGGTCATCAACTCCATCCAGGGCATGGCCATCGACGTCCATACCCGCAAGTCCCGCGTGGCCAAGCCCAAGGGCGGCCTTTCGGGCCCGCTGTGCCACCACATCGCCGTGCGCATGGTCTGGGAGGTTGCCCAGGCCGTCGATATCCCCATCAACGGTGTCGGCGGTGTCATGACTGGCGAGGATGCGGCTGAGTTTATCCTGGCCGGCGCCACCTGCGTGTCGGTCGGCATGGCCAACTTCGTCGATCCGTGCGCTTCGCTTAAGATCGCGCATGAGCTCGAGGCCTGGGCCGAGTCCCAGGGCGTAAAGGACATCAACGAGCTGGTGGGTGCTTTCGAATGCTAGAGAATGATGCCCGCGACCGTGTTATCGTCGCCCTCGACTGCGACCGTGAGCGCGCGCTCGAGCTCGCCCACGAGCTTTCGGGCCATGCCGCCTGGCTCAAGGTCGGCATGACGCTCTATTACGCTGAGGGTCCCCAGATCGTCAAGACCTTTAAGGACCTTGGCTTTAAGGTCTTCCTCGACCTTAAGTTCCATGACATTCCGCATCAGGTGCGCGGCGCTGCCCGCTCGGCCTCGCTTGCCGGTGCCGACCTGCTTTCGGTCCACGGCCTGGGCTCGGGTGCTATGCTCGCTGCCTGCCGCGAGGGTGCCGAGGAGGCGCGTGAGGACCGCGCCAAGCTCGTCGCCATCACCGTGCTCACGAGCATGAATCAGGATGCCTTGAGCGAGATCGGCGTCGAGTCGCCCGTGGCCGAGGAGGCCGCCCGCTTGGCAAAGCTTGCTCAGGACAGTGGCATCGATGGCATCGTGTGCTCACCGATGGAGGCTCACGACATGCGTGAGCTGCTGGGTCCTGATGCCCTGATCGTGACTCCGGGTGTGCGTCCGGTGGGTGCCGCCCTTGGTGACCAGTCCCGCGTGGCGACGCCTTCCCAGGCTATCGAGCGTGGCGCAAGCCACATTGTGGTGGGCCGTCCCATCACCGGTGCCGACGATCCGGTTGCCGCCTTTGACGCCATCGTCGCCGAGCTGGTCGAAAACGTCGCGTAAAAGATTCCCCTAAGTCACCACTTTTGGGTCTCATTAGCACAAAATAGCCCCTGTGCCTGCGTAAACTTTCCCATCCTTTGTGTGGAATCGCAGGTCAGGGGCTTAACTTTGGGCGCAGTATATTGCACTTTTTGCGGGTATCGTCTAACCTATGGAGCCGCGATTAGGCATTTTGTACGTTCTACGTGCTAAAATGCCAATTATTGAATCAGATATAACCCAACTATTTGGAGGTACGAATGGCACTCCCTCAGCTTACCGACGAGCAGCGCAAGCAGGCTCTTGAGAAGGCTGCTGCCGCACGTCACGCCCGCGCTGAGCTTCGCGAGCAGATCAAGAAGGGCGAGAAGTCCCTCGAGTCCGTGCTCAACTCCGATGACCCCATCGCTTCCCGCATGAAGGTTTCCACCCTCATCGAGTCTCTCCCCGGTTATGGCAAGGCCAAGGCCGCCAAGATCATGGAGGAGCTCGGTATCTCCGCTACTCGTCGCGTCCAGGGCCTCGGTGTCCGTCAGCGCGAGCAGCTCCTCGAGCAGCTGACCAAATAAGTGAGCGCTCAGGATTCCAAGCTCTTTGTGATTTCTGGACCGTCAGGCGCAGGCAAGGGTACGCTCGTCACTCGTGTGCGCGAGCGCCGCTCGAACCTGGGTCTGACGGTTTCGGCTACCACGCGAGCACCACGCAAAGGTGAGGTCGACGGCGTCAACTACTTTTTTCTGACGCGCGAGGAGTTCGACCGCCGCGTGGCAAACGGTGAGTTTGTTGAGTGGGCCGAGGTCCACGGTAACTGCTACGGCACGTTGGTGAGCGAGGTCACATCCAAGCTCGCCTCGGGCTCGTCTCTGATTTTGGAGATCGATGTCCAGGGCGCCCTGCAGGTGAAGGAGCGTTTCCCCGAGGCCGTGCTGATCTTTATCAAGCCGCCTTCGCTTGAGGTGCTCCGCGAGCGTCTAGTCGGTCGCGGTACCGAGACGCCCGAGACGATTGAGCTGCGTATGGCAAACGCCGCCGATGAGCTTGCCCTTGCCGACCGCTACGACGACGTCGTGGTGAATGACGATCTCGACCGCGCGACCGATGAGCTCGTTCGCGTTCTCGATATGCATGAAAGGATCTGAGGTCCGTGTCCGTTGTAAAGCCTTGCATTGACGATCTTCTGGAGAAGACCGATCACAACCGCTTCCTGCTCGCTTCGCTTGCCTCCAAGCGCGCCTGCGACATCAATAGCATGCTGCGTGGCCAGCACAACCGCGTGCTTGCCGTTCAGGATGTCGATGACATCACCATCGGGCTTTCCGGTGCCGATACCATCTCGATGGCTATGGACGAGATTGTCGACGGCGACATCTCTTACGACGAGGCCCGTTACGAGAAGGCGCTCGGCCACAAGGTTGCTGAAGCCTAAATGGCGGCTCGCGTCTGCCTAGTCCACTATCACGAGGTTGGGCTGAAGGGCAAGAACCGCGCACATTTTGAGCATATCCTCATGGATAACATCAAGGCGGCCTTGGCCGCCTTTTCCGTGAACGCCGTGTCTCGAATTTCCGGTTATATCCTCGTGACCTTTAACGAGCATCAGGCCGACGAGGCGGCGCGTGTCATCCGCACCGTCCCCGGCGTTGCCCGTGTGTCTTTGGCGTATCACACCAACCGCGACCCGCAGGAGTACTGCGCCGCCGCTGTGAAGGCGCTGCGCGAGTTTGGTTCCTTCGATTCGTTTAAGGTGCACGCCAAGCGCTCCAATACTGACTATGAGCTCACCTCGATCGATATCAATCGACAGGTTGGCGAGGTGCTGTGTGAGGTGTTTCCCGATAAAAAGGTCCAGATGCACGACCCCGACGCGATGGTGCACGTTCTGGTGGTTCAGGGTAGTGTCTACGTGTATGCGCGCTCCGAGCGCGGCGTTGGCGGCCTTCCGGTGGGTTCTGCCGGCAAGGTCGTGACGCTTCTGTCGTCGGGTATCGATTCTCCGGTGGCGACCTGGATGCTCGCGCGTCGCGGCGCGGTGTGCGTGCCGGTGCATTTCTCCGGTCGTCCGCAGACGCCCGACACGAGTGAATACCTGGTGCAGGACATCATCCGTGCGCTTGAGCCGGGTGTCCAGATCGGCCGCCTGTACGTGGTGCCGTTTGGCGACTGCCAGCGTGAGATTTCGGTCACCTGTCCCAGCAACCTGCGCGTGATCATGTATCGCCGCATTATGTATTCGGTTGCTGAGCGCATTGCACACATCGAGGGTGCCAGGGCCATCGTTACGGGCGAATCGCTTGGGCAGGTTGCCTCCCAAACGCTTGAGAACATCATGGCCGTCAACGAAGCCGTGAAGATTCCCGTGTTCCGTCCTCTCATCGGTTCGGACAAACAGGAGATCATCGCACGCGCCGAGGAGATCGGTACGTTCGATATCTCGACTGAGGCCGCTCCCGACTGCTGCACGCTGTTTATGCCGCGTCGTCCCGAGACGCACGCCAAACTCGATGCCGTGCACGAGGCCTGGGAGCTGTTCGACCACGAGGAGATGATTGAGCGCCTGCTCAAGCAGACCGAGTACATCGACTTCGAGAGCAACACATATAAGGCCCCTAAGACCTTAAAACGCAAACATTCGGAGCTTGCTCCGCGTGAGATTTACCAAGATCACGAGTAAATTTGTGCATAGACCGACGATGCGCCTGCATCGTCGGTCTTTTGCTATCTGGGCATTTTGCGGCTAAGTGTTCATTTGCTGACGTTTGCCTGAATAAATGGACAGATTTGTGCAAGGTTTTGGTCGGTTTTTGGTTTGACCGCAAAAACCGGTTTTGGGGCGTGGCTGTTGTGGAGCTCCTTTCCTGACACGATGGTGTTGGGAGGTTTTGCTATGGCGCAGCGCGAACAACACGAACGAGTCAAAAAGATGGACCGCTGGGCGGGCAAGCTGCTCGGTCATAAGGCAGTGGTGATGGCGATACTGGTCGTCATTGCGATGGCGAGTGG
>CAUFWM010000078.1 GCA_959596505.1 uncultured Collinsella sp.
GGCGTGGGCCTTATGACCTGGCCGTGGATCTTGGACCGGCTCGAGGCCTCGGGCGTGTTCAACCAGATCAGCACCGTGTCCAGCACCGTGGACGCGCTGTCTGCCGAGGAGCGCGAGCGCATTCTGCTCCAGGCGCGCTCCTTTAACGAGCAGCTGGCGGGCGAGGCCACCGAGCTTCCCGCCGACCAGATCGAGCCCTACGCCCAGCAGCTCATCTTTGACCGCGACCCCATGATGAGCTGGGTCGAGATCCCCTCCATCGACGTGAGCATGCCCATCTACCACGGCACGAGCGAGGAGGTCCTCATGGCGGGTGTCGGCCACCTGGAGGGCACGAGCCTGCCAGTGGGCGGCACCTCGACGCATTGCGTGCTCACCGCGCACTCGGGCATGCGCAATCTGAGCATGTTCGACGACATCCGCTTGCTAGAGCCCGGCGACCTGGTGCTGCTGCACACCATGAACAAGACGCTCGCCTACAAGATGGTGGACTCCGAGGTGGTGCTGCCCGAGGAGATGGAGTCACTGACCATCGAGCCCGGTGCCGACAAGGTGACGCTCGTTACCTGCACGCCCTACGGCGTGAACGACCATCGCCTGCTGGTGCATTGCGTGCGCACCAAGTACAACAAGAAGGACGTCGACAAGCAAAAGTCGCTGGCCGGTCGCCACTGGGGCAAGCGCGAGTTTGCCGTGCTCATCGTGGTCGTAGCCATTGTGCTGTTGCTGCTGGATATCGTGATCCACGCGGTCCGCAAGCGCCGCAAGGCCAAGGCCTCGGCATAAGACATTCTCCAGAACCACCACAATGGGGACAGGCACCTTTGTGGTGGCCGGGACTTCCAAACCGTCACAACATTCGATGAAAATCTCGATTTTGACGAAAAGTGTCGAATGTTGTGATGGTTATCGCTGTGGGCAGGACGGTTTTCGTTGTGGGCGAGACGGTTTTCGCTATGGACGGTGCGGTTTCGCTGCAGAACCGCCAGCCCGCAGCCTGCCAACCGCCGCCCTCGTTACGTTTTCGCTGCATTTGGGTAAAGCACCTGCTCCAAGCGGCGTTGCCCTGTATACTAGAGCGGTTTAACTGTTATGCGGAAGGGAGCGCCTATGGCACTCAGCGAGAAAGACGTGCGAGGCATCGCCGAGTACGCAAAGATCGCACTGACCGATGACGAGCTCACCCAGATGACGTCCTACATGAACGACGCCGTCCAGATGCTCGAGCCCGTCTTGCAATATGACTTGCCCGACGTGGAGCCCACGTTCCATCCCATCGGAAGCCTGTCCAACGTGATGGGCGATGACCTGCGCGAGCCCGAGCGCGACCTGCCGCTCGACATTGCGCTCGAAAACGCCGGCAGCGCGCGCGACCGCTACTTTCGCGTGCCGTCCATTTTGGGAGAGGGGGAGAGCGAGTAATGGCGCTAAGCTTCGATTCCCTTACCGCCGCCCAGATCGCCGCAGGCGTTGCCGCCGGCGACTTTACCGCTACCGAGGTGGCCCAGGCCTCCCTTGCCTCCATCGAGGCGCGCGAGGGCGGGGTCCAGGCATTCCTGCAGGTGGCGCCCGAGCTTGCGCTCGAGGCCGCCGCGCGCGTGGATGCCGACCGTGCCGCAGGCAAGCCGCTGCCCCCGCTCGCGGGCGTGCCGCTGGCCATCAAGGACAACATGAACCTCGTGGGCACGCGCACCACCTGCGCTTCCCGCATGCTTGGGGACTACCAGAGCGTCTACACCGCCACCTGTGTCCAGCGCATGCTCGACGCCGGCTGCCTGCCCATGGGCAAGGCCAACATGGATGAGTTTGCCTTTGGCAGCTCCACCGAGAGCTCGGCGTTCCACCGCACCAACAACCCCTGGGATACCGAACGCGTGCCCGGCGGCTCCTCGGGCGGCTCCGCTGCCGCCGTCGCCGCGGGCGAGGTCGCGCTCTCGCTGGGCTCGGACACCGGCGGCTCCATTCGCCAGCCGGCGTCGCTGTGCGGCGTGGTGGGCTTTAAGCCCACGTATGGCGCCGTGAGCCGTTACGGCGTGGTTGCCTTTGGCTCGTCGCTCGACCAGGTGGGGCCCTTTGGCCGCACGGTCGAGGATGTCGCGCTGGCCATGAACGCGCTTACCGGCGCGGGCCACGATCCGTACGACTGCACGAGCCAGGATTGCGCCGTCGACTTTACCGAGCATCTCAACGACAGCATCGAGGGCAAGCGCGTGGGCATCATCCCCGCGTTTATGGAGGCCGAGGGTCTGACGCCCGAGGTCAAGGCCGCTGTTCAGCGCGCCGCCCAGGAGCTGCAGAACCAGGGCGCCGAGCTGGTCGAGGTCGACCTGCCGCACCTGGATGCCGCCATCGCTGCCTACTACGTCATCGGTCCGGCCGAGGCGTTCTCCAACCTGGCTCGCTTTGACGGCATTCGCTACGGCTATCAGGAGGAGGGCTGCGCCAACCTGTCCGACCAGAGCTCGCTTTCGCGCGCCCACGGCTTTGGCGCCGAGGCCAAGCGCCGTCAGATGCTCGGCGCCTACCTGCTGAGCTCGGGCGTGTACGACAAGTACTACTACGCTGCGCAAAAGGCCCGCACGCTCATCACGCGGGACTACGATGCCGCGTATGCCAAGGTGGACACCATCCTCATGCCCGCCTCGCCGCGCACGGCCTTTAAGTTTGGCGAGATCAGCGACCCCACGCAGATGTACCTCTCCGACCTGTACACCATTTCGCTCAACATTTGCGGCAACGGCGGTATCTCGGTGCCGCTGGGACTGGGCGAGGACACTCAGCTGCCCGTTTCTGCCCAGCTGGTGGGACCTGCCTTTAAGGACCGTCAGCTGCTCACGTTTGCCCGCGCCCTGGAGCGCGGCTTTGCCGATGCCGCCACGGGTGCGCCCGTGCTTTCCGTCGCGCCCGATTTTGCCGGGAAGGGAGGCGAGCTGTAATGAAGGAGCTTTCCGAGGTCCTGCAGGATTGGGAGGCCGTGATTGGCCTGGAGATCCATACCGAGCTCACCGCACTCGATACCAAGATGTTCTGCAACTGCAAACTCAGCCACGATGACGAGCCCAACGCCAACGTGTGCCCGGTGTGCCTGGGCCTGCCCGGCGCCCTGCCGGTGCCCAACAAGCGCGCCATCGAGAGTATCGTCAAGGCGGGTCTGGCCACCAACTGCGAGATCCAGCGCCACTCGATGTTCTACCGCAAGCACTACTTCTATCCCGATATGGCCAAGAACTTCCAGACCACGCAGGGTCCGGTCGCCTTTGCCATGTATGGTCACCTGGATCTGGACGTGACCGGTCGCGGTGCCGCCGAGCGCCCCGACTGCGCGTTTGGCGAGGCCGAGGCCCAGAGCCTGGCGAGCGCCTCGGCCAACGCCGAGGGCTTGTCCACGTCCATGACGTCGACCATGCGCGAGGGCAACCAGCGCGCCGGCCACCTGGCCAGCTATGACGCGTCCAACTTGCAGATGCCCGAGCGTCGCGAGGACGGTTCCTACACGGTGCCCATCCGCATCCTGCGCATCCACATGGAGGAGGACGCCGCCAAGATGGTTCACGTGGGCGGCGCCGAGGGCCGCATTACCGCCGCGGCCGAGTCGCTCGTCGACTACAACCGCTGCGGCACGCCTTTGATTGAGCTCGTGACTGAGCCCGACCTGCGTACGCCCGAGGAAGCGCGCCTGTTTATGGAGAAGCTCCGCCGCATCTTTGTGACGCTGGGCATTTCGGACTGCTCCATGGAGAAGGGTTCCATGCGCTGCGATGGCAACGTGTCGCTGCGCCGCCGCGGCGAGACCAAGCTGGGTACCAAGACCGAGCTCAAGAACCTCAACTCGTTTAAGAGCCTGCATGACGGCCTTGCCTACGAGATCTGCCGTCAGGCCGAGGTGCTCGAGGAGGGCGGCATCATCTATCAGGAGACCCGCCACTGGGAGCCCAGCCGCAAGCGCAC
>CAUFWM010000079.1 GCA_959596505.1 uncultured Collinsella sp.
CCGGCCACCAGGACTTCTCGGAGGATACCTACCGTACCCTTATGGCCGCCGACGCCGCGGTCATGGTCATCGACGGCGCTAAGGGCGTCGAGGCCCAGACCAAAAAGCTCTTTAAGGTCTGTACGCTGCGCCATATTCCCATCTTCACCTTTGTGAATAAGCTCGATCACGAGGCTCGCGATCCGTTTGAGCTCATGGAAGAGATTGAGAACGTCCTGGGTATCAATACGTATCCCATGAACTGGCCGATCGGCAGCGGTCGCAATTTCCGCGGCGTGTTCGACCGCCAGACCCGTCGCGTTATCGCCTTTGAGGGCGACGGCCACGCCAACGCCACCAAGAAGGTCGCCGAGGTCGAGGCCGAGTTGGGCGATCCCGCCATGGATGAGCTTATCGGCGAGGAGAACCATAAGAACCTGATGGACGACATCGAGCTGCTCGATGGTGCCGGCGACGAGCTCGACTTGGATGCCGTGGCCTGCGGCAAGCTGAGCCCGGCGTTCTTTGGCTCGGCGCTCACCAACTTTGGCGTGGAGCCCTTCCTCAAGGAGTTCCTGCGCCTTGCCCCGACGCCGCGCGCCTATACCGATACGCTCACCAGCGAGCCGGTCGATCCCTGCCGTGACGACTTTAGCGGCTTTGTCTTTAAGATCCAGGCCAACATGGACAAGAACCACCGCGACCGCATCGCCTTTGTGCGCATTTGCTCGGGCAAGTTCGAGCGCGGCATGGACGCCTTCCACGTGCAGGGCAACCGCAAGCTCAAGCTGGCGACGGGCACCTCGATGATGGCCGACGACCGCGCCATCGTGGATGAGGCGTACGCGGGCGATATCGTGGGCCTGTTCGATCCGGGTATCTTTAGCATCGGCGACACCGTGTGCTCCGGCAAGCGCCACGTGCAGTATCCGCAGATCCCGACGTTTGCCCCCGAGATGTTTGCTCGCATTACACAGGTCGACACGCTCAAGCGCAAGCAGTTTGTGAAGGGCATGGAGGAGCTTGCCCAGGAGGGCGCCATCCAGATCTTCCGCGAGCTGGGTGCCGGCATGGAGAGCGTCATCGTGGGCGTGGTCGGCGTGCTGCAGTTTGAGGTACTCGAGCGCCGCCTCAAGGCCGAGTACCGTGTTGAGGTTCGTCGCCAGCCACTGCCCTATACGGACATCCGCTGGATTCAGAACGACCCCGACACCATCGATATCCCGGGCCTTTCGCTCACGCGCGACACCCTGCGCGTCGAGGACATGCGCGGCGGTAAGCTGCTGCTGTTCACGAGGCCGTGGAACGTGGATTGGGCAACTGACCACAACCCCGACCTTATCCTGTCGGAGTTTGGCAACGTGGCCTTTTAACGCATCGGCGCGGTGGCCCTGCGGGGCTGCCGCGCCATTTGCTTGCCTGATGCCGCGTGAGCGGCTATCATACCCACCGTCGTCTCAAGACCGGGGCGTCCGAGCAGTTCGGGTCCGATATCCTGCTCGTTAAACCTAAAACCAAAGGAGTACATAATGATCAAGAAGGTCATGGAGGACTACAAGGTCCTGTTGCGGAGCATTCCCGCGGCAACGGTTTCGCTGTTTTTCGTGAGCGTCATCATGATGAACCTGCTGGCCAACAAAGAGCTCCTCAGCCTACCGTATCTGGCGCTCGATTGCGGCTTTGTGGTGAGCTGGGTTTCGTTTTTGTGCCAGGACATGATCTGCAAGCGCTTTGGCGCCAAGGCATCCATCAAAATCTCTATCCTCGCGCTGCTGGTCAACCTGGCCGTGAGCCTGTGCTTTTGGGCATGCTCGCTCACGCCCGGCATGTGGGGCGCCTACTACGACACGGGTATGATCGAGGTCAACACTGCCCTTAACGCCACCATCGGCGGCACCTGGTACGTGGTGCTGGGCTCTTCGCTGGCAATGCTCGTTTCTGCTGTGGTTAACTCCACGCTCAACCAGTCGCTCGGCCGCATGCTCAAAAAGAATAACTTTGCGAGCTTTGCCTTCCGTTCCTATGTGTCCACGGGTGTTGGCCAGTTTATCGACAACCTGGTCTTTGCCATTGTGGTGAGCCACACGTTCTTTGGTTGGACCTGGGTACAGGTCCTTATGTGTTCGCTGACCGGTGCTGTCGCCGAGCTGCTGTGCGAGGTCTTCCTGAGCCCCGTGGGCTACAAGGTCGTGCGCGGCTGGGAGCGCGAGAATGTGGGCGCCGAGTACCTCGAGCGCCACGCAACCGCCTAAGGAGCAAGTATGCGGGTTTTGATCACGGGCGCTTCGGGCGGTATCGGAGCCGCGTGTGTGCAGCGCTTTTTGGACGAGGGTCACGAGGTCGTGGGCTTTGATCTGCTGCCGGCGGCGATCGAACACGAGCGCTATCGCCATCTGATCGTTGATGTCCGCGAGCCTGACTCGTTTCCAGGCGACCTTGAGCCACAGGTAATCGTGAACGTTGCCGGTGTGCAAGATTCGGCCGACGATATTGCCGCCAACCTGCGTGGCACCATCAACGTGACCGAGCGCTATGCCTTTGTGGGGGAGGGGCTTGCCGCCAAGCCGACACCGGCTATCAATTCCGTGGTCAATGTGGGGTCGGCAAGCGGGCATACGGGATCGGAGTTTCCCGACTATGCCGCCAGCAAGGGCGGCGTTATCGCCTACACCAAGAACCTTGCAAACCGCCTGGCGCCGCAGGCTATCGCCAACAGTGTGGACCCGGGTGGCGTTATTACGCCGCTCAACCGTTGCGTGATGGAAGACGAACACCTGTGGAACCAGATTATGGAACTCACGCCGCTTAAGCGCTGGGCCACCGCCCAAGAGATCGCCGAGTGGATCTACTTTGTGGGCGTGACCAACCGGTTTATGACCGGGCAGAGCCTGCTGATTGATGGCGGCGAGGCCGGCCGCACGCAATTTATTTGGCCCGAATAGGAAACGCGCCCGATGGGAAGCTGTCGGGCGCGTTTTTGATGTATCGATTTTTAGCCGAGGCAAGTCCAGTTGACGGGGGTCGAGCCGTGCTGTTCGAGTAGCCGATTGGCAGCGGAGAAGGGACGCGACCCCATAAAAGCGGGGAGTTCTGCCGTGGCGCGGTTTGCCGAAAGCGGCGAAGGGTGTGTGGAGGCCAGGCAGAACTTGCTGCTTTCCCTGCCCGCGCCGGTTGCGGCGAGCTTGCCCTCGACCATCTGCTGGGCAAAGCGGCCCCATGCCAAAAAGGCGACCGGTTGGGGCAGCTGACAGCAGCGTTCGATAACGTAGTCGGTGAGCGTGCTCCAGCCCAGTTTGGCGTGCGAGTTGGCGGCATGCTCGCGCACGGTGAGCGTCGTGTTAAGGAGTAGGACGCCCTGTTGTGCCCAGGGGGTTAGGTCTCCCGTGGCGGGGATGGGGCAGCCCAGATCGGCGTTGAGTTCCTTATAGATGTTGCGCAGGCTCGGCGGCAGCTTGGCTTGCGTCGCGGGGACCGAGAACGACAGCCCCATGGCCTGGTTGGGTCCGTGATAAGGGTCTTGCCCCAAGATGACAACCTTGACCTGGTCGGCCGGCGTGTAGGCGAGGGCATTGAGGATGTCGTCTTGTGCCGGGTAGATAGTCTGCTCGGCACGCAAAAGGGCGATGCGCTCGAGCAGCTGGTTCGTCGTGTCACGTACCGGCTGCGGCGCATCGCCCAACCAAGTTGCTATGTTGCGGTCGCGAGTTACAGCGTCCATGGAACTCCTTTATGGCAGATGCTCTGTTGGCATCTATTGTAAAGGCGCACCGGTTACCTTTATGCCGCGGCTGCAGGGGGAGTGGGGTTTACGAGACGTGCTCGGGCGCTGCCGCCATATGAGCATGTCCATGTGCGCGAAGGCGCGGAAGCTCGACAGTTGCCACCATGACGCCGGTGAGGA
>CAUFWM010000080.1 GCA_959596505.1 uncultured Collinsella sp.
CCCCAAACGCAATGACAACTTAATGAGGTAACTGCCACATGTGAGGCACCCAGGGCATTGCTGTCTCGATTTTGAGCACGATGCCTTCCGCCTTGCATGGGCCGTTCCATCCCGCCCCTGCAGCAACTGCCTCACGGGCTCATTGAAAACCGCATAGCACCCCAACGTCAGCACATCACCCACGGCAAGCACATCACTCACGACAACCAACACATCAACAAACAGCACGAACATCAACCGATTGGAGAAGCTATGACAAACCACCACGCTGAAGACGGCGATAAGAAAAGCATTCTGGATGCCCGCATTGAGCGAGCATATGCAAACGAATATGACGCCGCCTTTGCCGCCGCGACCATCAAGAACTACGCGTCGCTACCGCTCGCGACGATCTTGGCCGACCACCCTCAACTGCTGAAGCGCTGCACAAAGATCATGGGCGACCCCGACATTCGCAAGCTGACAGACCCCTATGCCCCAAAACGCGACAACGATTCGTACGTTCTTACCGTAGGCTGCCTAGCCCATATGCTTACGGCGCTCGACACGAAACTCAAGCTCGAATGGGAACCCGACGAGCGTCATGAACTCGAAAGCAAGCGGAACACCCTGCGCACCGCACTGTTCCTTCCGTTGGACGGCCTCAAGCGCTGCAACGTCGAGCTCAATACACAGGCGCGGCAAAAGCCCGGGGCCACGGGGCAGAAAACTCCAAGACCCCATGCGGCCATCGTCGACCGCAACCGATATAACCGCATGACCGCGCACTTTTCTGCCGAGGGAGCAGCCATAAGGACGCTGATCGACCTGCTGTGCCTCCTGAGCATCAACGAGCTATTTGAGGGCTATCTCGCCCTTGTTCCCGCGACGGCACCCAAGTCGGTAGCAAAGATCATCGAGACCTGCAGACGCCAGTTTGAGCGCCATCGCAATGGCAGCGAGATGAATGCCAGCATCGCGCAGTACTACGCGGCTCATTACAAAAATGGCGGATGTGCCCCCGTCGAGCATCAGCTGCGGCTCGCCTACACCACGCCCGCCGCAACGCTCCATCGCTTTGGAGCCCTTGGCGCTTGCGAGCCGCACGGACAGGCAGCCCGCCCCACAACCGAGCTCGATCTGAGGCTCAGACGAACCCTGTAGCCCGCCAGCCCCTCCGCGGGCAACAATCCTATTCCACAACACAACCAACAGAAAGGAGTCCTCATGGACACCAATCATTCCCCCATCATCAGCCCCCTCACCATGCGTGAATCCGCCCGAGGTATCACGCTCACCAGCATTTACGATGAGATGCTCGCCCGTCGCGAGCTCTCCGTCATGGGAAACATCGAAACCCCGATGGCCCACGACCTATGCCAGCAGATCCGCCTGCTCGATGCCACCGACCCCAGCCGCCCCATCACCATATTTGTCGCCAGCGCCGGCGGAAGCGTGCGATCGGGTCTTGCGATCTATGACGCCATGCGCCTCGCATCGTGCCCCATCCGCACCGTCTGCCTGGAATTCGCCGCGTCCATGGGCGCCGTGATCTTTATGGGCGGCGACGATCGCCGTATGGCGCCCCATGCAGAGCTCATGATTCACGACCCGCTGATCCCCCAGGGGGCAGGCGGCTCGGCACTTGCGCTGCAGGAAACCAGCCGGCGTCTCATGCAGACCCGCAAGACCCTCACGCAAATCCTCTCGGACCGCAGCGGCCTCACGCCCAAGCGCATCCAGTCCCTCACTGCAAAAGACACCTACCTTTCGGCCGAGCGCGCCGTCGAGCTCGGCTTTGCCCACGAAATCCTCTCGACCACCAAGGAGGTCGCCCATGTCTAACCTCGCCAGCCGCCTCGCCGCATCTGAGTCCGCATCGTCCACCATCCTCGCCAAGGATCGAACGCTTTCCTGCAACACCCGCCAAACGGGACTCAACAACAACGCACTTGTGATCGGCCCCTCGGGAGCCGGCAAGACCCGAAACGTCCTCAAGCCCAACCTGCTGCAAATGAACGCAAGCTACATCGTGCTCGACACCAAAGGCACGCTCTGTCGCGAAGTGGGACCCGTGCTGGCAGCCCACGGTTACCGCGTGCAATGTCTCAACTTCGCCGACCTCAACACCGTCCCGGCCCTTGCGCCCGGCATCGAGCGCTGCGGCTACAACCCCCTGAGGCACATTCGCCGCAAGGCGGACGGCAGGCCCAACCAGCAGGACATCCTCTCGGTGGCAAAGGCCATCTGCCCCATCGAGGACAACAACCAGCCTTTTTGGGATCATGCGGCGGCAAACCTGCTGTCGTGTCTTATCGCCTACGTCACCGAACAGCTACCCGCCGACGAGCAGACGATCAGCTCGGTCATCAAGCTGATCGAGCACCTGCAGGACGGTGCCACGGGTCGATTGTTTGACGACCTGATCACGACCGATCCCCAAAGCTATGCCCTCTCGCTATGGCGGCGCTACGCCATTACGCAAAATGCCGAGCGCATGCACGCGAGCATCGTCGGCATCCTTGCCGAAAAGGTCATGTGTCTGGGATTCGACGGTGCGGCACAGCTCTATCGTGAGTGCCATCAGGTGGACTTCGCGTCCATGGGACACACCCCCTGCGCCCTGTTTGTAACCGTGAGCGATATTGACCGCAATCTCGATCCGCTGACCGGCCTCTTTATTTCGCAGGCGTTTATGGGCCTCATTCGTGAGGCCGATAGGCAGCCCGATGGCAGCCTGCCCGTGCCCGTGCGCTTTATGCTCGATGACTTCGCAAATCTGCAGATCCCCCAGATCGACAACGTGCTCTCGATTATCCGAAGCCGCAACATCTGGGCAACGCTGCTGCTGCAGTCGACCAACCAGCTCGATGCGCTCTATGGCGAGGCACGCGCACGCTCCATCATGGGCAACTGCGACACGCATCTGGTGCTGGCGTTCCAGGATCCCGAGAGTGCCCGGGTGTTTTCCGACCGCGCCGACGCGCTGCCCAGCACGCTCATGGCGACGCCGATTGATCGCTCGTGGCTCTTTGTACGCGGTCGCACTCCCGAACAGGTCGAGCGCTTTAGGCTCGAAGACCATCCGCTCTACGGGGAGCTGCCCGAGGCGCAGCGAGGCCATGCGGAGGCCGAGATCTAGGCGCAGGGTTCTCGCAGCGCGCGACGCCCCGGCGATGTTCCACAAAGGCCGTGCGCCCCGGGACCACGGCAAAGCAAAGGGGCCCGTATCCTATCGGATACGGGCCCCTGACTATAAGGCGCGATGCGTTAACAGCAGCGACTACTTGCGATGCGCGCGGTAGAACTCGATGAGCGCCTGGGTCGAAGCGTCCTGCTCGGCCTTGGCGGCGTCGTCGTGGAAGGCCGGGGTAATCTGCTTGGCAAGCTGCTTGCCCAGCTCGACGCCCCACTGGTCGTAGGAGTCGATGCCCCAGACCGTGCCCTCGACAAACGTGATGTGCTCGTACAGGGCGATGAGCTCGCCGAGCGCAAACGGGGTCAGCGTGTCGCCAAAGATCGAGGTCGTCGGGCGGTTGCCCTCAAAGCAACGGGCCGGGACGATCTGCTCGGGCGTGCCCTCGGCACGAACCTCGTCGGCCGTCTTGCCAAAGGCGAGTGCCTTGGTCTGGGCCAGGAAGTTGCCCAGGAACAGCTCATGCACGTCCTGGCCGCTATCGGTCGCAGGGTTGGCGGTATTGGCGAAGGCGATAAAGTCGGCCGGAACCACCACGGTGCCCTGGTGCAGCAGCTGGTAGAAGGCATGCTGGCCGTTGGTGCCGGGCTCGCCCCAGAAGATCTCACCGGTGTCGGAGGTCACGGCGCTGCCGTCCCAGCG
>CAUFWM010000081.1 GCA_959596505.1 uncultured Collinsella sp.
CGGTGCCGGGTGGTCCTGCCGTTCACGTTGTGCATTAAGGAAAACCGTTTATGCGACCGTCTACTGTTCTGGGCGGTCCCTTTTGAAAGGATTTGCTATGTCTACCAAAATTGAAGTCAATGCCATGGGCGATGCCTGCCCGCTGCCCGTCGTCAAGACGCTCAAAGCTCTGAAGCAGCTTGATGGCGAGGGTGTTGTCGTGACCTCGGTCGACAACGAGACGGCCGTCAAGAACATCTCCAAGATGGCACAGGAAAAGGGCTGCACGGCCTCGGTCGAGAAGGTCGCCGATGCCGAGTGGCACGTGATCGTGGCGACCGCCGGCGCCGTTGCCGTGGCCGATCCTGAGCAGGACGGCGCCGCTTTCTGCGACGCCAGCGCCGGCAAGGGCAAGCTGGTCGTGGCCGTCTACACCGATTGCATGGGTCGCGGCGACGATGAGCTGGGCCACAAGCTCATGAAGGCCTTTATCTTTGCCGTGACGCAGCAGGAGGAGCTGCCCGCCACGATGCTCTTCTACAACGGCGGCGCCAAACTCACCGTCGAGGGGTCGCCGGTGCTTGACGACCTCAAGGGCCTGGCCGAGCAGGGTGTCGAGATCCTTACCTGCGGCACCTGCCTCGACCACTTTGGCATTAAGGACCAGCTTGCCGTGGGCGATGTCACGAACATGTACGTGATCGTCGAAAAGATGGAGCAGGCCGGCCGCGTCGTGCGTCCGTAGCGCCTGGGTGGGATTGCCATGAGAGAAAAGCGCCCGGCGCTTGTCATCACGTTTCCCACCACGGCGGCCGCCATGGGCTGCGAGTCTCTGTGCCGTGAGCGTGGCCTTCCCGGGCGAACGATTCCCGTACCCGGAGAGGTTGCTGCCGGCTGCGGCCTGGCATGGAAAGCCCTGCCTGAAAATGAACCACTGCTGCGAAGCGAGCTTGCCGCGGCGGACGTTCCCACCGAGGGCTTTACTGTGATCGATATGTGGGAGGTCGTGCGATGATCTACCTGGATAACGCGGCGACGACCATGCACAGACCTCAGGCGGTCATCGATGCCGTGGTGCAGGCGATGTGCTCGCTCGGCAATGCTGGGCGAGGCGCCACGTCGGGTGCGCTCGACGCGGCGCGCACCATCCACAGCTGCCGCACCAAGCTTGCGCGCTTGCTGGGCTGCCCGCGGGTGGACCATATTTGTTTTACGCCCAACTCCACGGCGGCGCTCAACACCGCCATCAACGGCGTGGTGCGCCCCGGCGATCGTGTGGTCACGACGGTGCTCGAACACAACTCCGTGCTGCGTCCGCTCAACCGCCTGGCGGCAGAGCAGGGCGTGACTGTTGAGCATGCGGGCTGCGACGCGAACGGCGTGCTCGACTACGACGAGCTCGAGCAGCTGGTCACGCCGGGCACGCGTGCCGTGGTGGTGACACACGCCTCCAATGTGACCGGCAACGCGGTCGACATTGCACGCGTGGCTGCCATGGCCCATGCGGCCGGCGCGCTTGTGATCGTCGATGCCTCGCAGTCTGCCGGCACGGCGCATATCGATATGCAGGTCATGGGGCTCGACGTGGTGTGCTTTACCGGCCACAAGGGGCTCATGGGCCCGCAGGGGACCGGTGGCCTAGCCGTGGCGGAAGGCATTGACGTGGCTCCTTGGGCCATGGGTGGCACGGGCGTGCGCAGCTTCGATGCGCTGCAGCCGCAAGAGTGGCCCACGCGTCTTGAGGCGGGCACGCTCAACGGTCACGGTATCGCCGGCCTTTCCGCCGGCCTCGACGTTATCGAGGCCCAGGGCGGGGTAGAGGCGATTGCGGCACGCGAACGTGCGCTTGCCGAGCGCTTCCTCGCCGGCGTTCGCGACATTCCCGGCATTGCGCTCTACGGTGCGTTTGACCAGCCCGTGCGCTCGGCGATCGTTTCGCTTAACGTGGGCGATATCGATTCGGCCGAGGTCTCGGACGCGCTCATGCAAGGGTGGGGGATTGCGACGCGCCCCGGCGCCCACTGCGCTCCGCTCATGCACCGCGCACTGGGGACCGAGCGCCAGGGTGTCGTTCGCTTCTCGTTTGGGTATTTCAACACGGACGAGGAAGTCGACACCGCGATTGACGCTCTGCACGATTTAGCCTGCTAAAGCGTATATACTTGCGGGACGGGTCTTTTGCCCGTCCCGTTTTGTTTCGACCCGAAAGGTGGTCCTATGGCATCATCCGCCCCGCGCGGTCTGCGCTCCGACCATGTCCTCACCGTCGGCATCGCCCTGTTCTCGATGCTCTTTGGCGCCGGCAACCTCATTATTCCGCCGCTGCTGGCGCTGCAGGCGGGCTCTGCCACGCCGCTCGCCATGCTCGGCTTTCTGATTGCCGCCATCGGCCTTCCCGTCATGGGCTTTATCGCCGTGGCACTTGCCGGAACGGCGCGCGAGCTTGCCGGTCGTGTGCACCCCAAGTTTGGCGAGTTTTTTGTCGCGGCGGTGTATCTGGCTATCGGTCCGTGTCTGGCCATTCCGCGTACGAGTTCCACGGCCTTCGAGATGCTGGTGCCGCTGCTGCCCGAGGGTGTCTCGCTCGGCACGGCCCGCCTGGTGTTTGCCGTCGCCTTCTTTGCCGTCGCCTTTGTGCTCACGCTGCGCCCGGGTGTCATTACGCGCGTGCTCGGCCGCATTACGGGCCCCGCGCTCATCGCCCTTATCGTATTGGTCGTGGGCGCTGCCGTGGTCTCGCCGCTGGGTTCCGCTGCCGCGCCGCAGGCTCCTTACGATGCCGGTGCCGCCGTGCAGGGCTTTTTGACCGGCTATCAGACCATGGACCTGCTCGCGTCGCTCGCCTTTGGCATCATCATCGCCGAGACCATCCACGAGCTGGGCGTTACCGACGACAAGCGCGTGGCCTTCGAGATTTCGCGCTCCGGCGTGATCGCTGGTGTGCTCATGGCCATCATCTACTGCGGTCTGGCGCTTGCCGGCACGCAGCTGAGCACCGTGATGCCCGATGCCACCAACGGAGCCGCCATCCTCGCCCGCTCGGCCTCCATGCACTTTGGCCTTGCCGGCACGGTCGTGGTCTTTGCGATCTTCTTCCTCGCCTGCATGAACGTATGCATCGGCCTCATCAGCTGCTGCTCGCGTTACTTCTGCGAGACGTATGTGGTCGAAGGGGGAGCAGAGGCTTCCGAGGAGGCCATGCGCCGTCCCTTTGCGATACTCGCCTTTGTGTTCGCGGCGTTTTCGTGCGTGCTCTCAAACGTGGGTCTCGACGTGATCCTCATGTTCTCGGTGCCCATGCTCAACGCCCTGTACCCTGTTGCAATTGTTCTGGTGCTTATGGGCCTAGTGCACGGTTTTTGCGACGCGCATCCGCAGGTGTGGGTCTGGGTCGGCGGCGTTGTCGCGGTGCAGAGCGTGATCACCTCGATCCGCGACGCGTTCTTTGCAGGCGTGTGGCTGCCGTTCGATGCGCTGCCGCTGGCCGACATTGGAGCCGCATGGGCGCCGGTTGCCGTGGTGGCGTTTGTGATTGGCCTGCTCCACAGCCGGTTTGTCGCACATTCGAGGAGCTAGGGTATCGTCGCTTGCACAGGCGGGGAGTCTCCCCTATAATTTCCTTCGCTTTGGGACACGCAAGGTTTAGACCTTAGCTGCTCAACACCTTCGGGACGTGGCGCAGTTTGGTAGCGCGCCTGCTTTGGGAGCAGGATGTCGCAGGTTCAAATCCTGTCGTCCCGACCATATCTTGCGGGCGTAGTTCAATGGTAGAACCCCAGCCTTCCAAGCTGATGACGCGGGTTCGATTCCCGTCGCCCGCTCCA
>CAUFWM010000082.1 GCA_959596505.1 uncultured Collinsella sp.
AGCAGCCCACGTGCTCAAACAGATCGATCCACTTGGCATAATCGACCACAAATATGAGTGCCCAGGGCGCCTTGGCGATCATGGGCTGGTGGTCGCACAGGTCGGCAAGACGGTCCAGCGTAGCCTGCTCACGAATGCTCACGATGGAATACATCATCATGGCGCCCGCCGACGGCGCGCGACTCGCCGCATGCAAGATCGCCGCCCGCTGCTCGTCGGTCACCGCCACGGGACGGCCGTCGTCATCGCGCGCAAAAGCGCGCGTGGACGAGCGGTGCTCCAAAATGTCCAGTACCGCGTTGCCCGTAGTCTCGACCGGATAGCCGTACGTATCCACGCCCGCAGCTCCGCCGCCGCCCATGTCCGCCTCGCAAACCTGCTCGCTCATCGCCCTACCCTCGCCATTTCTTTAAGAAGCCTTTACGTTTCCGTGTAATTCCCGTCCATTATCGCGCAGGTCGCCACCACATTGCGCCACACCGCCACACGTGCGCGTTAATATGGCTGGTTGTTGTGCGCAGACACCAATTGCAGCGCATATCTTGGTAACAATCGGGTAAACCCCCGCTTTCGTAGGTTTTAGTTTGTGAGGAGTCTCAGCATGTTCGCTGCCGCCATCTCGCTCGTCGGTCTTGCGGCGACCGTCTACCTTGTCTTGCGCGAGGCCAAGGCCATTCGCGCTCAGTCGGGCACCGTTGCCAAAAGCGCTCTTGGGTGGAGCGTCGCCTTCGGCCTGTTCCAGCTCTTTTTGACCATTTGGGGTGCCATTGGCCTCGTCGCCCAAAACGAGCCGCTCGCCTTTGTGATGCTCATCCTGACCAACGCCATCCTCACCGGATGCGCTTGGGCCAGCATCGCCCGCGACCGCATCGCCCCGCGCGTCTTTGCGTTCGCCGAGCCCGACGCCCCCGCCCCCACCGGCAAGCTCGCCCGCCTGCGCGGCGCCTTTGTGGGCAAACCGCTCGTCGCCGCCGTCCTGTGCCTGCTGCTCGCCGGCGTCTTTGCGCTGCTGGGCATGGAGGTCTCGTCCAACCACGACTTTACCTGGGTCTACCCCCTGTGCATCCTGCTCGAGTGGGCCATCATCGCCACACTCATGACTGGCTTGTTCTTCCTATTCCAGCGCCACGGCGCAGCTCCCGCGGTCCTGGCCTTTGCCCTCTTTGTCCTGGGCATTGCCGAGTTCTTTGTCATCACGTTTAAATCCATGCCCATCCAGCCGGGCGACCTTTCGGCCATCTCCACCGCCGCCGCGGTCGCCGGCACCGGCTACACCTTCTCGATCTCGCTGTTCTGCGTGCTGTCCATGGGCTTTACCGCCATCGCCATGCTGCTGTGCGAGTACGCCGGCCTGGTCGCGCCGCACCGTCAGAAGGGCGCCGCCAACGCCAAGCGCATGTTGCTCACCAACCTGCTCGTGGCGGTGCTGTGCCTGGGCGGCGTGACCGCGCATGTCACGCTCATCGACTACTACAACACCCTCGGCATCACCGTCTACACCTGGCGTCCGCTCGAGAGCTACTGGCGCGAGGGCTATCTGCCTGCCTTTATTAGCGCGGCACAGTCCATCAAGCCGCCCAAACCCGCCGACTATTCTGTCGATGACGCCAAGGCCACGCTCAAAAAGTACGCCAAGGCCTACGACAAATCCGACGCGGCCAAGAGCGACGAGCGCGCCGCCGCAAAGGAGCAGTTCGACAGCGAGAAGCCCACGGTCATCGCCATCATGAACGAGACGTTCTCGGATCTGTCGATCTACCAGAACATGCGCGCCGGCTACGAAGGTCCGCAGTACTTTAAGAACCTGTCCAACTGCCTCAGCCGCGGAAAGCTCTACGTGAGCGCCTACGGCGGCGGCACGGCCAATACCGAGTTTGAGTTTATGACCGGCAACTCCATGGCCAACCTGGGCTCGGGCGTGTACCCCTACACCATCTACAACATGGAAACGACCGGGAACCTGGCAGAGCAGTTCAAATCGCTCGGCTATTCCACCACGGCCATGCACCCCAACCACGCGACCAACTGGAACCGCGAGAACGTCTACAAGGACTTTGGCTTTGACCAGTTCCTGTCCATCAACGATTTCCAAGGCGCCGATACCCTGCGCGGCATGGTGACCGACCAGGCAACCTACGACAAGATTCTTGAGCTGCTCGACCAGAACGCCGATCCGCAGTTTATCTTCGATGTGACCATGCAGAACCACTCGGGCTACGACACGGGTCTGCTGCCGGTCGACAAGCAGATGCACCTGAACATCGACACGACCGACCTGGACGCTAAGACCGTCGAGGACGGCACGCTCTCCGATGTTGACGAGTATGTCTCGTGCATCGAGCAGTCCGACCAAGCGCTGCGTTACTTCCTCAACGCCCTGAGCAAGCTCGACCGCAAGGTGGTCGTGGTGTTCTGGGGCGACCACCAGCCGTTCTTCCCGTCCAAGTTCAACGATAAGTGGTTTACCGGCGAGGACGACGCCACCCACCAGGAGCGCTTGTGGCAGACCGACTACATCATTTGGGCTAACTACGACGTTGCCGGTTGTGACCAGACGAGCGAGGTCGACGACCTGTCCACCAACTACCTGTCCACCCAGCTGATGCAACTGATCGGCGCACCGCTGACCGACTACCAGAAAGCGCACATGACGCTGCGCGAGTCGCTGCCCGCCATCAACTCGGTGGGCTACGAGGACGCCAGCCTGCGCTGGGCGCTCTCCTCCAACGTCACCGGTGACGACGCCGCAGCCGCAGCCGCCACCAAGGCGCGTGAGGATTACGCCAAGATGCAGTACTACGAAATGTTCCGCGACGGCAAGAACGTCTACACCGAGCACTTCCAGACCGAGGCCAACGAGACCGACCCCAACCTGGCACCGGGTACAACCAAGATTAAGTAGCGGGTCGCTCATAACTGAAACGTCTGTCCGGGCGGAAGCATATAAGGTCCCTGCTCGGACAGTCCTGCGCAAGACGGAGGCCACATTAAGTGGCCTCCTTTGCGTGCGGAACTCGCGATGAACCTTATATGCCTCCGCCCGGACAGACGCCTTGTTGTTGGAGCACGGCTTGTCATGGGGGCATCCGCTGAACATATATAAGTTGAAGGCCACATTAAGTGGCCTTCTTTGTATTCGGAAAGTGTGTCCCGGAATCTGCCTTCGGAATGGGACGCAGTTTCCGCTTGAGAGCCTGTTGGGAAAGCGCATCCCACTCTGATCGCAAATTCCGGGTCGCATTTTCCGCCAGAGCCCTCAACCGGAAACTGCATCCCACTCCAAAGGCAAATTCTGGGACGCACTTTCCGAATCCCCATCCATCCGGAAAGCCCGTCCCACTCTGAATACATCCAGCGAACGCATGAGAGCGTGTCGTCCAGGACGGTCTCGTCATCGGGGTGATGGAAAGTGTCACCCCCAAACGCTTGCCACAGTTGCGCCCACGAGTGTCAAGAAAAAAGCCTCGAGAATTTCGAGGCTTTCACATTTGTATTGTTTTGCACGAAGGACCGCGAACGACGAAGTTACTCGCCCAGCACGGCCTTCTTGGCCGCCGCCGCCATGTTATCCATATCTTCCTTGGTGGGATGATCCTTCGCGGCAACCCAGTTGTCGAGCAGCATCTTAAAGCGGGCGTTGTCGGGAT
>CAUFWM010000083.1 GCA_959596505.1 uncultured Collinsella sp.
TCGGGATTCTGGAATACCATGCCCGCGGTCGAACGAATGTCGTAGACCAGCTCGGGGTCGGACGCATCCATGCCGTTGACGCGTACCGTGCCCGCATCGGGCTGCAACAGTGCATTCAGATGCTTGGCAAACGTCGACTTGCCCGACCCATTGCCACCGAGGATGCAGAAAAACTCGCCATCCTCGATGTTCAGATCGACGCCGTCGAGTGCCGGTGCGGCACCGTCATAGCTAAAGGAAACGCCCCGACACTCAATCATGCGCGGCCTTTGACCTGGTCCTTTTTAGGCGTGATGAGGTTGGAGACCGCTTTGTACACTGCAAGCGTCAACACCGAGTTAAGCACGGTCTTGATAAGGTTGAACGGCAGCACGGCAGGAATCATGAGCGGGGCGATCACATCGACCGAGCCATACCAGAACCATACGCCAATGGTAAGGTTTGCGACCATAGACAACGCCGTAGCAGCAATAACGCCGAGCACCAGGCCAATCACGGCACCCTTATAGGTATGCATCTTCTGGTAGACGATAGCCGCGGGCAGAATGTAGCCCAGCGTGGCAACCAGGTTCATAAGCGCGCCGACCCAGTCACCCGTGGTGAGCGCATGGATAACGATCGCCATGGCTGCAACAGCGGTACCGGAACCGGGGCCATACGCAAACCCGCACACCATCGCCGGCACCAGCGACGGGTCATACGTCAAAAACGGCGCCGAAGGAAGAATGGGCAGCTGCACATACATAAACAGGGCGCCCAAGGCGCACATCAACGCCATGGTAACGAGCTGTTTGGTGCTCCACCTATTCGTGTTCTCAAAATGGATATGCTGCGACTGTTCAGACATAAGATCACCTGCCTCTTTCATCCGGACTCTAACCGTTGGTACTGGGGTCTCACCAGTTCAGCCGGCATGCGAACCAACACACGCACGGGTCGCGGACTCATCGGCTCGGTCGCAGACGCCTCGTCTGCGCCACGGCACCCCTTTGGCACCGCCCGATTTACCGCCAGTGGGGAATTCCACCCCGCCCTGAAACAGCAATTGCAAGTGTAGCACCAGCAGGCTTTTGCGCAAGTATGCCAAGGGTAATTTATGGCGGGGACCAGTTGCCGCAACTACCACGTTCCCCATCCATCCCAAAGTAGCGCGCCTTTCGCGGCAAAGCCGCGAAACAGCGACCGGGACACGTATCCCCATCAGCCACGATCTCCGCCCGCGCCGACCTCAAGGCCGTAAACGCAGGGAATCCGGGGGCGTGACGGGGCTTCTCTCCGGAATATTCCGCAGGACGCAAAGAGGCTCCGCAGCGCGAAGCGCGATGCGGAGCCTCTTTGCATGTCCGAGGACGTTCCGGAGAGAAGCCCCGTCACGCCCCCGGATTCCCGGTGGGAGTTCTAGACCTTGTCGGCCTTAGTACATACCGCCGCCCTGCTGACCAGCGGTGGCAGCAGCGATAGCGTCCTCAAGCTGAGTATTCTTGGGCACATCGGAGACGGTAGCCTCGGTGATGAGGATCAGGCTGGCGACGGAAGCAGCGTTCTGCAGGGTGACGCGGCTGACCTTGACGGGGTCGAGGACGCCCATCTCGATCATGTCGCCCCACTCGCCGTTGGCAGAGTTGAGACCCTGGCCGGCGGGCAGCTCGGCAACCTTGTCGACCACGACAGCGCCCTCAAAGCCAGCGTTCTTGGCGATGGTGGCGACCGGAGCGGTCAGAGCCTTCTTGACGATATCGACGCCGATCTTCTCCTCGGGGTCGTCAATCTCGACAGCGTCGAGCGCAGGAGCAGCGTCCATGAAGGCGACGCCGCCGCCAGCGACAATGCCCTCCTCGACAGCAGCGCGGGTAGCCTGCAGGGCGTCCTCGACGCGATGCTTGATCTCCTTGAGCTCGGACTCGGTAGCAGCGCCGACCTTGATGACGGCAACGCCACCGGAGAGCTTGGCCAGGCGCTCCTGGAGCTTCTCGCGGTCGAAGTCAGAGGTGGTGTTCTCCATCTCGCCCTTGATCTGAGCGATGCGGGCGTCGATGGCCTCCTTGGAACCAGCGCCGCCAACGACGACGGTGTTGTCCTTGGAGATGGTGACGGACTTAGCGGTACCGAGCATATCGGCGGTGATGTCAGCGACCTTCACGCCCAGCTCGTCCAGAGCGGCCTGGCCACCGGTAAGGACGGCGATGTCCTCGAGGATGCGCTTGCGGCGATCGCCGTAGCCCGGAGCCTTGACGGCGCAGACGTTGAGAGCGCCACGGATCTTGTTGAGGACGAGGGTGGGCAGGGCCTCGCCGTCGATGTCCTCAGCGATGATGAGCAGGCCACGGCCGGCGCGCTGGACAGCCTCGAGAACAGGCATGATGTCCTGAACGCTGGAGATCTTCTGGTCGGTGATGAGGATGTACGGATCCTTCATCACGGCCTCCATGCGGTCGTTATCCGTGACGAAGTAAGCGGAGACATAGCCCTTGTCGAACTGCATGCCCTCGACGGTGTCGATGGTGATGTCGAACGTCTGGGAATCCTCGACGGTGATGACGCCGTCCTTGCCCACGACCTCCATGGCCTCGGCGATCTTCTCGCCGACCTCGGGGTCACCGGCGGAGATGGTACCGACGGAAGCAATCTGCTCCTTGGTCTCGACCGGCTTGGCCTGCTTCTTCATCTCGGCGACGGCGGCGTTGACGGCCTTGTCGATGCCGCGACGGATGGCCAGCGGGTTGGCGCCAGCGGCGACGTTGCGCAGACCGCCGTTGACGATGGCCTGAGCGAGCAGGGTTGCGGTGGTGGTGCCGTCACCCACGGTGTCGTTGGTCTTGGTGGCGACCTCCTTCACCAGCTGGGCGCCCATGTTCTCGATGTTGTCCTCGAGCTCGATCTCCTTAGCGACGGAAACGCCGTCGTTGGTGATGGTCGGGGCACCGAACGTGCGCTGCAGCGCAACGTAGCGGCCCTTGGGGCCCATGGTGACGGTAACGGCGTCGGCCAGGGTGTTGACGCCCTTGGCGAGCTTAGCGCGGGCATCGGTGTTGAACGTAATGTTCTTTGCCATAGTGGGTAATCCTCCAAAAGAAATGTGACTCGCGTCGCCGCTTCCGAGTCCTATGCGACGAGCGCGTTCAAAGACGAATCAGAGATTCTGACGAGACTAGGCCTCGACGACAGCGTAGATGTCATCGGCGCGCATGAGCAGATACTTCTCGCCGTCGACCTTAACCTCGTTGCCACCGAACTTACCGTAGATGACAACGTCACCGACCTTGACGTCCATGGGAATGCGCTCACCCTTGTCGTTGACCTTGCCGGCACCAACGGCAACAATGGTGCCGCGCTGCGGCTTCTCCTGAGCGTTGCTGGCGATATACAGACCAGAAGCGGTCTTCTGCTCGGCCTCGTCGGGCTTGACCAGAACACGATCTGCAAGCGGCTTCAAAGACGACATGCTTGTCTCCTCCTTTTTGGGCCGCGCGGTTATACCACGCGAATTAACCCTTTTTGTTTGCGTACGCGTTGAATGGTACCCACGAATGGCGGGTTATACAACACGGAGTCAAAAAATCTTATTTTTTGGCACTTAGATTTTCTGAATGCCGGGGGATAACTTAGCG
>CAUFWM010000084.1 GCA_959596505.1 uncultured Collinsella sp.
CTTCACACGCCTCGGATGCCATGGTCGCTATCCCATTTTGGCTCGAGATGTTCGCTGTTGTCGCTGCATCGATCTCGGGTGTGCTGGTTGCGCGCGAACACAAGCTCGATCTGGTGGGCGCGGTCGCGCTTGCCGTGGTCTGTGGCCTGGGAGGCGGTCTTTTACGCGATATGACGCTGCAGGTGGGCAACGTCTACATCCTCAATCAGCCCATGGCGCTGCCGCTCTCCATCGCCACCGCGGCAATCATCTACATCTTTCCGGCAATCGTCGACAAGCCCGAAAAACTCATTCCCCTGCTCGACATCATCTCGGTCGGCATCTACGCCGCCACTGGAGCGGACAAGGCGCTGGTCTACGGCTTTGCGCCGGCGGTGTGCATCATGATGGGCTTTTTCACCGCGGTGGGCGGTGGCATGTTGCGCGACGGCTTTATGGGCGTGGTTCCGGGCATTTTCCAACGTACTAACTTTTATGCCATCGCCGCCATCGCCGGATCGACAAGCTATGTGTGTCTCGTTATGAGCGGCATCATGAGCAATGTCGCCGCGCTGGTCGTATGCGTTGTCGTGACCATGGGTCTGCGCTGGCTCTCGCTGCGCTTTGACATCAAAAGCCCCACCGAAGAGGACATCGCGCGCTTTTTGCACCGCAAAAAGTAGATTGCGCGGGCTCATCCTTCGAAATACAACCGAGAGGTTCTTTTAGAGCGCCCACGCGTTGGGTACCCTGTTAGATGCATATCGAGCATCTAACGAAGGATTCACTATGCCCCGCAATCAATTCCCGTCGACCCAGCGCTGTAAAGCGTGGGGCCGCATCACCATCCTATTCGCACTCATCGCGCTGGCGATCACCGCGCTTCCCACGGCGTCGTTCGCCGGCACGGACACCGCAGGAAACGTACTTGCGACCGACAATGACGCCAATCCGTCCGGCGTCGAAGGTGACCTGTACTGGGCAGGTCAGAGCCTCAACCTGGACGACACCTCCATCGACCGCGATATCATCGCCGCGGGCGATACCCTCTCGATCCGCGACTGCACGGTGGGTGGCGCCGTCCGCTTGGCGGCGCGTACCATCGACGTTGCCAAGACCACGGTTGATGGCAGCGTGACCGTCGCTGGCCAGCATGTCGTGCTCAATTCCGACAGCACCGCCAACTGTTTTTACGCGATGGGCGATACTGTTGCCCTGCGAGGCTCTACCAAGTCGGCAGCGCTTGCGGGCGACACGGTGACCATCGATGGCACCGTCGATGGCGATGTCGAGGTTTGGGCCGACAAGCTCATCCTGGGCAAGAACGCCCGCATCACCGGCACCGTGAACGCTCACGTCTCCGAGGACCCCGAGCGTGCCGCGGGAGCCGAGGTCGGTGCGCTCAAGATCGACCGCACCGAGAACGAAGATACTTCCACCGTTAACGATGTCATCGGCGGTATCGTCGCCGCGGCGCTTTCCACCTGCTTTGTCGCCCTACTGCTCGAACTCGTCTTTCCGCGCGCAACCGCCAGCGCCGCCGGCATGCTCCACCAGCGCCCCATGCCCCTGTGGGTGAGCGGTCTTCTGGGCACGATTGCTATCGTCCCCGCCGTCCTACTGCTAATTATCTCTATCGCTGGTCTGTCGCTTGCCGGAGCCCTCATGTGCGGTGTTATTGGCATCGTGCTGGTGTCGAGTGCCTTTGCAGGGTGCGCGATCGCGCGCATGGTCGGACACAGCCAGAACCGCTACGCCATGGCAGCCGTTGGTGGCGTAACCGCAGGCGCCCTCACGGGGCTTCCCCTCGTAGGCGGCTTCATCAGCGGCGTGGCCTTTGTCTTTATGCTCGGCTACGTTATCCAGATCATCTGGCGCAACGCCCACCTCAAACCGCAGCAGCCGGCTAACACGCCAGAACTCCCCACCGCTTAGCAGCTAACCACCACAAAGGGGCCAGGTACCTTTGTGGTGGTGTAGACCAACTCAATCCCCTTGCACCAAAAAGGGCGCCGACCATCGCGGTCGGCGCCCTTTCTTGTTAGTCGCTATAAAGCTCAGCGCTTATTTGTTGACCTGGCCAGCGCGGACGGCAGCCTTCTTGCGGTCGGTGGCGTTGAGCAGACGCTTACGCAGGCGGATGTTCTTGGGAGTGATCTCGACCAGCTCGTCGTCGGCGATGTACTCCAGCGCCTCCTCCAGCGAGAAGGTGCGGGGCGGCACCAACTGGACGGAGATATCGGAGGTCGAGGAACGCTGGTTGCCCAGGTTCTTGGTACGGGCGATGTTGACGACCATGTCGCCGGCCTTGCTGCGCTCGCCCACGATCATGCCCTCATAGCACTCGGTGCCCGGCTCAACAAACAGCTGGCCGCGCTCCTGCAGCGTACCCAGGGCATAGGCAACGGCCTTCTCGGTGGTCATGGAGATCATAGCGCCGTTCTGACGGTTGCCGATCTCGCCGGCGTAGGGGCCATACTCCAAGAAGGTGTGGTAGAACACGCCCTCGCCGTGGGTGACGTTCATGATGCGGTTCTTAAGGCCCATGATGCCGCGGGTCGGGATCTTAAACTCGAGGTGCGTCACGATGCCCGAGGTATCCATGCTCGTCATGATGCCGCCGGAGGTACCGAAGACCTCAACGACCTTGCCCGAGTACTCGTCCGGGCACTCGACGACGGCCTGCTCGACGGGCTCCATCTTGTTGCCGTTCTCGTCCTTCTTAAACAGAACGCGGGGACGGCCAACCTGGAACTCAAAGCCCTCGCGACGCATGGACTCCATCAGAACGGACAGGTGCAGGATGCCGCGACCCGAGACCTCGACGCCGCTCTTGTCCTCGAGCTCCTCGATCTTCATGGTCACGTTGTTCTCGGCCTCGTTGAACAGGCGTTCCTTGAGCTGACGGGCACCAACGATGTCGCCGTCGCGACCGACGAGCGGGGAGGTCGAAGCCTCAAAGACGATGGACAGGGTCGGCGGGTCGATCTCGATGGGCTCGAGCTCAACGGGGTTCTCGGGATCGGTGTAGACATCGCCGATATCGGTGCGGTCGATGCCCACGACGGCAGCGATGTCGCCGGCGCCGACTTCCTGGCACTCGGTGCGGCCCAGGTAGTCGAAGGTAAAGAGCTGTTTGACGGTAGCGGTGGCGCTGGAGCCGTCGTTCTTGACAACCAGGATCTGATCGCCCTGATGGATGGTGCCGGAGTACACGCGACCGATGCCGATGCGGCCAACGAAGTTGGAGTGGTCAATGGTCACGCACTGCATGGCCAGCGGGGCATTCTCGTCAACCTCGGGAGCGGGCATGTCGTCGATGATCATATCGAGCAGCGGATACATGTCCATGTTGCCGTCGTTGGGGTCAAGACGGGCAAAGCCATTCATGGCGCTGGCGTAGACCACGTGCTCCATGGCGAACTCGAGCTGGTCGTCGGTGGCACCCAGGTCAGCCATAAGGTCCAGGCAGTCGTTGTAGGCCTTCTCGGGGTTGGCGCCCGGACGGTCGATCT
>CAUFWM010000085.1 GCA_959596505.1 uncultured Collinsella sp.
CCTCGCAGCCAAAGTAGAGGTTCTTGCGATCGAAGCCCGTCACCACCGTCGCGGGTTTTTGCAGGCCAAGCATCTGCTGAATGTCCGCACGCACACGCTCGGTCGCCGTAGCGGTAAAGGCCGCCACGACGGGGCGCTGCGGCAGGGAATCGATGAACTCGCGAATCTGCAGGTAGGCGGGGCGGAAATCCTGGCCCCACTGGCTTACGCAGTGGGCCTCGTCAATGGCCACGAGCGGCACGCCAATGCCGCCGTTCGTTGCGGCTTCCTGCGCAAAGGCTAAAAAGCGTGGCTCGAGCAGGCGCTCGGGCGCCACGTACATAAGCTGGTAGCGGCCCTCGCGCGCCCGCTTGAGCACGGTGTTTTGCTGGGCCGGGGTAAGGCTGGAGTTGAGATAGCTGGGTCGCGCACCCGCCGCGAGCAACGCACGAGTCTGGTCCTCCATAAGCGACAGCAGCGGACTCACCACAAAGGTGATGCCGGGCAGCATGAGCGCGGGCACCTGGTAGCAAATGGACTTGCCGGCACCCGTGGGCATAACGCCCAGCGCATCGCGACCGGCAAGGATCGCATCGACCATGCGGTCCTGTCCCGGGCGAAACGAGGTGTAGCCAAAATAGGCGCCGAGCGTGTCGAGCGCCATCTGCTGCATGCTATCGGTCATGGTTTCCTAACGTCCAAGTCATCTGCCGCCGATTATACGCCGCCACGCGG
The DNA here is from genome assembly GCA_959596505.1 of uncultured Collinsella sp. GTDB lineage: Bacteria > Actinomycetota > Coriobacteriia > Coriobacteriales > Coriobacteriaceae > Collinsella. The sequence continues at coordinate 715 of CAUFWM010000085.1, forward strand.
ACCGGTGCCGCGCCGCTGTCGGCCACGGGCGATGCAATACGAAGGGAACGAGCGTGGATTTTTGGACACTTTCCGGATGAGCGTGGATAATCTCCCACTTTGAGCACGCCGTTGAGCCAAAAACGGGAGATTATCCACGCTCATTCTGCAAATTGCCGCCCTGGCGGGCTTGCAGCGTCGAGCCGTTGCGCGGTTTGGAAAACCGCGCAACTAGAGCTACATGACCATGACGTAACGCGATCCCACGTAGTACTGCTTACCCATCAGGACCGGCTCGCCATTGGGACCGATAAAGCCGGCACGCAGGTTGAGCAGCGGATCGTGCGGAGCAATGCCCAGCTCGGCCGCCTGCTCGGCGTTAGCTCGAACGGCCTCGACCGTGCGGTAGCCAACCGAGACAATCGGGGTTCCGCCAACACGCTCGACCTCGGCAAAAATCGACTTGTCCTCAAGATCGGCCGTCAACAGCTCACGGTAGGCGTCAAACGGCACAAAGATGTTCTCCTCAAAGATGGGCTCGCCGTCGGCCGTACGCACGCGCTTGATATGCAGTAGCAGCGCATCCTTCTGCAGACCAAAGAACTCCATCTCGTTTTGGCGCGCCGGAACGATCTGGCGATCGACCACGTGCGCACCGGCCTTCATGCCGTTGCCGGCACACAGCGCGGTAAACGTCTGCAGCGTCGAGGCGTGGAACTGACGATTGATGTGCGGTGTGGAAACAAAGGTGCCGCGGCCCTGCTGCTTAACCAGGTAGCCATCGGAGCACAACTCCTCGACGGCGCGACGCACCGTAATTCGGCTCACGTCGTACTGCTCGGCAAGCTCGAGCTCGGACGGAATACGCTCCTTGGGTGCATAAACACCTTTCTCGATCGCATCTTTGATTTCGTCATAAATCTGCTGGTAAAGCGGTGCATTTTTGGGTGCAGGCATATCTAATCACTCTTATCGAAATATCGAAATAACTAATACGTATATAACGTCTAGTTTCATATTACCTCATATTGATAAAACGATACACCCCACCTACCAAAAAGCGACAGCTTCATTTTGGTAGGTTTTATCTGGGCAAACGAAAGTCCCTCGAAAGCAACGGGGCTTTCGAGGGGCTCATGCGGAAGGGTTGCGCCGGGCCGGCAAAATGCCAATACCCTACTTGCCGTCGTCCTGCTGCAGGCTGTCCTGCTCGCTGAGGCGCGCCTGCCTGCTGGCCATGCGCGCGGGCTTGTCGGGATCGGGTACGGCCGTGGGCATGGGCTCGTCGACATGACCGCCCCACCAGCCGCCCACAAAGTTGAGCGTGTGAAACACGTTGATCACGGCGCCGGGATCAATGTCGCACACCAGCTTGATGATGTCCTGGCTCTCGTAGGTCGAGACAACGGCGTGCAGCAGGTACATCTTTTCGCGGCTGTATCCGCCGATGACCTCGGCGCAGCTAATGCCGTGCTGAAAATGGTCAACATAGGCGGTCATGACCTCGTCCGCCTTGCGCGTCGTGATCTGCAGCGTCACGCGGTCGTAGCGACGATAGAAGCTGTCGATGGTCTTGGTCGAAATAAACTGGAACACGATGGAGTACGCCGCCTTGTCCCAGCCAAACATAAAGCCAAAGATTGCCAGGATAAAGCAGTTGAAACCAAAGATGACGCCCCAGATGGTCTTGCCCGTGTGGTTGGAGACCCACAGTGCGATAAAGTCGGTGCCGCCGGTGGATGCGCCGGACTTGAGCGCGATGGCAGCGCCCAGACCCGAGACCACGCCGCCAAAAATGATGAGCATGATCTTGTCGCCCAAAAACGGGGCGAAGTGAAAGATGTTGAGGAACAGCGATGAAAGCACGACCTGCATCATCGAGAAGATGACGAAGCGCTTGCTAATGCCACTCCAGCATAGGAGCGCCACGGGGATGTTGAGCGCCAGCATGCCGAGCGAGATGTCGATATGAACGCCGCCAAGCGAGGTAACGCGATCGAGCAGGACCGCGACGCCGGTGAGACCGCTCGGAAGCAGGTCAGCGGGCCGAATGAACGCCTGGATCAGGAATGTCTGGAGAACGGCGGAAATGGTGACCGCCACGGCGGTAATGGCGCGGCGGACGATGGTGAGGCGGCCGAGCACGAGCACTCGGTCCGTGAGCTGTTCGATGGCGTTCGCCACGCAGGCTCCCTTCGAAGGCAGATGTAGTTGTGGGGCATGTCCGCGATTGTAGCATGGAGCGAGAGGAGGCGCTTCAATTCACCCTCCCTCGACAACCAAAACGAGACCAGCAGCCCCACGACCAAAGGCCCAAATTACAAGTGAGTAGACTTTTTACGATCTGCCGAGCATACGCAAAAATAGCCACCTCTGTGACCTGCGGTTTTACAAAGGAAGATATGTTTTGTGCTCGGCCTGCGCCAAAAAGTCTACTCACTTAGCCCGAATCGAAGCCAAACAGATCAAAATCGAAGCCAAACAGATCAAAATCGAAACCAAATTGAGCCAGTCCACCGCAAAAAACGTTTGAACCCGTGCTTCTTGCGGTGAATCGACGCTACAGAGCGGTCAAAATGTCGGTCAGGTTGTCGATGATAACGTCGGCGGCAGACTGATCCAGGTTGACGCCCTCGTGCGGACGCAGCGCCAGGACGCGGGCGCCGGAACGCTTGCCGGCCTCGATGCCCAAAGGCGAGTCCTCGATAACCAGGCACTCGGTAGGCTCCACCCCCAGCGCCTCCATGGCACGCAGGTAGATCTCGGGGTCGGGCTTAAACGCACTGC
>CAUFWM010000086.1 GCA_959596505.1 uncultured Collinsella sp.
CGGCTGGAACAGGCTCATGCAGTTGACGAAAATGGTGTAGCACGTGGCCATGATCACAAAGCCGGAGGCCACCACGAGCCAGCCGGGGAAGAACTTACGTTGCTGAGACATACTGTTCCTTTTTAAGCAAACGAGTAGCAAGATTGGGTGCTACCGGTGGTCGGCGATGTAGCCCAAAGCGACGGCGGCATAAGCCGCGGCGCCAAGGGGAAGCTCGGCATCGCTAAAACGTGCCTTGGGATGATGCTGAGCAAAATGCTCGTCCGTATCAGTCACGGCAGCGCCCACGGTAAAGTACGCACTCGGGATCTCGCTCGAGATCAACGCGAAGTCCTCGCTCGCCATGGCGTGGAACAGCGGCAGGAAGGCGGACTTGGGCAGCACCGCGCCCACGTAGCCAAGCGACGCCTGCGTCATGCCGTCGTCGAGTACGAGCGGGGGAACATCCGAGAGTGTCTCGATAGTCGCCGGCGTACGATAGGTCGTGGCAACGCCTTTGACGACCTCCGCGATGCGGGTCTTGAGGCGCTCCATGAGCTCGACGTCGAAGCCACGCAGCGTTCCCTCGAGCACACAAGTGTCGGGGATGACATTTGCGGCCTGACCGCCGGCGAACTTGCCAACGGTAAGCGCGACCTCCTTGGCCGCCGGCACCTCGCGGGAGATGAGCTCCTGAAGCGCCAGATGCACATGGACGCCGGCCGTGATGGGGTCGATGCAGATCTCGGGGCTCGAGCCATGGCCGCCCTTGCCCTGAAGCGTGATGCGAAAACCGTACACGCCCGAGAGCGCCGGGCTGCCGTAGAGCACCAGGCCAAGCGGCGACTGGCTATTGACATGCATGGCAAAGGCGACCTGGGGGCGCGGGTTCTGCAGCAGACCGTCGGCGATGGCGGCGCGGGCACCCTCAAAGGTTTCCTCGCCCGGCTGGAACAGCAACTTAACCGTGGCGTTGGCGTCGACAAGCGCGGACTCGCGGGCCTTGAGCAGGCGCGCCGCTCCAAGCAGCGCCGTCGCGTGCATATCGTGTCCGCATGCGTGCATGCAGCCGTTCGTAGAGGCGAAAGGCTCACCTGACTCTTCGGCAACGGGCAGGGCATCCATGTCGCCACGGAGCATGATGACCGTACCGGCCTGCTCGTCCGTGCAGACGCCATTGCCTTGGGCCGCGGCGGCACCGGCGCCGACAAGGCCCACAACGCAGGAACCATCAACGAGCGTGGCAAATGGGATGTCCATCTCAGTCAGGCGCGCTTGGATATACGCAGAGGTCTGTGGGAGGCTATTACCCAGCTCGGGCATCTGGTGGAGATCGTGTCGCCACGCAGCGAGCTCGTCTGCAAAAGCCTGAGCTTCTGCAACGAGACCGTCACCGATAGCGGTCTGCGCCGCTGCGGTGGCCTTGGGCGCTGATTGCGGTTGAAGATCGGACAAAGCTGGTGCCATAGATGCCCTCCAGTATCGTTTTTGCAGCAAGCACTTTGATAGCGTAAAGTGCAAGGTACTACTTTAAGGGCGAGGCATAAAAAATGCCGCCCCGGGAGGGCGGCGCAACAAGTTGTTTACAATTGCGGGCGCGGCTTTCGACGCAAAAAATCGAAGTGAGTCTCGCTCAAGATAATCGACAGGAAGATGAGCGCAAAGCCGGCGAGCAGGCGCGAGGTGAGCGCCTCCCCCATCAGCAGCACCGAGAACAGCACACCCGAAGGCGACTCCATCGAAAGGAGCAGCGAGCCCGTCGAGGCCGGGACATGCGCCAGGCCGACGTTTTGGATGAGCAGAGCCGCGCATGTGCAGCCCACCGAGAGAAACGCCATCGCACTGATAAAGCTCGGCGTCCACACGGACAGAGGCGCTTGGGTCTCGAATAGCAGCGACGTTGCCAGGCTCAGCACGCCGTTGCCCACAAACATCCAAAACGTGATGACGTTGATGTCCATTTTGCGACCGTACTTGGCAGTCACCGCCATCTGGATGGCGAAAAAGGCCGCACCCGCCAGCGTAATGACGTCACCAATGTTGAATTCAACGCTATCGAGTGCGACGAGGCCAATGCCCGCTAGGCACAGCAGCGCGGCACCCAAGTTGTAGCGCGTGAGCTTTTCGCCGCTCAGGAAATAGCTCGCGAACGGCACAAGGATGCAATACGTGCCCGTCAAAAAAGCATTCTTGCCCGCCGTAGTATGTGCCAGACCGACCGTCTGCAACGCATAGGCCGCCCACATGAGCACGCCCATACTCAGGCCAACGATCAGGTTGCGAGCGTTGAGGTGCGCGATGATGCGCTTGTGGAAGACGGCAAACATGACCAACGCTGCGGGCAGAAAACGTACATAGAGCAGCGCGAACACCGGAATGGTGCCGAGTGCGTCCTTCATAGTGGTAAAGGAGTAGCCCCAGATGACCGCCACCGAAAGGAGCAGAACCTTCCAGAACAGCGGAGAGCGTGCGCCGGCGCCCCGGGGAATACCGCCCGCGCCCAAATCCTCACGGGCTACTGGGCTATCGGGCAAGTTTTCGATTTCGTTGGCAGCGTATTGGGCCATGGAACATCCTCACACTCAATCTGGGCGTGGTGTCCGCACGCGTATGGCTGCGTGCCGCCTCATGGTCAAATAAAAACGGGACGCGCCGGACCCCCGGCACGCCCCGCTACTGTAGCAACAACCGGTGTTGCATCGCAATCCAGCATAATAAAGTATCAAACTGGAAGATCTCGATGTTCCGACGGCGTTTACCTGGCTGAACTAGATCAACTTAGTCGACTCCAGCTTTTCGATGATCCAGTCGTTGGCTTTGATGACCGGGCGGCGGAAGACGACGCCAAGGGCCAGCGACGGAATCAGGTAGCTCGCCAGAATGCCCAGCTCAATCCAGTACTCCATATGGTAGGCACCGGCCATGGCAGCGTGCATGGCGTTGATGCCGTGGGTAAACGGCAGGAACGGGTAGATCGCCTGGAACACGGGGCCGGTCATCTCGATGGGGAACGTACCGCCTGAACCGCCGACCTGCATGACCAACAGCACGACAGCGAGCGCCTTGCCGATATCGCCAAACGAAACCGTGAGCGTGTAGACGATATTGGAGAACACGAGACTCGCGACCCAGCCCGCCAGCACAAACTGCAGCGGGTTGTCGCA
>CAUFWM010000087.1 GCA_959596505.1 uncultured Collinsella sp.
ATCTCCGCCTTGAGAGGGCGGCGTCCTAAACCGCTAGACGAACGGGCCACATGACATCTGCACTGCCGTGCTGCGAGGACATATATTACGGGACATAAAACGCGAGCGCAAGAAGAAAATCCAAATTGCCCGAATTTTGTCGGGAGGTTATGGAAAGCGCAGTTAAAAGCCACAGCCTATGATTTTTCTGGGACGGGGCTTAAAAAATCATTTCAGATTGCTGAGCGATTCTTTAAGACCACAACTTCATTCAAAATGATTTTTTAAGCCCCGTCCCAGAAAAATCATCCTAGGTTGAGGTGGGCCAGAAGGGCTTCGCGCTCGTTGGGGACGTTGTCCTCGATTAAGGCGTCGAGGGCGGCGTTGAGCAGCTGCCCCAACTCCGGCCCCGGTTTGACGCCGGCGCGAATCAGGTCGCCGCCGTTGATGGCAAGCATCTTGAGCGTATAGGGCTCCCCTGCCTCAAGCAGTCCGTGGGCGAGTGAGCGCATCTCCTCGATCGTCTCGACGTAATAGAAGCACGACGGCGCCTTGCCCAGCGTATCGGCACGCTTAAGGTCCATGAGCTCGTCAATCAGACGCGGCGTGTCGATGCCCTCGCCCGAAAGCAAGCGCATCATATTGAGTAAGCAAGAGCGCTCGGGGCGCAGCGGCTTATCGTGATACTTGATGAGTAGGCACACATCGCGAATCAAATCGTGCGAAAGCGCTAGACGATCCATAATGACGCGCGCCTTCTTGGCGCCAAGCTCGGGATGACCGTAGAAATGGCCGCTGCCCGCATGGTCGACCGTAAAGCAATCGGGCTTGGAGACGTCGTGCAAAAACGCCGCCCACATTAAGCTCGGCGAAGGCGCTACGCCGTCACACAGCGCCAACTCCCCCGCTACCGTCAACACGCGAGCGATATGCTCGTAGACATTAAAGGCATGGTAGACGCTGCGCTGGTCAAACCCACGAGCCGGCGCAAGCTCGGGCACGGCGGCACAAATGAGCTCGGGGTAGCGCAGCATCGCGTCTCCCCCGTGACCGGTCGAAAGAATGCCCTCAAGCTCAATGCCCACGCGCTCGCGTGCCACGGCATCGAGCAGCGGCGAGCATTCGGCAAGTGCCTGTTTGGTCTTAGGCTCGATCATAAAATCCAAGCGGCAGGCAAAACGCACCGCGCGCAGCATGCGAAGCGCATCCTCGTTAAAACGACGCTTGGGATCTCCGACGGCGCGGATCAACTTACGCCCTAAGTCGCCCTGGCCATCGTAGCGGTCGATAAGACCGCGCTCGGGATGCCAAGCCATAGCGTTAACGGTAAAGTCGCGACGCGCCAGATCGTCCTCAAGCGACGCCGCACGCTCCACACTCTGGGGATGGCGGCCATCGGTGTAAAAGCCGTCCAGACGATACATCGTAACCTCAATGCGCTCATCGTCACAAATGGCGGTAATGCCGCCAAATTTAATGCCCGACTCAACTACCGCAATGTCAGCGGCCTCGAGTGCCGCCTTGGACTCCTGCCACAAGCCGCTGCAGCACATGTCGACATCGTGGCTGGGGCGTCCCATCAGGGCGTCACGTACCCAACCGCCCACGAACCAGGCCTCAAGACCGGCTGCCTCAAGCGCATGTAGCACACGCATGGAGGCGCCTGAAGGCTGCGTACCGTTGAGCGAAGCTTTGCACATACCTATGGCCTCCTACGCCTGCAAGCGTTAATCGATGGTTCTCAAGAAGTCTAACAAGAAACAGCCTCCGCTGCACACGCAAGTCCGATAAACAAAAACGCATCCGTCTTGGTCTAAGACGGATGCGAAATAATCGAACTATTCAGGCAAGTTGTCGGAACTAGCAGACCTGACGGATGGCGATACCCTTCTGATACTCATCGACCTTGGCAAAATCGCCCAAACCCGGGCACTCGACCACGTTGGCGCCGGTGGCCATCGAGAGGCGCAGGGCGTCCTCGACGCGCTCGGGAGCATCGTGCCACACGGACAGGAAGGCGGCAAGCGAGGAGTCGCCCGCGCAGACCGTCGACAGTAGCTTGACCTCGAAGGTGCGGTTGGCAAACCAGATATGCTCACCGTTGGAGAAGTACGCACCGTCGCCACCAAGGGTCAGCAGCACGTTCTTGGCGCCCTTGGCATGCAGCTCGGCCATCGCGCCCTTGACGGACTCGTCGTCGCCACCGCTCACCTTAATGCCAAAGATGTCAAGCAGCTCGTCGTCGTTGGGCTTAATGAGCAGCGGCTCCATGGCAATGAGGTCGGCCAGCTGATGGCTCGAGATATCGAGCACGAACTCGGCACCCTTTGCCTTAACACGGCGCAGGACCTCGGCCAGAAAACCCTCAGAAGTGTTGGGGGGCAGCGAGCCGCTAATGACCAGGCAGGTCATGTCATCGAGTGAATCGATGAGCTCAAACATCTCCTGCTCGTTGGCTGCATTGATGGCGGCACCTGCGTTGACCATGTTGTACTCGGTATCGGGGCCGGCGTTGAGGAAAACGTTGACGCGCGTGATGCCGTCGGTCCACACGGGCTTGACGGGCACGCCCAGGGCCTCGGCGCCCTTGACGATAAACTCGCCCGAGAAACCGGCAAAAAAGCCCAGGATCGTGGTGTCGACGCCGTAGTGATCGAGGGTGAACGAGACGTTGAGACCCTTGCCGTTGGGCGTATAGACCGCGTTGCGCGTGCGGGTGACGGTGTTGGCGGAAAGACCGTCGCAGGCAATGTTGTAGTCAATGGCGGGATTTGCAGTGAGCGTATAAATCATGTAAGTTCCTTTCACAAGGCAACGTGTTGATGAAAGTATATTCCACGCCACGTGAAAAGGCTATAGCAACTCGGCGAACGGTGTAGAACGCGTGCAGGGCGGCAGAAAAGCGGCAAAGCGCGGCAAAAAATCAGGGAGCTTGCCCTGACGCTCTTTTGCAATTAACAAAAATGGCACCCCGGCCTAAGCCGAGGCACCATAGAACCACGAATATGTCGTGTTTCGCTTACTTGCGGTCGAGCTTGCGGACAGCAACGCGCTTGCTGTACTCATCGACGTGACCGAAGTCGC
>CAUFWM010000088.1 GCA_959596505.1 uncultured Collinsella sp.
AGCCCGGCCGCGACCCGCGCGACGACGCGCCCGAGGTGGTCTTTAGCCGCTCGGCGCTTTCGATCGACGACCTGGAGCCCGGCATGGAACTCAAGGGCACGGTGCGCAACGTTGTGGACTTTGGCGCCTTCGTCGACGTGGGCGTGCACCAGGACGGCCTCGTGCACATCTCCAAGCTGGCCAACCGCTTCGTCAAGCACCCCAGCGACGTGGTGCGCGTCGGTGACACGGTCAAGGTGTGGGTTGAAAAGGTCGATCGCGACCGCAAGAAGATCTCCCTCACCATGGTGCAGGGGAAGTAAACCGCCAAAGCAAGGGTCCCCCCTCTCGCGACGTGCAAAATCGCGAGTATTCTGCAAATTCCACCGTTCCGGATGCCCCTCAGAGACGAAAAAGCAAGAAACAGCCCCCGTTTTAGCGTCATCAGAGCCAAAACGGGGGCTGTTCCATGCTTCACCCAGCTGGTAAAAGCCTTTACCTTGCTGAATACTCTCAATTTTGCACGGCGCAGGCGGGGGTACCTTTGTCCACGGCAGGATATGGAAGCCTATCACCAACCTACCGGCAAGTTCGTGTCGGCAGCCCCGGCCTTTCCTTTGCCTAGCGCGACCCTCGCGAAGCGCGTGAGCGATAGGGAAAGGAAAGGCCGGGGCGAACAACCCGCGATGTAGCCAGCGTTCGCGTTACGGCAGGATATGGAAACCGAGCGAGGCGATATCCTTGGCAAAACCGCGCACGGTATCGAGCGAGACCTCGTACGGGTCACGGCCGATGTTCTTACGCTTGGCCAGGATGCTGTTGGGCACCGTGATGATCTGGCAACCGCATCCTTCCGCCTGGTAAATGTTGATGAGCTCGCGCGTGGACGCCCACAGGACCTCGCAGTTGGGCTTGGCGGCGGCCTTCTTGACCGACTCCGTCATAAACGGAATGGGATCGACGCCGGTATCGGCGATGCGGCCGGCAAAAAGCGAGATGATAGACGGCGTCTCAGCGTCAACGGCCTCGACCATCTCATCGACCTGCTTAGGCGTAAAGATAGTGGTGACGTTGACCTTGATGCCGTCGGCCGAAAGCTTGTGGACCAGCTCGGCGGTGGACTCGCCCTTGGTGGTTACGCACGGAATCTTGACGTAGACGTTGTCGGCCCAGGTAGCGATCTCGCGGGCCTCGACCTCCATGGTCTCGACGTCGTCGGCAAAGACCTCAAACGAGACGGAAACGTCGGTGATGTGGGCCAGGACCTCCTTGGCAAACGCGCGGTAATCCGTCACGCCGCCCTTCTTCATAAGGGACGGGTTGGTCGTGAAACCCTGAACGTTGCCGTTCTCGTACATGTCGAGCATGCCCTCGAGGTTTGCACCGTCAGCGAACACCTTGATTGCCATCTGCCTGATTCCTTTCGTTAGCATACGGCCGATAAACTGCTAAATACTTTACCTACGTTTATCAAGGCGTGAGCTGCGGGTTTTTATCTTCTCGGCGAACGGTATAAACACCTCAGTGTTTGGATTGATAAATCGATTGAGCATGCAAAAGCAAAGAGTCGCAGTTTGAGCAAACGTCAGAACGCGGGATTCATTAGATGAGGCCGAAATGCTGCATCGCCGTGACGGTGCCGTCGTGTTCGACATCGTCGGTCACGTAGTCGGCGACCGCCTTGACCTCGGGCATGGCGTTGCCCATGGCGACAGCCGTCTCGACCGCAGCGAGCATGCCCAGGTCGTTGCCCGAATCGCCAAAGCCAAAAGTGCGCGCATTTCCCTCGCGGCCCAGATACGCCAGCGCTCGCGCCACGCCCACGCCCTTGTCAATACCCTTGGGACTCAGCTCGCGGTTCTGACCACCGGTGTTGCACAGCTCAAAGTTGCGATTGATAAAGCCGTCATCGTTGGCTACACGAGCCAAACTGGGCACATTGAGGCATACCTTGCCCACGCGCAAGCTGCCGTCGATGCGCATCTCCTCGGCGCTGTGCACCACAGAGGTACCGATTAAAGACGACTGCTCAACGCCCGCGGGCTCCAGCGCAAAGGTCGCAGCGTTGGTCTCGAAAAAGGCCTCGAACCCTGCCGCGACAATGCGACGTGCAAGCTCCTCGACAATACCCTCGTCAAAGCAATCCTCGTGCACCACACGCCCCTCGACCTCGAGCGTGGCGCCCGCCATGGCCACGACACCCGCAGGGTCGAGCGCGCGCAGGCTGTCCGCAATCAGCCACAAGGGGCGACCCGTGCAGATAAACGCCTTGTGCCCTGCGTCGCGCAGACGATGAAACGCCTCGACGACCGTCTGCGAAGGGCGAACCGCCGAAAAGTCCTTGTCGGTCATGTTGTCGGGGTCGAACGACGTCAGCGTGCCGTCCACGTCAAAAAACAATACAGCGGAATCGGAGCACGCATCAATCATATGGGTTCCTTTCGAGGGCGATGGCAAACGAAGCATCCATCATATAATGGAGCGACGCAACCAGAGAGGTCACCCATGGAATTTTATGCAAGCTGCCCCGAGGGCTTTGAATCCGCACTCGCCGACGAGCTCAAGTGGCTCGGGCTTTCGCATGTCCGCCGCCTGAAGGGCCGCGCTACGTTTGAGGGCGAGCTCGAAGAAGGCTACCGCGCCTGTCTGTGGTCGCGCCTGGCCAGCCGCGTGTTTGTGGTGCTTGGACGCTTTGAGGCGCAGGATGCCGACGAGCTGTACGATAGCGTTTACGACATCGCCTGGGAGAGCATCGTCCGCCCCGGCGCCACCATCGCCATTACCGCCCGCGGCGTGACCGAGCAGCTGCGCAACACGCGCTTCTCGGCCCTGCGCGCCAAGGACGCGCTGTGCGACCGTCTGGCCGAGACCACGGGCCGTCGCGCCGATGTCGACGCCGCCGATCCCGACGTTCACCTGCTGCTTTCGCTGCGTCAGCGCCGCGCGAGCATCAGCCTGGACCTTTCGGGTGACCCGCTGTTCAAGCGCCTGCCGCCCGCCGCGACCCGCGCCGGCGAGGGCGCGCACGTGCTGCGCCCCGACTACGCCGCCCTGGTG
>CAUFWM010000089.1 GCA_959596505.1 uncultured Collinsella sp.
CCGAGACCAAACTCTATACATAAGAAACAGGCTCTCCTGTAAAAATGACGGAAGCAATCGTAAAATTGCACAACAACGCCGCACCCGAAAGTCCGATGCGGCGTCCACATCAATATCTATGTTGTATCGCTATGCGAATGGCTCGTCCTGCTGTATGGGAAACGTCACCGTAATGGTGGTTCCCACGCCCAACTCGCTCGACAGATCGAGCGTGGCGTGATGATACAGGGCCGCATGTTTGACAATGGCAAGCCCCAGGCCGGTTCCGCCGCGTGCCTTGGATCTACTCTTGTCCACGCGATAGAACCGCTCAAATACCTTGCCATGTTCTTCAGGCGCGATACCGATTCCCGTGTCGGCGACCGCGAGGAACGGATGACCTTCGTCGTTGGTGCCGCACTGCAGCGCAACCATACCGCCGGGTCGATTGTAGCGGATGGCGTTGCTTGCCAGATTGTAGATGAGCTCGTCAATCAAGCGCGACACGCCTTCGATGACCACAGGCTTGGTCTCATGACTTATCGTCACATTCGCTTGACGGGCGACCTGTTCAAGACGCTGCTCAACCGTATAGATGGCACGCGAGAGCTCAATAGGCTCCGTGGACCCAATGGGCACCGCCTCGCCCTCAGTCGCACGCTCGGCCTCGTCCAAGTTAGACAGCATAAGGATATCGTTGACAAGCGCTGCCAAGCGGCCCGCCTCACGATAGATACGACCGCCAAAGTTGCGCAGGTCATCCTCGCCCTCAACCATGCCGTTTGCGATGAGCTCGGCATAGCCCGAAATCGCCGTAAGCGGCGTCTTGAGCTCATGGGTGATATTCGCCGTGAACTCGCGGCGCATACGGTCGTTGTCCGCTAGCACCGCCATTTGGCGCTTGAGTTCCTGGCGCTGCGACTCGATACGCTCAAGCATGGGGACCATCTCGGCATAGGCGTGCTCATAGCTACGGCGCGGGTGGTCCAAATCCACCTCTTGCAACGGCGCGATGATGGCACGGGACTCGCGGCGCGCCATGAAAAACGAGAGTACCGCACCCGCTGCTGCGATAAGCAGCATCGGCGCCACCATCGACAGCAAAATCGCCGCAACGCCAGGCTGGGCCTGCGCCAAGCGGACAACCTGGCCGTTATCAAGGGCGACGGCGCGATACAGCATAATCTCGTCGAGCGTAGAGCTTGCGCGCTCCGCGGAACCCGAACCACTCTCAAAGGCCTCGATGACCTCGGGGCGATCGCCATGGTTGGGCAGTGTGGAAGGCGACGCCTCGTTGTCGTAGGCAACCGATCCATCCTTGTTAATCAGCGTGATGCGTAAGTCCTCGCGATCGAGGCTACGCAAGAACGGGATGGGCTCCTGCTGCTCGTCGAGGGCGGCAGCAATGAGCTCGGTTTCCTGCGCCAGATTGGCACTCGTGGCATCCGCCAAGGTGTTTTGCACAAAGAACGCACCCAGCACCGTAAACGCCACGATAACCGCCATGGCGCAAACAAAGATCGTCACAAAAACGCGGTGCGATAGCGTTTGTTTTCCCTGGGGGGCGAAGACCACGGGTTACTCCTCCGATGCGGTGGACGCGGTGTCGTCACCTTCGGCACCATCACCGGCAGAAGGCTCAGCCAAGCGGTAGCCCACGCCGCGCACGGTCTCGATGGCGCTGGCATGCTCGCCCAGTTTTTGGCGAAGCGTCTGCACGTGCACGTCAACGGTGCGCGAACCGCCGTCGAAGTCCCAGCCCCACACGCTCTGCAGCAACGACTCGCGGGTAAAGACCACGCCGGGCTTGCGCATGAGATACTCAAGCAGGTCGAACTCGCGCAGGGTGAGCTTAAGCGGCTCGCCGGCAACGGTCACCTCGCGATGGCTGGGCGAGAGCACGATGTCGCCCACACTGAGCACATCGCTCGCCTGCTTGACCATGCCGCCGCGACGCAGCAGTGCGCGGCAACGGCTCGCAAGCTCCATGAGCGAAAACGGCTTAGTCAGGTAATCGTCGGCACCGCCATCGAGCGCCATCACCTTGTCGAGCTCGGTGTCCTTGGCAGTAAGCATCATGATGGGCACCGTCGCCGTCAGGCGGTCGGCGCGAAGGCGACGCATAATCGCCAAACCATCGGTATCGGGCAGCATGATGTCGAGCAGGACGGCATCGGGTACCCGTCGCGCCACGGCGGCCTTAAACTCGCCGTCGCACGAAAAGCCCTCGGCCTCGATTCCCTGCTTGCGCAGCGCATAGACCGTCAAATCCCTGATGTTGTCATCGTCCTCGACGTAGTAGATCATGTTGAACCCCTTTGCGGCCGGCATGACCGCATCTTAACCCTAAAGGTACCTTTACGAGATGGTATCAGCCAAAACGTCCCGTCAAATAATCCGCTGTGCGCGAATCGGTCGGTTTTTTGAAGAGCTGAGCGGTGGGCGCGTGCTCCACCAGCTCGCCCAGCAAGAAAAACGCGACCGAGTCGGAGATGCGCGCCGCCTGCTGCATATTGTGCGTAACGACCACCAACGTGCAGGTCTCCTTGAGCTCGCAGGCAAGCTGCTCCACCACCAGCGTCGACACGGGATCGAGGGCGCTCGTGGGCTCGTCCATCAGCAGAATGTCGGGCTGCACGGCAAGTGCGCGGGCGATGCACAGGCGCTGCTGCTGTCCACCCGAAAGACCCAGGCCCGACTCTTTGAGCTTGCCCTTGACCTCGTCCCACAGGGCAGCGCGACGCAGGGAGTCCTCGACCAGCTCATCGAGCACGGCGCGGTCGCGCACACCCATACCGCGAGGACCGTAGGCGACGTTGTCGTAGATGCTCATGGGAAATGGGTTGGGGCGTTGGAACACCATGCCCACGCGCTGGCGCAAACGGCAGATGTCGCAATCGCCCAGGATATCTTGACCATCGAGCGCAATCTTGCCCTCGATGCGGCAATCCTTGATGCCGTCGTTCATGCGGTTAAAGCAGCGCAGCAACGTGGACTTTCCGC
>CAUFWM010000090.1 GCA_959596505.1 uncultured Collinsella sp.
CTGTCGCCCCCGGCACGCTGCTGCCGCCGGCGCCCGAGGTTCTGGGTTGCGACCATGTGACGAGCGACCTCGATTCCGTCCTGCCCGAGCTGGACGTCGTCTACATGTTGCGCGTGCAGCAGGAGCGCCTCGAGGGCGCACCGTTCCCCACGATTCGTGAGTACCACAAGCTCTTCGGTCTGACCAAGGACCGCGAGAAGCTCATGAAGCCCGATGCGATTATCTGCCACCCGGGCCCCATCAACCGCGGCGTTGAGTTCGACTCCTATATGGCCGACCACCCGCAACGCTCCGTCATCCTGGAGCAGGTCTACGCCGGTATCTGCGTGCGTATGGCTATCCTGTATCTGCTGCTTGGAGGTGCCGATAATGGCCTTGCTTCTTAAGAATGCCCACGTCGTCGACCCGTCCGTCGAGCTTGACGGTGTCGTTGACGTCCTGATTGACGGCGACAAGATCGCCGAGGTCGGCGAGAATCTCGCCGTCGAGGGAGCCGAGGTCCGCGACCTTTCCGGCAAGTACCTCGTCCCTGGCCTGGTGGATATGCACGTTCACCTTCGCGAGCCCGGCTATGAGGTCAAAGAGGACATCGAGAGCGGTACCCGCGCAGCTGCCAAGGGCGGCTTCACCGGCGTGTGCGCCATGCCCAACACCGATCCCGTCACCGATAACGGCACCGTCGTGGAGTTCGTCAAGTCCCGCGCTGCCGAGGTCGGTCACTGCCGCGTCTATCCGTCGGGCACCATGACCCGCGGTCTTAAGGGCGAGGCCATGTCCGAGATGGGCGATATGGTCGCCCACGGCGCCGTCGCCTTCACCGACGACGGTCGCGGCGTGCAGGGTGCGGGCATGCTCCGTCGCTGCATGGACTACGGCAAGATGTTCGGCAAGGTCTTTATGAGCCACTGCCAGGACGAGGACCTGGTCGGCCACGGCCAGATCAACGAGGGCAAGGTCTCGACCCGTCTGGCTCTCGAGGGCTGGCCGGCTGCCGGCGAGGAGCTCCAGATCGCCCGCGACATCGAGATCGCCAAGCTGACCGGTGCCAAGCTGCACATCCAGCACATCTCCACCGCCCATGGCCTGGAGATCGTGCGTGCCGGTAAGGCCGCTGGTGTTCAGGTTACCTGCGAGGCCACTCCGCACCACATGTTCCTGACCGAGAACGACCTGGACGAGACCTACAACACCTCGCTCAAGGTCAACCCGCCGCTGCGCACCGACGAGGACGCCGAGGCCATCCGTCAGGGCGTCATCGACGGCACCGTCGACGCTATCGTCACCGATCACGCTCCCCACACCCCGTGGGAGAAGGCGCGCGAGTTCGAGCTTGCGCCCTTTGGCATGATCGGCCTCGAGACCTCGCTGTCGCTCGTACTCACCGAGCTGGTCAACACGGGCAAGATGAGTATGGGCCGCATGGTCGAGCTCATGGCCATCAAGCCGCGTGAGATCCTGGGCCTCGACCAGGTTCAGGTCAAGGCGGGCTCCGTTGCCGACCTGACCGTGTTCGACGCGTCCGCCACCTGGACGGTCGGCGAGGATGGATACGAGTCGCGTGCCGAGAACTCCGGTTTTGCCGGCCGCACGCTTACCGGTCGTGCCACCGATGTATTTGTCGGCGGTAAGCAGACGCTCGCCGACGGCTGCATCTGCTAGCATAGCCTTATCGCTTTTGTGCGCGGTGCCCTTGCGGTGCCGCGCTTTCTGTTCGTTTTGACCATGCAACCGCATGGGGGATTGGAGCGTCTATGCCCACACCTTCCACTGCACGCATGCACGACTTCGAGGTCGTATCGAACCAGGAGATCGCCGACGGCATCTTCTCGCTCGTCATCTCGGCCCCCAAGCTTGCAAGTGCGCTCAAGCCCGGTCAGTTTGTGAACATCGCCGTGCCCGGCGATGCGTCCTCGCTGCTTCGCGTGCCCCTGAGCTTCTATCGCGCCGACGCCCAGGCCGGTACCGTCGAGCTGTGGTACGCCGTCGTGGGCGACGACACCCGTCGTCTGTCGCAGATGGCCCCAGGTTCCACCTCTAACCTGCTGGGCCCCGGCGGCCGCGGCTGGCTTGTGCCCGAGGGCACCAGGAAGGCGCTGCTCGTGGCGGGCGGCATCGGCGTTCCGCCCGTGCTGTGCCTTGCCGGCAAGCTTGCCGAGCAGGGTGTTGATGTGGACGTGTGCCTGGGCTTTGGCACCGCTTCCAAGGCCGTGGGTGTCGATGAGTTCCGTGCGCTGGGCGCCACGGTTAACGTGTGCACCGACGACGGTTCGCTCGGCACGCACGGTTTTTGCACCGATCCGGCAGCCGAGCTGCTTGGAGAGGGCGGCTACGACTACGTCGCCAGCTGCGGCCCCGCCGTCATGATGAAGAAGGTCGCCGCCGCTGCCGCCGAGGCCGGTGTGTACTGCGAGGTGTCGCTCGAACGCATGATGAGCTGTGGCTTTGGCGCCTGCAACACCTGCAATGTCGAGACGGTCGACGGTATGAAGGGTGCTTGTATGTGCGGCCCCGTGTTCGATGCTTCCAAGGTGGTGGTCTTCTAGTGGGTACCGTGAACATGGCCGTCGATTTCGGCGGCGTCAAGATGCAGAACCCCATCAACACCGCAGCCGGTACCTTCGGCTACGGTTGGCAGTTCCAGAATTTCTTCGATGTTTCCCAGCTGGGCGCCATTACCACCAAGGGCTGTGCCGCCGAGCCCTGGCCGGGCAACCCTGCGCCTCGCATGGCCGAGATTCCTAGCGGTATGATCAACTCCGTGGGACTGCAGAACCCCGGTGTCGCCGCCTTTGCCCGTGAGTCCGGCCCGTGGCTCGAGCAGCTGTCCAAGGACGGCTGCCAGGTCATCTGTCAGGTTGCCGGGCACTCCGTTGACGAGTTTGTCCGCGCACTCGAGATGTATGTCGAGCTGTGCCCCT
>CAUFWM010000091.1 GCA_959596505.1 uncultured Collinsella sp.
GGGGGCTGCCGAAATGTCTCGATCTGTAACAACTAGGGATGGAAATTGGGCCTAGCTGTTACAGATCGAGACAGGAAGAAATGGTCCTATGGAATGTCTCGATCTGTAACAGTTTGCCGCCAAAACCGGCCCTTCGTGTTACAGATTGAGACATTCGGAACCGTCTCTCGAGAACATCTCAATCTGTAACAGTTAGGCGTCGAAATGGGATCTTCCTGTTACAGATTGAGATGTTTGAAGCGGTGAGCTTACGGGCCGAACTTGGGGGCCTTGTTGCCGCCCTTAAGGTCGGCGGTGTCCACTCGTAGGGCGCGCGTTACGCGATTGTTTCGAAACGGGTGGGAAACACAACGGGCCGGCGATGCTCCTAGTATGCCTATTCAACTGACTGTCTAATATCTAGGGGAGGATCGCGATGCAGGTAGATTCCGCTCAGCAGCAGGGCCTTTACCGCCCCGAATTCGACCACGATGCATGTGGTATCGGCGCGCTTGCCGATATCAACGGTGAGCGCCATCACCAGATTCTGGACGACGCACTGTCCATTCTGGTCAACTTGGAGCACCGCGGCGGCACGGGACTCGAGAAGAACACCGGCGACGGCGCTGGCATCCTGTTCCAGGTTCCGCATCACTTTTTCCGTAAAGAGGCCCAAAAGTGCGGCCAGATTTTGCCGGCAGAGGGCGACTATGGCGTGGCCATGCTGTTCTTCCCGCAGGACGACAAGGGCGTAGAGGATGCCCGCCGCGTGTTTGAGGAGGGCTGCGCCGAGGCCGGCGTGCCGCTGCTCTTTTGGCGCGAGGTTCCGGTCGACCCGCACGACCTGGGCGAGACGGCCCGCGCCTGCATGCCTACTATCCTGCAAGCCTTCCTGGGGCGCCCCGACGACACGCCCGCCGGCGATGCCTTTGAGCGTCGCCTGTACGTGTGCCGCCGCACCATCGAAAAGAAGGCCGACGCCGAGTTTGCCCTGCGCGACAAGATCTTCTACGTGTGTTCCATGAGCTCGCGCACTATCGTGTATAAGGGCATGCTGGTCGCCACGCAGATGCGCCGCTTCTTCATCGATCTCAACGACGCCGCCGTCAAGACGGCCGTGGCGCTCGTCCACTCGCGCTACTCCACCAACACCACGCCCAGCTGGGAGCGCGCGCACCCCAACCGCTTTAACATCCACAACGGCGAGATCAACACCCTCAAGGGCAACGTCAACTGGATTCGCGCCCGCGAGCCCAACCTGTACAGCCCCGTGCTGCAGCACGATCTTGAGCGCGTGATGCCCATCATCAACCGCGAGGGTTCCGATTCTGCGATTCTGGACAATGTGCTCGAGTTCCTGGTCATGAACGGTCGTCCGCTTACGCGTGCCGCGTCCATGTTGCTGCCCGAGCCGTGGGACCACAACGACAGCCTGAGTGAGGAGCGCCGCGCCTACGACGCTTACCAGTCCATGCTCATGGAGCCGTGGGATGGCCCGGCGGCCATCGCCTTTACCGACGGTCGCACGCTGGGCGCCGCCCTCGACCGTAACGGCCTGCGCCCCGCCCGCTACTATGTGACGCGCGACGGTCGCTTTATGCTGGCAAGCGAGGTGGGCACCATCGAGGTGAGCCCCGAGAACATCCTGACGAGCGGCTGTCTGGGGCCGGGCCAGATGCTCGAGGTCGACTTTGCCCGCGGGCGCGTCATCTACAACGACGAGCTGCGCGCCCGTTACGCCAAAGAAAAGCCCTACCGTGATTGGATTGCCGAGGAGACGCTGACGGTCGACGCGCTCGACAAGCCCGCCGCGGCAACGCCCGCCGAGGACGCCGAGGTGCCCGCCGCCGTGCGCATGGCTAAGCTCGGGTATCACTGGGATGATGTTGACGAGGTCGTGCGTCCCATGGCCCAGCAGGGCAAGGCGCCGCTCGCCTCGATGGGCATCGATGCGCCGCTGGCCTGCCTGTCCAAGAAGACGCGTTCGTTCTTTGACTACTTCTATCAGCTGTTCGCTCAGGTCACGAATCCTCCGATCGATGCCCTGCGCGAGCATATGGTGACTTCGACCACGCTCTACCTGGGCAACCACGGCAACCTGCTCGAGGACTCCCGTACGGCCTGCCAGCTGGTTCGCTTGGAGCGCCCGCTGCTCAACGAGGAGGAGTTCGACCGCATCTGCGCCATCGACCGCGTGGGCTTTAAGACTTGCCGTTTCCGTGCCGTGTACCGCCGCGATGCCGGCGAAGGCGCGCTGCAGACTGCGCTCAAGCAGCTTGCAGAGGACGTTGAGGCTGCGGTCCGCGACGGCGTGAACATCGTGGTGCTGAGCGATCATGCCGCTGCGGGCGAGGTGCCCGTGCCGTCGCTGCTCGCCGTGGGCTGCGTGCACAACCACCTGATCCGCGCCGGCGTGCGTACCTTTGCCGACATCGTGGTGGAGTGCGGTGACGCCGTGTCCCCGCACGACTTTGCAGCACTGGTGGGCTACTCCGCGAGCGGCATCTATCCGTACAACGCACACGCGTGCATCCGCGATCTGGCGGCGCGCGGCGACCTGGACGTGACGGCCGAGCAGGGCATCGACAACTACAACAAGGCCGCGACGGCGGGTATCGTCTCCATCATGTCCAAGATGGGTATCTCCACGGTGCAGAGCTATCACTCCGCACAGATTTTCGAGGCCGTCGGCTTTACTCCGGAGTTCGTCAACGCGTACTTCGCCGGCACGGTGAGCCGTGTGGGCGGTATGGGTGTCGAGGACGTTGAGTGCGAGCAAAACGAGCGCTATGACGCTGCGCTCGCCATCCTTAAAAGCCCGGCTCCCGATCAGCTGCCCACGCTGGGCCTGACCAAGTGGCGCCCGCTCG
>CAUFWM010000092.1 GCA_959596505.1 uncultured Collinsella sp.
TGCGAGCATCCTTCGAAAAGCTCCAAGCATCCCTAGACAAGGCGTTCCCCGAACAGGCAAGAGCAATCTAAGCCCATCGCGCTTTATACTGATGCCATGCGAAACATGGATCACATAGAATTGCACCGCGGAGGACGCGAGGAAGCGTTTCCCGAGACCGCCGAAGACTGGCCCTATATTGCCGAACGCGCAGAATTCGCTCGCTATCCGGGCAATTCCGTCCCCTGGCACTGGCATTCCGAAGTTGAGCTTTTCTACATGGAGCAGGGAGCGATTGACTATCGAACGCGCGCGGCTCATGAGCACGTACGCTTTGAGGAAGGGTCCGCCGGCTTTATCAACGGCGGCGTTTTGCACAGCACGCTGCAATCGCCCAATTCGGCGCCAGCCATTCAAATGCTGCATATCTTTCAGCCGTCGATGCTCGGCGATCCCGCGGGACGCCTTCAAAAGCGCTATATCAATCCTTTGCTGCAATGTCGAGGCGTCGATGTGCTCAAATGGTCGCCCACCAACCCCGACGATATGCCCTTTATCGATTTGCTAAAGAGTTCCTTTAACCACGACCTTCAACGGCCGCAGAACGAGATGGCGCTTCGAAATAGTTTGTCAGAGCTCTGGATTCAGATTTACGCCAAGGCCGAACCGCTCTTTTCCTCCGACAACGCCTCTTGGATGACCAACCGCGACGTACAGTTCAAGGCAATCCTGAACTATATCCGCGCAAACTATGCAGCCGCTATAGATGTGCCCCAAATGGCATCTGCAGCCGGCGTAAGCGAAAGAGAGTGTTACCGCATTATCGAAGCTTGCGCAGGAACGACCCCGGCGGCATATCTGCGCGCATACCGTATAAACCGTGCTTGCAAGCTCTTGGCACACACCACGCGAACGGTACAGACGGTCGCGCGCCAATGCGGCTTTGCGACAGCAAGCCATCTTGGCCAGGTATTTAAAGAACAAATGGGATGCACTCCTTCGAGCTATCGAGCAGCGAGGCAGAATCTCGATAGCACCAGACAGAAATCCCGCTAGCCTTTCTTCTGTCACCGCATCAAACTTGCAGGCAAACAACAGAGAGGAGCAATCATATGAAGCACTTTGACCATATCGTATTTGACGTTGATGGGACATTGGCAGATACAGAAGAAAGCGTTCTATCATCGCTTGTCCAGATTGTCCAAGAAGAGACCGGCAAAACGCTCCCCCGACACGAGCTTGAATTTGCCCTCGGCATACCCGGCAAGGATGCCCTTGAGAAACTTGGAATCTACTCGCAGGCAACGTTGGATCGCTGGTGCCAAGTTGCCGCCAGCTTTAAAAGCACCATCAGCGTGTTTCCAGGTTTGCTTGAAGTCATCGCAACACTCGCCAACAACGGCTGCAAACTTGGCATTGTCTCCTCACGTGCGCGCGACGAATACGCAAAAGAAATTGCACCCCTTGGTTTCGATAAGTATTTTGAGCACATCATCCTTGTCGAAGACACAACCGAACATAAACCCGCACCCGCACCCATGCTCGAATATCTCCGGCGTACGGGCGCGAATCCTGGCAACGTCGTCTACGTTGGCGACACCGTCTACGACGAACAATGCGCAACTTCGGCAGGGGTCAGTTTTGCCAGAGCAGCATGGGGATCACACCAAGACATCCCAAATGCCACCTACAACCTCGAAACCCCCAACGACCTGTTAACCCTAACAACCAAATAACCCACGCGTCCCACCCTTTCAGCCCCAACGCCACAAGGGCGACGACCTCGAGTAGGTCAACCTGGGAGGGACGAGGGCTTAGTTCCCCAATCTTTCCGCAGGGGGCAAAAAGCCTCGCCGCACGAAGTGCGCAACGAGGCTTTTTGCATGCCCGAGGACGATTGGGGAACTAAGCCATCGTCCCTCCCCGGGATATGTAGCGAGTCGGAGTACCCTTGCTGTTACTCTGCTTTGCCCACGGAGTTGAGGTTGGTCATGCGGATCTTAACCAGCTCGGTGATCTCACGCATACCCTCCTTGGCCGGCTTCTTGGGATCGAAGCAGGCAGGGTTCTCGGCCATGTAGGCCATGAAGCCCTTGGTGTAGGCCTGACGCAGCTCGGTGGCGTAGTTAACCTTGCAGATGCCGTTCTTCACAGCCTCGGCGACCTGCTCATCGGGCACACCGGAGGTGCCGTGCAGGACCAGCGGCACGTCGACGGCGTCGCGGATGGCCTTGACCACGGACTGCTCGATGTGCGGATCGCTCGTGTACACACCGTGGCTGGTGCCAACGCCAATTGCGAGGGAGGTGCAGCCGGTACGCTCGACGAACTCCTTGGCCTCGGCCGGATCGGTGTAGGGGCTCTCGCCCTCAACCGCGGGACCGTCGTCCTCCTTGCCGCCAACCTTGCCGAGCTCAGCCTCGACGGGCACGCCCATGGCGCGGCCAGCGTCGGCGACGGACTTGGTCAGAGCGATGTTGTCCTCGAAGGACTCGTGCGAACCGTCGATCATGACAGAGGTATAGCCAGTGCGGAAAGCCTGCATGCAGCGGTCATAGCCATCGCCGTGATCGAGGTGCAGAGCGACGGGCACGGAAGCGCGCTCGGCGGCAGCCTTGACCATGCCGTAGAAGTAGTCCAGACCAGCGGTCTTGATGGTGCCCGGGGTGGTCTGCATGATGACGGGGGACTTGGTCTCCTCGGCAGCAGCCAGAACGGCCATAACAAACTCGAGGTTCTCGACGTTGAACGCGCCGACGGCGTAGTGGCCGGCCTGAGCGTCCTTGAGCATCTTTTCGGTGGTAACAAGTGCCATGAGCGTTTGCTCCTCTCCCTCGCCCGCATCTGGACATCGGGCGTAGT
>CAUFWM010000093.1 GCA_959596505.1 uncultured Collinsella sp.
ACGGAATGCCCAGCCTGAGCAAGCGGAATAGCAATCGACCCAGCCCCACACCCCATATCGAGCACCGACTCACCAGGCTCAAGCGCCAACAGCTTTATAAAATCCCGAGCATACGGGGCAGTCTCCAGTGGACGAAAATGCCGAGCCCGCTTATCCCACTCAAAAGAATCATCAGCCCGATGCCGACCACTTTGCAGGCGCATCCATTCGCCATTCCAATCCGCAGCAAGCAGCTCAGATTGAATTACACCATCAGCCACGGGCCATCCCCCTCACAACAAAAAAGCGACTCCTCCCAAAAGAAGAGCCGCAACCAGCATATATCAGAAAAAGAACCGTTCCAACGCCAAACCGCCGCACCAACCAAGTGGTGCAGGAGCGAAGCAACTGCAATCGGGATAGAACCCAACCGAGGTCCCGTTGTGCGGGAGCCCCGGGGAGGGCAAATATATAAGGTCGATCGCGAGTTCCGCACGAGCCGGAGAGCACTTAATGTGCTCTCCGTGCGAGTCAGGACTGTCCGAGCAGGCGACCTTATATATTTGCCCTCCCCGGGGCTCCTCGCCAGTCCCCCTCAGCTAGTTCTTCAGCGAGTTCAGCGGCGCCGGGAAACGTCCACCGCGGTGGGCAAGCACGGTGCCGGCGTTGGGGTTCACCGGCATGATGGGCGCACGGCCGAACAGACCGCCGTACTCAACGCAGTCGCCCACGCCCTTGCCGATAGCGGGAATCACGCGCACGGCCGTGGTCTTATTGTTGATGACGCCGATGGCCATCTCGTCGGCGATGATGCCGGCGATGGTCTCGACCGGGGTGTCGCCGGGGATGGCGATCATGTCCAGGCCGACGGAGCACACGCAGGTCATGGCCTCGAGCTTCTCGAGCGAAAGCGCGCCGGCCTCGACGGCGGCAATCATGCCGGCGTCCTCGGACACGGGGATAAAGGCGCCCGAGAGGCCACCCACGCTGGAGCTGGCCATGACGCCGCCCTTCTTGACGGCATCGTTGAGCATGGCGAGTGCGCAGGTCGTGCCCGGGCCACCGCAGGTGCCCACGCCGATGATCTCGAGGATACGCGCGACGGAGTCGCCGATGGCGGGCGTGGGAGCCAGCGACAGGTCGACAATGCCCTTCTCGACACCCAGGCGACGGGCGGCCTCGCGGCTCATGAGCTCGCCGGCACGGGTGATCTTAAAGGCGGTCTGCTTGATCTTCTCGGCGACCTCCATCATCGATGCGGAATCGGGCAGCGTCTCCAGGGCTGCAGCCATAACACCGGGACCCGAGACGCCTACGTTGATGACGGCGTCGGCCTCGCCACCGCCGTGGACGGCACCCGCCATAAACGGGGAGTCCTCGACCATGTTGGCAAAGCAGACAAACTTGGAGGCGCCAACGGAATCCTCGTCTGCCGTAAGCTTGGCGGCATCGATGATGGTCTGAGCCGCCATGAGCACGGCATCCATGTTGATGCCGGCGCGCAGGCTAGCGACGTTGACGCTGGAGCAGACGCGGCTGGTGGCGGCGAGCGCCTGGGGGATGGACTGGATGACACGGCGGTCGGCGTCGCCGATGCCCTTCTGGACGAGCGCGGAGAAGCCGCCCAGGTAATCGATGCCGAGCGTCTCGGCCGCGCGGTCGAGGGCATGCGCGATAGGGGTGAGGTTCTCATCCTTGCAGCAAGCGGCAATCTGCGCCACCGGGGTGACGGAAACGCGCTTGTTGACGATGGGGATACCGTACTCGCGCTCGAGGTTCTCGGCGGTCTCGACCAAGTGCTCAGCCGTGTGCGTCACGTGGTCGTAGATCTTCGTGCACATGCGGTCGAGGTTCTCGTCACCGCAACCCATGAGCGAAACACCCATGGTGATGGTCCTGATGTCGAGGTTCTGCTCCTCAACCATGCCGCGGGTTTCCGCGATTTCTGCGGGCGTAATCGCCATCCTTGCGCTCCTATCTGCCAAAACGAGCATAGTCTTATCTATTCTAACGTGCCGCACGTGCCAAGTGGCGCATGCGGCACGTTTTGGTGCTCGGTTGTTTCCGTTGTGTTACTGCCCAAAGACCTCTTCGGCGATACGAGCACTTTCGGCGGCGTCCTTGGCGTAGTAGTCCGCGCCGATCTGCTTGGCGTATTCGGGGGTGAGCACGGCGCCGCCCACGATGATCTTGACGCCCGGCACCTCGGCATGAAGCAGCTTGATGGTCTCCTCCATGGCGACGACCGTGGTGGTCATAAGCGCCGAGAGGCCGACGAGCTTAATGTCGCGTTCCTTGACGGTCTTGAGCACCTCCTGCGGGTCGACGTCGCGACCCAGATCAAAGACGGTGTAGCCGTAGTTATCGAGCAGCATCTTGACGATGTTCTTACCGATGTCGTGGATGTCGCCCTTGACGGTGGCCACGCAGATCTTGCCCTTATCGGCAATCTCGCCGGCGGGCATCAGCCGCTTAATGGTGTCAAAGCCCACGCGCGCGGCCTCGGCCGAGGCCATGAGCTGCGGCAAGAAGAACTTTCCCTGGTCAAAGAGGACGCCAACCTCGTCGAGGGCGGGGATAAAGTGGTTGTTGATGAGGTCCATGGCGTCGTGATCTGCCAGAAGACGCTCGGTCTCGGCTGCGATCTCGCCTTTGCGGCCCGAGACGACCATGTGGCGGATGGGATCGTCATCGGCGCTTGCGGTGGTGCTTGCGGCAGGTGCGGCATCGCTCGATACTGCTTGAGCTGCTGCCGGGTTAGCGGCGATCTTGTACGGATCGGTCCAGCCGGCGTAGCGCTCGATGTATCCGGTCGAGCCCTCGTCCTCAACGCTCAA
>CAUFWM010000094.1 GCA_959596505.1 uncultured Collinsella sp.
CGGCGGCGTCGAGCGCGCTGCCCTTGGCCGAGGCCTGCATGATGATCATGTTGGCGAGTGGCTCCAGGCCGGCCTCGCGTGCCTTCTGCGCGCGGGTCATGCGCTTTTTGCGGTAGGGCTTGTAGAGGTCCTCGACACGCTGGAGCTGTGTGGCCTCGCGAATCTGTTGCTCGAGCTCGGGCGTGAGTTTGCCCTGGGCGCCGATGAGCAGAATGACGTCCTCTTTGCGCTGCTCAAGATTACGCAGGTAGGACAGGCGCTCGTCGAGCGCGCGCAGGGCGACATCGTCCATGCCGCCCGTGGCTTCCTTGCGGTAGCGCGAGATAAAGGGAATGGTGTTTCCCTCGTCGATGAGCTTGACGGCCGCCTCGACGTTGGCGGCCTTAAGGTTGAGCTCGCGCGCGAGCTGGGCGATAAGATCCATGGGACTCCTTGCGTTTGAGGTGCGTTTGCAGCACAGAGCTACCAAGGATACCACCTGCCACTTCGCTCAAAAAAGACTGTTTTGGCGCGGGACCACGAAAGCGGCCTATCTACTACGTTTGAACCGTGTGGGTCGACCATCCCCCGGTTTTCCGAAAATGCGCAAGCCGTTTACCTGCGGTTTTTATTTCGCGAAATTCGGTATGGATGAGGGTGATTGGTTAAACGTAGTAGATAGGCTCATTCCGTGGCGAACGAATCAAGCCGAGGTGCAAAAAGGCCCCCCGTCTCAGAAAATCATTGGAAACGTAGCAAAATGCCCCGCGGGCAGGAGGCTGCTCGCGGGGCAAAGAAGAGGGGCTTATTTGTGGCGGACCGAGGGACTCGGCATGGGGTTTCTGCCGCGGCCGCTCTCAAGGCATTACAGCTCGACGAGCTGGCCGGTCTCGGCGGCCTCCTTGATGGCGTTGAGAAGCGTGAGCGTCTTGACGTTGTCGGCGGGGGTCACGACGGGCTCGACCTCACGGCGGACAACCTTCACAAAGTGCTTGAGCTGCATCTTGTGCGGCAGCACCGGGTCCACGGCCGGAATCTCCATCTGCAGCGGCTTGTGCCAGTTGGAGGCGCCGTCGTAGGAGAACTGGTGCAGGCGGGGCAGCGAAAGGGCGCCCAAGGTTCCGCCGATAAAGTAGGCGTCGGCGTCGAAGGGACGGTACTGCGGGTCCTCGCGAGCGGTGGCCTCCCAGTTCCAGGGGCTGGCGGTGGCATCGGAGATGGTCATGCTTGCGAGCGCGCCATCGGCAAAACGGACGTTGACCACGGCGGAGTCCTCAGTCTCAAAACCGCGGGCGGCGCTGGACTGCATACCCTGGACGGCAACGGGCTCGCCCAGCAGATAACGGAGCAGGTCGACGTCGTGAACCAGGTTAACCAGGATCGGGCCGGCACCCTTCTTGCGGCGCCACTCGACATCGAAGTACTCGTCATTCTTATAGATCATGTAGTGGAAGCTCGACACGGTGAGCTTGCCCAGCTCGCCGGACTCGATGATCTCTTTGGCTTTGTTGACGAAGGGGTTGTGACGACGGTGCTGGCCCACGAGCACGGGCACGCCGGCGGTCTCGGCCTCGGCGGCAAAGGCCTGGGCATCCTCGAGGTCATTGGAGATCGGCTTTTCGACCAGCGGCACGATGTTGCGCTTCACGGCCTCGCGGGCAACGCCCAGATGCAGGTCGTTGGGGGTGGCGATGATGACGGCCTCGGGCTTGACCTCGTCCATCATCTGGGCGGGATCGGTGTAAAACGGCACGCCGGCGGCCTCGGCCGTGGCGCGGGCGCCCTCAAAGGCGTCGGCGATGGCGACGAGCTCGGCCTCGGGCTCCTCGGTGACAAAGCGGATGTGGTTGCGGCCCATGGCACCGGCGCCGATAACGGCAATGCGGACGGGGTTGAGCTCAGACATTTCGACTCCTTAATACTGGTGACCGGTGGAATGCGGCAAGAGGACGGCCTTTGCCGCGTCAAGCAAAACTAGGCGGACTTCTTCTTGCTGTCGGAGACCATCATGTAGACGGTGAGTACGACGGCGATGGCGGCAATCACGATGGCGCCGTAGAAGGACTGCTGGTAGGCGGCGCTGCCGGCCTCGGCGTGATACAGCACGGCGGTGATGGGCTGGCTGATCCAGGTAGAAGCGGCGTAGCCCAAAAACATGATGCCGTAGTTGACGCCGATGTTGCTGGTGCCAAAGGCGCCACCGGTGAGCGGCGGGTAGATGACGAGCAGGGCGCCAAAGCTAAAGCCGAGCAGGGCGAGCGCCACAAAGAACATGCTCTGCGTAAAGCTCATCGACATGATGACGAGCGCGACGATGGTGACGACAAGGCTGATGAGCAGCGACTTGTAGGCGCCGAGCTTGTCGATGATCTGGCCAAAGGACAGACGGCCGACCAGGTTGGCGCAGGTGTTGACGGAGACGACCACGCCGCCGAGGGCGACGGCCGCGGCGCTCGTGGGGTCGGCGAAGAGCTGGACAGCGGCGATGGAGGCAACCTTGCCCACGAGCAGGGTGCCCGCGGTGGCGGCGAAGGCGAAGGTGGCGATGAGGACCCAGAAGCGCGGGGTTTTGACCATCTCACCCGGGGTGAGGTCGCCGAAGGTGCCGGCGTGCGCGCCGCCCTTGGGGGCCTCGAAGCCCTCGGGCAGCCAACCGGCCTCGGGGGCCTTCAGGAACAGGGCGGAGGCGGCGATCGCCACAAAGAAGATGACGCCGAGTGCCTTAAGGGCGCCAAAGATGCCAAGGCTCGGGATGAGCAGCGAGGCGAGCACCGGGGACAGCACGGCGGGGCCGGCGG
>CAUFWM010000095.1 GCA_959596505.1 uncultured Collinsella sp.
ATGACGCCTTCGCGGGTGGCGAAGCTTGCTGCGGGCGGAACGGACGCCTCGCCCGACGAAGTGAACGTGGACTTGAGCGAATCGAGCAGACCCATAGATGCCTCCAACGTATCAGGCGTGCATGTTGCACGCGTGTGGTTTGCCGGAAACGTTTCGTACGTGTTTCCCAGCATGGTCAGCGCTCCTATTTTACGCTGCTTAACGATGCCTCTGAACAGCGATTTTGTGATATATCAGTTGAAGGCCAACTCATTGCGGGGGTGTTTCTGCGCCGCGGGCTCAAGTGGGGTACGCTAAGGTGCGAAAAACGAGTGCGCACGAATCGCACGGAGGGAGCACCTATGATTATTGAGAACCATGCGCTGTGGGGCGAGGAGCCGACCGAGGATTATCCGGCGACGTTTACGTATCTGGGTGCCGAGCCGCTGCCCGACAAGCCCAATGGCCGCCGCCCCGCGGTGATCATCTGCGGCGGAGGCGGGTTTACGCATATCGCTCCGCACGAGCAGGACCCGGTGGCGTTTGCGTTTTTGGACCGCGGCTACCAGGCCTTTGTGCTCAACTATGTGACGAGCGCCACGGGCGACGTGAGCTTTCCGCACCCGCAGGCGGACCTCGCCAAGATGGTCGCTACCGTGCGCGCCAACGCCGACGAGTGGCATGTCGATCCCAAGCGCGTGTGCATCGTGGGTTTCTCGGCGGGCGGCATGATCTGCGCCTCGTTGGCAACGCAGTGGAAGACCGGACCCTTCGCGGGCCTTGCCGGGGCTCGTCCGGAGGATATTCGTCCCGACGCCGTGGTGCTGGGCTATCCGTTGCTCGACCTTGCCTATGTGCGCGATATGCAGACGCGCGACCCGCGCATCGACCTGCGCGTGCCCAAGACGGGTGGCAAGACGGGGCGCGATTTGCTCAACGGCTATCTGTCGATGGTGACGGGCGGCGAGGCGACCGATGAGCACCTGGCCGACATTTGCCCTACCACGCACGTTTCGCGTCAGATGCCCCCGACCTTTGTGTGGGGCGTTTCGGACGACAAGACGGCGCCGGTCGCGCAGGTCTACCCGTTTGCGCAGCGCATGGCCGAGGAGGGTGTTGCATGCGAGATGCACGTCTTTGACCAGGGTGGCCACGGCCTTTCGCTCGGCAACGCCAATACCGCGGTCGACAACGAGGACAAGCAGGTTTCCGTCCGTCCCTGGATCCGTCTGGCCTTCCGCTTCCTGGAACGCCATATGTAAAAGTAGACTACTTGCCCGTTTCAAAAAGTCTGCTTAGAGGAGGAGCCATGCTTGAGGGTACGTATGTGGTTTTGGCCCAGACGCCGGTGGGGAGCAAGCGCGGCGAGGTGACGTTTTCACATGGGGTGAACGGCGCGCTCAGGGCAGTACTAAACGTCAGGGGCCTCAATATCGCTCTCTCGGGTGCCCGCGCTGAGTGCGATTTCTTTGAGCTCTCGGGTACTATCTCCCACGTCTTGATGGGCAAGGCGCCCTTTACATGCACGGGGTCGGTTGAGGGTGATCGACTCACTGCTACCGCGCGGTCGGGTTCCATTTCGATCTCGCTGAGCGGTATGCGCAAAGAGCTTTCGGGGCGCACCGCATAAAGTTTGCGCAGGTAAACATCGGTATTTGACTTTATAAAATAGTTCAGAGCGCTATCATTTGTCGTTACGAGTTGGTTAGCCCCGGTAAACGGTTAACCGCGTCTAACGAAAGGATGAGCGCGTGAAGCTCGATACACTCGAGATTGGAAAGGACGCCGTTGTCGCATCGGTGGCATCGGACGATCAGGCACTCCGACAGCATATTTTGGACATGGGCCTAACTCCGGGCACCGAAGTTACCATGATGAAGTATGCCCCCATGGGCGATCCGCTCGAGATTCGCCTGCGCGGCTACGAGTTGACGCTGCGCAAGGACGATGCCGCACGCATTGAGCTCGTGGATGTGCACGACACCGATACCGGCCCGCGCGTTAACGCCGCAATCGGCACGACGGATCACCCGGCCCTGGGCGAAGGGACGTATTCGCCTCGTGCTGCCAAGACGGCCGTGCCCGAGGGCGCACCGCTGCATTTTGCCCTCGCCGGCAACCAAAACTGCGGTAAGACCACGCTGTTCAACCAGCTTACGGGCTCCAACCAGCACGTCGGTAACTTTCCCGGCGTGACGGTCGACCGCAAGGACGGCACCATCCGTAACCATCCCGAGGCAAGCGTTACCGACCTGCCCGGCATCTATTCGCTGTCTCCGTACACGGGCGAAGAGATCGTCAGTCGCCAATTTATCCTGGACGAAAACCCCGATGCCATCATCGACATTATCGACGCCACCAACATCGAACGTAACCTGTACCTGACACTGCAGCTCATGGAGCTCGACCGCCCCATGGTCATCGCGCTCAACATGATGGACGAGGTGACCGCCAATGGTGGTGCCGTAGACGTCAACCTGCTCGAGAGCCTGCTGGGCGTGCCTGTTGTTCCCATTAGCGCTGCCCGCAACGAGGGCATTGGCGAGTTGGTGGATCATGCCTTGCACGTGGCGCGGTTCCGCGAGCGCCCCGGTCGCCTGGACTTCTGCGCGCCCGATGGTCCAGACGGCGGCGCGCTGCATCGCTGCATTCACGGCATCGCCAACCTTATCGAGGACC
>CAUFWM010000096.1 GCA_959596505.1 uncultured Collinsella sp.
AAACCGCAGGAACACGCGATAATTGAGGGCACGCAACGATTTATGTCCCAAATCGGAGGATGATCATATGGCCAAGAGCAGGTACGCCGATGCCACCAAGGCCGCTCGCAGGGCCGCGATGTCTGCCCATAAAGCCACGGCTGCTGCCAGCAACACCGCTGGGTCCGCGG
The DNA here is from genome assembly GCA_959596505.1 of uncultured Collinsella sp. Taxonomy (GTDB): domain Bacteria; phylum Actinomycetota; class Coriobacteriia; order Coriobacteriales; family Coriobacteriaceae; genus Collinsella. Next base: position 171 of record CAUFWM010000096.1, read on the forward strand.
CGGTACAGCCGTCTGCCGGCACTGTTGCCGAGCCCGCCCGCGACGCCCGCCGCGACGAGCTGACGCACGTGGATGCCAAGGGCGAGGTGCGCATGGTTGACGTGTCCGACAAGGCCGAGACCCATCGCATTGCCATCGCCGAGGGCACGATTCTTATGCACCCCGAGACGCAGGCCATGGTGCTGCAGGATGGCGCTAAAAAGGGCGACGTGCTCGCTTGCGCACGCGTTGCGGGCATCATGGCCATCAAACGTACGAGTGACATCATCCCCATGTGCCATCCGTTGCTCATTACCAAGAGTAAGTGCGATATCGAGCCTATCGCGCCGGCGGGGACGCCTGCCGAGGACGTGCCCGAGGGCTGGGCGCCGCCGCGCGCGGACGGGCAGGTTGGCTTTCATGTGTTGGTCACGGCGGGCGTGACGGGCAAGACGGGTATTGAGATGGAGGCCCTGACCGGCGCGAGTGCCGCGTGCCTCACGATCTATGACATGTGCAAGGCGGTCGACCGCGGTATGGAGATCGTCGACGTGCGCCTGCTGCACAAGGAGGGCGGCCGCTCGGGCGTGTGGGATCGCGCAGGGCGTCAGGCCGCTGCTGTTGAAGCCGTGGCCGCTGACGGTGCCGCGCCCGCGAGCGCATCCGTCGCCGTCGCGCCCGCAGCTCCGACACCGGCCGTCCCCGCGATCGCGTTTATCGGCTACCAAAACTCGGGCAAGACCACGCTCGTCGAGAAGGTCATTGCCGAGCTCACCCGTCGCGGCCTGCGCGTGGGTTCGCTCAAGCATCATGGGCATCATGGCTTTGATATCGATGTGCCCGCTAAGGACACCTGGCGCCATCACCAGGCCGGATCCAAGCACGTGGGCCTCATCTGCGCCACGCGTTGGGCGGAGTACGCCGACACGCGCGAGGAGAACGAGATGCCCGCGCGCGAGCTGCTGTCGCGCTACAACGATGTCGACGTGGTGATCATCGAGGGCTACAAGACCGAGGGCTTCGACAACATCGTCGTCGCGCGATCTGGTGTCGACCGTCTACGCGGCAAGAGCTCGCTCGACCTGGTCGACGGTCACACGCTGGCCCTTGCCTGCAACGAGGCCCTGGCACGCCAGGCCTTCGACGCCGGCTTTGCGACCCGAGCCATCAACATCAACGACGCTCGAGCCATCTGCGACCTTATCCAAGATCACCTTTAAGGCTTGACGCTGCGCTGTCATAACGTGCCAAAAAGGGACAGGTTTATTTTGGCAGGTTTTATCTGGGCAAACGTCATTCCACCACAAAGGGGACAGGCACCTTTGTGGTGGTTTTTGCTTTGGTAGATTATCGGGACATGCCTTACAATCTACCAAGTAGTTCATGACGGGCGAAAAACGGAGAAAAGGGGCTCGATGCGTCCTTAATGTTTCATGCGGATAGATTGATTTGACAGACGGTGGCGAATGCCCACCGCCCGTATTCGTATGAAACAAGGAGTCTCCATGCTCGCATCTCTTTTCTCAAAGCCTCAATCGTCGCTGTCCGTGCAGGCCAAGCGCCTGGTGGCAATGCGCTTCCTCATCTACACCGGTTTTCAGACCAGCTACTTTATCGGCGTCATCGGAACGCTCACCTATGCAGACGATGCCTCAGTCGTGGCGACATCGCTGGCCGTCCTGTTTATGAATGTATTTGTGATCCTGGGGTCCTTTGCGGGCGGCGCGGCGCTCGACGCCTGGGGCCCGCGCCGCCATTTCTTGCTGAGCATCATCGGCGCTCTCGCAACTGGCGCGGCAATCATCGCCTTTGGTAGCGCGACCGGCGTCGTCCTGCTCGGCGCGGTGTTTCTGGGCTTTACGATGGGATTCGCCCAGCCCATCGCCACGTCCTATCCGGCCTACCTCACCGACGATCCTGTCGAGCTCAAAGACATCAACTCCGCCATCGCCATGTTTTCAAACGTGAGTATCATCGTTGGCCCCACGCTGGGCGGCTTTGTCGCGGCGGCTGCGTCGTCGCGCGCGGTGTTCGTGCTTATGATGCTCTTTACCGTGCTGGCGTTCGTCGTCGGTTGGGGCTTTAGGCCGCAGACCAGCCATATCGCCGGGCATGCGGATACCGATTCGACAGAGGAAGGGGAGCGTGCGGGACGAAGCTCCAACCCTAGCACGTCCGCCCGCGCCACCTTCGCAGCCAGCATCAAGACGGTCTTCACCAACAGCGTCCTCGCGCTACTTTTCTGCATCATTTTTCTTTCGAACTTTGGCTACGGTGCCTTCGATCCGCTCGAGTCGTTTTTCTATCGCGATGTTCTGCACGTTGGCGTTGAGTGGATGGGCTGGCTCTCGTCTGCCTGCGGTGTCGGCGCGGTGCTGGGTGCCGTGCTCGCGCTCCGCTTGCCGCCGCACCTGGTCAACCTTAAAACGCTGCTCGTGGCGCTTATGTCCGTGGGCCTGGGAAGT
>CAUFWM010000097.1 GCA_959596505.1 uncultured Collinsella sp.
GGCTGGTGCGGCGTGTCGGGGTACATCTCGGCCTCGAGGGCAAAGCCGGCGCCCCAGCCATAGTTGGCATCGTCCTTGGCGTGCTCGTCGCCCAGCCAGTTGCCGGTGTAGAGTTGCACGCCCGGGGCGGTGGTGTAGTAGTCCAGCTCACGACCGGTCCACATCTCCTCGACATGTAGGGCGCGACGCAGGTTGCGGCCGTACTGATAGCCATCGATGCACAGGCAGTGATCGTAGCCACGGGCCTGCTTAATCTGCGGGTCGTCGGCCTCCATGCCGGGTGCGACGGGGCGCAGCTCGCGAAAGTCAAACGGTGTTCCCTCGACCGGAGCGATTTCGCCGGTGGGGATATTCTGCTCGTTAATGGGCAGGTAGTGGGCGGCGTTGGCGACAAAGAAATGTTCGCAGTCCATGCCGGCGTTATGGCCGGCAAGGTTAAAGTACGTGTGGTTGGTCATGGACACGTAGGTGGCACGGTCGCTCTCGCAACCATACTCGATACGGAAGACACCGGTGCGTGTAACGGTAAACACGGCCGTAAAGGTGCGGTTGCCGGGCAGGCCCAGCTCACCATCCTCAAGCGAGGTGGTCATGCGCACGGCGTTATGGACCTCGTCGAGCTCAACATCCCACACGCGTTTATGCAGGCCGTGCTCAAGATCGCTGTGTAGGTTGTTGGCGCCCTCGTTGGCGGGCATATGCCAGTCCGTGCCGTCGATGGTGATCGTGGCGCCCGCGGTGCGGTTTGCCACGGGGCCGATGGTCGCGCCAAAGCAGGCGGGGTTGTCAAAGTAATCCTCGAGCTTATCGAAGCCCAGCACAACATCGCGCACGTTGCCGGGAATATCGGGCACATCGATACCCAGCACGGTGGCGCCATAGTCCATAATGCGAACGCAGATCTCGGGCCCGTTGAGGGTGTAACGATGAACGGGGGTACCGCAGGGCGCGGTGCCGAAAAGCTCGGAAGTGATCATTTGGTTCCTAACATCGAGATAATTCGGACAAACTGTAGCGCGAACAGGCGAGATTATCACTACACCCCACTAAAGCAGGGGGTATTTTTCTCAAAAAAGTGATGATTGGAGCTGTGCGGGTGTTCATTTTTGACCCGCACGAGTCTGATACAATTTGTTCGTTACTGTTTGAATGATATGCGCGCAAAGAACGGCGAGGATTCATCGTGATTAAGGCAGAGCGACAGGATAAGGTTCGTCAGCTGCTCGAAGAGCAGGGCACGGTCTCGGTCAAGGAGATTTCGGATGCGCTGGGCGTTTCGGATATGACGATTCGCCGCGACCTTGAGGAACTTGCGAGCCTGGGCGAGATCGAGCGCGTGCACGGCGGCGCCCGTAGTGCACAGGGACGTCCCCACGCTATGTTGCGCCATGAGTATTCGCACAGCGAAAAGCGCACTAAGCATGCCGAGGAAAAGCTGCAGATCGCGCGCCGCGCCGTTGAGCTCATCGAGGAGGGCTCGACCATCTTTTTGGGTACGGGCACCACGGTTGAGCAGATGGCCTCGATGCTGCCGGCGTTTCGCCTGCGCATCGTGACCAATTCGCTTTCGGTGTTTAACTTGCTTGAGGCGCGCGAAGACTGCGACCTGTGCCTCGTGGGCGGCATGTACCGTCGCCGTACCGCCGCTTTTGTGGGACCAACGGCCGAGGATACCCTGCGTGCGCTGGGTATCGACGCGGCGTTTATCGGCGCCAACGGCATTCTGGATGGCGACGTGTCTACGTCTAATATGGATGAGGGTCGTATCCAGCAGCTCGCCTTTAGCAAGGCCGACTCGCGCTACTTGATCGCCGACTCCAGCAAGATCGGCAAGCGCGACTTCTACACCTTCTGTCGTCTGGATAATTTGGACGCCGTGGTGTGCGAGCCGAGTATCGCCGCCGAGGATCGCGCCGCCATCGAGGAGCATACGCAGGTCATCTGCTAACTAACGCTGCAGGCGATACTTCTGCCCCCTGTCGGCGCGGGGATTACCGCTTCACGTTGACGCGCAAATGTGCTCGGGCCAAGTATTCAGCTTGTGGGTTAGACCAGGCGGGCGTAGTCCTGTGACTGATGAAAGATGTGAGCGATATAGATTGTTTCGTGCTCAAACTTATAAAGGCACACGTAGTTGTTGACGGGAAACGATCGGTAATTACGTGCCGCCAGCTCTTGCATATGCGAGAGGGGGCGTAGGAGCGGCTGCTCGCGAAGCAGATCAAGCTGATATTCAAACTCAGCGACAAAATTGCCTGCTGCACGCGGATTCTTGAGGATTTGAGCAAGGTACCCGACGATACTCTCGTACTCATATCGCGCGCTTTTGAGTATAACGACGTTATAGGTCATATTTGTCTCGTATCGCGGTCGCGAAGGAGTCGTAGTCGCTGTAGTCGCCTTGCGATATTTCGTCTTCTGCCAACATCATACGAGACAGCAGTTTTGCCTTGGCGATTTCTTCTTGCATGAGGCGATACTGGTCGCTGCTGATGCAGTGCATGGCCTCGTAGCCGTTCTTAGTTACGGTGACGTCGCGCTCAGACTCAACAAG
>CAUFWM010000098.1 GCA_959596505.1 uncultured Collinsella sp.
GGGCCATCGGGGACTTGCCGTTGACCTCCTTCTCGGGGGTGACGACCGTCACGTCGCAGGCGTACTTGCCCATGGTGGAGGCGAAGAGGCCAGCCGGACGCATGTGAAGACCCTGAGGATTAACGAGGGTAGCCTTCTCAGAAACCATAATTGACTCCTTTTTGTGTTTAACCCCTGTCAGCCATGCGACAGGAGCCATATTCACGACGTTGTTTATATTAACTCACATCAAACTGTTTTTCATTGTGTTTCGCACGAATTATTGGACGGATGTCGTTCCTGTACGCTCGCCTGCCGGGCGGGGCGGTTAAGTTTGCTGCTCTACAGTCCTGCGCAAGACGGAAAGCACATTAAGTGCTTTCCTTTGCGTGCGGAACTCGCGACAAACTTAACCGCCCCGCCCGGCAGGCGAGCTGCGGAAACTCGGTCGGTCCAGAGTAATATCGTGCGAACGGAATTCTGGCTGAATATTTATCCGCACGGACGATCCAATAGACAGGCCGCGCTAACCCCTTCTTCTAAGTTGCGGTGAAATAAGGACTGAATTTGGAGTTGAATCGTTTAAACAGTCCCTATTTCACCGCAACTTATGAGAGGGATAGAAAAAGGCGGGGACTCCTGGTGGAGTCTCCGCCTTATATACAAGGGGCGATGATATTCGCGAGCTGGGGGATTAGACAAGGCGGGCGTTGATCGTCTTGGCGATCTCGGCGGCGTCGGTGGAACCCTTGACGGTGGCACGGAAGTCCTCGTCCATAAGCGCCTCGGCGACCTTGGACAGGATCTTGAGGTGCGTGGTGCCAGCCTGAGCGCCCGGGATGAGCAGGGCGATGGCCACGTTGACGGGAGCGCCGTCCATGGTGTCCCAACCGGTCACGCCGGACTCATCCTTGACGACGATGACGGCAGCCTCGGTAATGGCGTCGGACTTGGCATGCGGGATGGCGAAGCCCTCCATCATGCCCGTGGTGCCCTCGGCCTCGCGGGCCAGGAAGGCGTTCATCACGGCGTCGGCGTCGCCGGCGATACCGGCCTTGACGGCCTGGTTGGAGACAAAGCTCAGAGCCTCGTCACGAGAAGCGAAGTCCTCGGCGACAAAGACGTTCTCGACCTTCACGAAGTCGGCGGCCTCGGCCTTCGGAGCCTCGACAGCGGCGGCCTTGGGAGCCTCGACCGGCTTGGCGGGAGCGGCAGGAGCGGCCTTCTGGTTCTTCTCGAAGTCATACTTCTTGAAGGCGACGAACAGGATGCCACCGACCACGGCGCCGATAAGGATAGCGAGGACCCACAGCGGACCGTTCTCGACAACGGGCAGGACCAGGAAGCCACCGTGGGGCGCCGGATCGTGGACGTTGAACATAATGGTCAGGATCGAGGCGATGGAGGAACCGAGCATCATGATGGGCATGACGGGCCAGATGTTCTTAGTCATAAACGGAATGGCGCCCTCAGTGATGTGGGTGCAACCAAGGATGAAGTTGACGATACCGGCGTCATGATCCTCCTGGCTGAAGTACTTCTTGCCGACGATGACGGCAAAGGTGGTAATCAGCGGCGGAACGATACAGGCGGCGGAGACGGCAGCCATGAAGTTGGTGCCGAAGTTGTAGGTGTCGGTGCCGACACCGGCAGCCAGAGCCTCGGTGAGCATAGCGGTACCGGTGACGTAAGCAGCCTTGTTGACCGGGCCGCCCATGTCAACGGCGCACATGCAGCCGATAGCAAGACCCAGGACAACAGCGCCAGAGGCAGACAGGCCCTTGAGGAAGTCCATCATGGCGGTGTTGATGGCAGCCATGGGGCCGGAGATGCCGAGCATGACCAGACCGACGATGGCGGTGGAGAACAGCGGGTACAGGAAGATAGCCTTGAGGCCGTCCAGGTTCTTGGGCAGCTTGGCAAAGACCTTCTCGAGCAGCACGATGACATAGCCAGCGAGGAAGCCGCCGACAATGCCGCCCAGGAAGCCGAAGCCCACACCGGTGCCGCCAGCGTCGATCATGCCGGTATCGGCGTTAACGGGCAGGCCCTGGATGGCAATCATGCCGGCGACGAAGCCGGGGACGAGTGCCGGGCGCTTACCGATGGACTCGGCGATATAGGCGGAAAGCACGGGAACCATGAGGTTCATGGCAATGCCGCCGATGATCTTGAGCAAAGCGGCGAAGCTGTTGTAGTCGGCAGCCGTCGAATCGAAGGACGTGATGCCCCACAGGAACGATACGGCGGTCAGGACGCCACCAGCGACGACGAAGACCAGCATGTGGCTGACGCCGTTCATGAGGTGCTTATAGATGATGTGGCCGACGGATTCCTTCTCCTCGACCTCATCCTCGACATCGGCGGCGGCTGCAACCGTGCCGTCGCCCTTGGCGGCGAGAGCGCGGTCGATCAGCTTACCGGCGGCCTCGACGGACAGGGCCTTGGAAACACCAACGGTAACCATGGGCTTACCGGCGAAACGCTCAGCCTGGACATCCTTATCGGCTGCGACGACGACGGCCTTGGCACCAGCGATCTCACTCTTGGTGAGCTCGT